>NZ_JAENSV010000017.1:0-112868 GCF_016613265.1 Pseudomonas sp. MF6751
TATCGGCGCTTTGGTGAAGGGGTGGGGCGAAGTCTCCCACGGTCTGTACTGGCTAGAGTCAGATGCTGGCTTTTAGTCCCACCACCCCTACAAGTCTAACCATACAAGCTGGCTTGCCTGCGATAGCATCACTGTGGTCTGACTGATAGACCAAGGTGTCTGCATCGCAGGCAAGCCAGCTCCTACATTGATTGGGTTAGCAATCCGCTGTCAGGCGGTTTTCCAAGTGATCTGCTCTTCACCGTCTTCGCTGATGCGAATCCAGGTGTCGGCACTTTCCTCACCTTCTTCCTCAACCCAGGTGCCCGGTGCGCAACGCACTTCGACGTTCAGCGCGGCAAACGCGGCGCGGGCGCAGGCGATGTCGTCGTCCCATGGGGTCTGGTCGCTTTCCAGGTACAGACTGTTCCATTTGCCCACCGCCTTGGGCAGCCAGGTCACCGGCACGCTGCCGGCCTTGCACTTGTAGGTCTGGCCTTTCTGGACCCAGTCGGTACACGGGCCGAGTGCGGCGCCCAGCCAGGCAGCGATGGCCTTGTGATCGACGTCGGCGTCCTTCAGGTAAATCTCAATATCGGGTTGGCGCATGGATGTTCCTCGTTGCGGGATTCGAAAATCCATTCGCGGATGGGTGAACGTCAGTCATTGAAGCACGAAATAATCGTAACGCATCGACACCGTGACCTGCAGCGGCTCAGCCGCCTCGATCACCTCGTGGCGGCGCTCGGCACTGGCCCGCCAGCCGTGGGGCGTCATCGCCAGCAGGTTGGCGCGGTCCTGGGCTTCGGCCAGGCTCAGGGTGAATTCCAGGGTTTCACTGTGAGCAAGGCTCATGCCGTCCGGCACCAGGGCCAGGTGCTTGTCGTCGGTGTACTCGCGTACCTCGTCGTAAAGACGCTCGCGCAGTTCCATCAAATGGCCGCGGGTGGGGCCGACCTTCATCAAACCGCCGCCGGGACTGAGCAGGCGCTTGGCCTCTTGCCAGTCCAACGGGCTGAACACGCTGGCGAGGAACTGGCAACTGGCATCGGCCAATGGCACGCGGGCCATGCTGGCGATCAACCAGGTCAGCGCCGGGTTGCGTTTGCACGCGCGCTTGACCGCCTCCTTGGAGATATCCAGCGCGTAGCCATCGGCATCGGGCAGGGCCTGGGCGATTTGTGCGGTGTAGTAACCCTCACCACAGCCAATATCCACCCAGCGCTGCGGTGCACGCTCGGCGGCCAGTTCGGCCAGGCGCTTGGCCACTGGCGCATAGTGGCCAGCGTTGAGGAAGTCGCGGCGCGCCTCGACCATGGCCAGGTTGTCGCCTGGGTCGCGGCTGTTCTTGTGCTGCACCGGCAACAGGTTCAAATAACCCTGGCGCGCGCGGTCGAAGCGGTGCCCGGCCGGGCACGCCACGCCATTGTCCACGGTATTGAGCGGTGCACTGCAAATGGGGCAGGCAAGCATCAGGCGAGCAACTTGATCAGGGTCTGGTAGTAGATTTCGGTCAGCACGTCGAGGTCGCTGGCCAGGATGCGTTCATTGACCTGGTGGATCGTCGCGTTCACCGGGCCCAGTTCGACCACCTGGGTGCCCAACGTTGCAATGAAGCGCCCATCGGAAGTACCGCCACTGGTGGACGCCTGGGTCTCGCGCCCGGTGATCGCCAGGATGCTGGCCGAAACTGCATCCAGCAGAGCGCCTGGCTCGGTGAGGAACGGCAGGCCCGACAGCGCCCACTCCACGTGCCAGTCCAGGCCATGTTTGTCGAGAATGGCCGCGACGCGTTGTTGCAGGCCCTCGACGGTGGACTCGGTGGAAAAACGGAAGTTGAACACCGCCGTCAGGTCACCTGGGATCACGTTGGTGGCACCGGTACCGGAGTTGAGGTTGGAAATCTGGAAGCTGGTCGGTGGGAAGAACGCGTTGCCGTCATCCCAATGTTCGGCGGCGAGTTCGGCCAGGGCCGGTGCTGCCAGGTGGATCGGGTTCTTCGCCAGGTGCGGATAAGCCACGTGGCCCTGTACACCGCGCACGGTCAAGGTGGCACCAAGGGAGCCACGGCGGCCGTTCTTGACCACGTCGCCCACCAGGCTGGTGCTCGACGGTTCGCCGACGATGCACCAGTCCAGGCGCTCCTTGCGTGCGGCCAAGCGTTCGATCACGGCCTTGGTGCCGTGGTGCGCCGGGCCTTCTTCGTCGCTGGTGATCAGGAAGGCGACCGAACCCTTGTGGTCCGGGTAGTCGCTGACGAAACGCTCCGCCGCTACCAGCATCGCCGCCAGGCTGCCTTTCATGTCCGCCGCGCCACGGCCGCAGAGCATGCCGTTGTCATCGATCAACGCGTCGAACGGGTCGTTCTGCCAGGCCTGTACCGGGCCGGTCGGCACCACGTCGGTGTGACCGGCAAAACACAGCACCGGGCCTTCGTGCTTGCCGTGGGTGGCCCAGAAGTTGTCCACGTCTTCAATGCGCATCGGTTCAAGCGCAAAACCGGCGTCGCCCAGGCGCTGCATCATCAGCTTCTGGCAATCGGCATCGATCGGTGTGACCGACGGGCGACGGATCAGGTCGATGGCCAGTTGAAGGGTCGGCGAAAGGTCGGCATGGGCCGTCATGGGGGGAACTCCGGAAAGCGTGTGGTGGGCGCAGGACGAATGTGGAAATACCGAGCCTGGAGCGACGCAATTCCAATGTGGGAGCTGGCTTGCCGGCGATAGCATCGCTGCGGTGTGCCTGTCAGACCGCGGCGTCTGCATCGCAGGCAAGCCAGCTCCCACATAGAATTGGGCCAGGCCAAGTCTCACAAACGGCCGTTATCTTATAGCAAAACGGCGGCCAAGGGCCGCCGTTTAGTGCATCGCGTGACTTTTTACGCCGCCGGCGCGGGCTCAGGCGCCGCCGAAGGTTTGGGCAGCGACGACAGGAACGCCATGATCAGCGCCGCCACATACGGCAGCGACTGCACCAGCAACATCACCACCCAGAAGCGAATGTCATTGCTCGGCAGGCCTTGCACCAGGTAGATCCCCAGCGCCGCGCCCCACAGCAGCAGCATGATGAACATTTCTTCGCGGGCTTCGGAAATCGCCACCCAGAAGCCGTGGTTATCCGCGTTTTTCGGTGTACGAAAGAACGGAATGCTGCTGGTGAAGAAGCCGTACAACACCGCTTTGGCGATGGTATGAGACAGCGCCAACCCGGCCAGTGCCGCGCAGAACGCATCTTTCAAGTTCACACCTACCGCACGACGATAGAGGAAGATGATCTTGCCGACTTTGAACACAAACAACGCCAACGGCGGGATCGCGAAAATCAGCAATGGCGGGTCGACCCGAGTCGGCACGATGATCATCGCCGCAGACCACAACAGGGCGCCGACGGTAAAGAAGATGTTCATGCCATCGGCCACCCACGGCAACCAGCCCGCAAGGAAGTGGTAGCGCTGGCCACGGGTCAGTTCGGTGTCTTTACCGCGCAATAGGCTGGCGGTGTGGCGCTTGATGATCTGGATCGCGCCATAGGCCCAGCGGAAACGCTGTTTCTTGAAGTCGATAAAGGTATCCGGCATCAAACCCTTGCCGTAGCTGTCGTGGTAGTACGCCGCAGACAGGCCTTTTTCGAACACGCGCAGGCCCAGTTCGGCGTCTTCACAGATGCACCAGTCGGCCCAGCCCAGCTCTTCAAGCACCGAGCGGCGGGTCATGGTCATGGTGCCGTGCTGGATGATCGCGTCACGGTCGTTACGGGTGACCATGCCGATATGGAAGAAGCCTTTGTATTCGGCGTAGCAGAGCTTCTTGAAGGTGCTTTCGTTCTGGTCGCGGTAATCCTGGGGCGACTGCACTACCGCGATTTTCGGGTCGGCGAAGTGCGGCACCATGTGCTTGAGCCAGTTCGGCGATACGCAGTAGTCCGAGTCGATCACTGCTATCACTTCGGCATCCTTGGCGGTGTGCGGGATCAGGTAGTTCAGCGCGCCGCCCTTGAAACCGGCCAGGGGCGCGACGTGGAAGAACTTGAAGCGCGGGCCGAGGGTTTCGCAGTAGTCGCGTACCGGCTCCCACACCGCCGGGTCCTTGGTGTTGTTGTCGATGATCAGGACTTCGTAGTCCGGATAGTCGAGGGCGGCCAGGGCATCGAGGGTCTGCTTGACCATTTCCGGTGGCTCGTTGTAGCACGGCACGTGGATCGATACTTTAGGGCGGTAGTCCGAGTCGCCTTCCACGGGCAGGAATTCACGCCGGCGCTTGTGGGTCCACACCGCTTCCGCCAGTTCGTGGGCTTCGGTCAGCAACACAATGAACACGCCCAGGGCGCCGAGTGCCAGCAACACACCGACCGTCACGCTGAACCAGGTGCTGTATTGCTGGCTGTAGTCGTAGCCGATCCAGACCAGCACCGACCCGCACAGGAACGCAATGAAGGTCAGGAAGGTACGGCCCCGCTGGCGCAGGGCTGAGCCGTCGATCATCAACAGGGTCAGGGACAGCAGCGCAAGCACTACCGAACCGATGGCCAGTACCCGCCATTGCGGAATCGCCACCACCGGGCCGTCAAAATTGAATTTCTGCTGGCGCGCGGCATTGAATACACCCCAATACGCACCCGCCGAACCTTCGTCGCTGACCTTCCACGGCTGGTCGAAGGCCTCGATCACAAAGTAGTTGTAACCCTGGCGGTTGAGCTTGTTGACCAGCGTACGCAGGTAAATCGCCTGGTCGGCCGGCGACGTCTCATTGCCACCGCGCATACGGCCGTTGCTCGGCCAGCCCACTTCCGATAGCAGCAGCTGCTTTTTCGGGAAGGCTTTCTTCAGGTCCTTGGCGCGGTCGAGAACGTACTGGCCGGCCTTGTCCATCGGGATGTACTCCCAGAACGGCAGGATGTGCGCGGCGATCAGGTCGACGTGCTTGGCCAGTTGCGGGTTCTTTTCCCAGATGTGCCATTGCTCGGAGGTGGTCACCGGGACTTTCACGGCGGCGCGCACGCGGTCGAGCAGCACGATCAGGGCTTCGGGGGTGATTTCTTCACGGAACAACGCTTCGTTGCCCACCACTACGCGCACGACACTGCGCGAGGTGTTGGCGATCTCGATAGCGCGCTGGATCTCCCGCTCGTTACGCTCAAGGTCCGGGCTGATCCAGATCCCCAGGGTCACGCGCAGGCCAAACTCTTCGGCCAGCTTGGGTATATCCCCCAGGGGGCCGTCCACCGAGTAGGTACGGATGTTGTCCGTCAGCTTGCTCATGATCGCAAGGTCCTGACGCATCTGTTCGTCGGTAGGGTACTGGCCTTTCTGCGGGTACTGGCCTTGCTGGAACGGCGAGTAGGAAAAACCGGAGATCTGATCGGGCCAGTTGGGAGCGGTGACCGGGCGGTTGATCAGCGCCCAGAAACCGGTGAACAGCGCGGCAATTGCCAGCACCACCACCAGGTTGAGTCCAAATTTACGCGATGCCATGGTTATGTCGGGTTCCAAAGGGTGCGGAACGAAAGAGGTGTCGGCCTGCGCCGAACGGCGCGCATCCTACACTGGCGCTTCCCTGAGCGTACAGCAGACAGAGAAAAGCCGGACGTTAGTCTGCGAAACTCCATCTAAGTTCTTCACTTGTAACTTGTAGCTTAAAACTTGCCGCTCCGTAGCCCTATAATGCGCGCCGGTTTTTGGGGTAATGATGATGAGTACAGAAGATCCGCGGTTTGCAGGCGTCGCCCGCTTGTACGGGCTTGAGGGCCTGGAGCGCTTGAAAGCGGCCCATGTGGCGATTGTCGGCGTCGGCGGCGTGGGTTCCTGGGCGGCGGAAGCGATTGCCCGCTGCGGGGTGGGCGAGATTTCGCTGTTTGACCTGGACGATGTCTGCGTCAGCAACAGCAACCGCCAGTTGCATGCCTTGGACAGCACCGTGGGCAAGCCCAAGGTCGAAGTGATGGCCGAGCGTTTGCGCGGTATTAATCCTGAGTGCACCGTGCACGCGGTGGCAGACTTTGTCACCCGCGACACCATGGCCGAGTACATCACTCCGACTATCGACTGCGTGATCGACTGCATCGACGCGGTCAACGCCAAGGCGGCGCTGATTGCCTGGTGCAAGCGTCGCAAGATCCAGATCATCACTACTGGCGGTGCCGGCGGGCAGATTGACCCCACGCTGATCCAGGTGTGCGACCTGAACCGCACCTTCAATGATCCGCTGGCGTCGAAAGTACGCTCTACCTTGCGCCGCGATTATGGCTTCTCGCGCACGGTGACCCGTCATTACAGCGTGCCGTGCGTGTTTTCCACCGAACAACTGCGCTATCCCAAACCCGATGGCAGCATCTGTCTGCAGAAGAGTTTTGTCGGTGATGGCGTGAAGCTGGACTGCGCGGGAGGGTTTGGCGCAGTGATGATGGTCACGGCCACGTTCGGTATGGTGGCGGCGACCAAGGCGGTGGACAAGATTGTGGCGGGAGTGCGCAGGCCTTCAGAGCGCATCAAACCCAGCTAAATCTCATTGTCGAACATAGATCCAAATTGTGGGAGCTGGCTTGCCTGCGATAGCGGTGTGTCAGCCACTGAAAATACTGACTGATTCGCCGCTATCGCAGCATAGGTATCTACACAACTTCGGCACGACGCTAAATCTGTGGCGAGGGAGCTTGCTCCCGTGACGGCCTGGCAGCCGACACAGATATAACTGATGCCCCGCGATCCAATGTGGGAGCTGGCTTGCCTGCGAAGACGGCCTGACAGTCAACACAGTTGGACCGTGTACATATCCATTCCTGCGGTAACGGCCACTTAGGGTTCCGCCCTGACGGCGGCTCACTTTGCAAAAGCGGCAAAGTAAGCAAAACGCTCTTGCCCCACCACTCGGCACCTCGCTTAGGCTCGGTGTGCCCGTAATCCGCCAGTGATTTGGGGGGCCGCCGCCACGCGCCATCCATGGCGCGGGGCGGCTAAACCGGCATCCCTGCCGGTTTACCCCCCAAATCCCTGTCGAATTCCGGCCAGCGTGGTTTAACGGGGCGCCTAAGATCAAAAGCAGATCAAGAGCGGCTCGCTTCGCATCGTGGTTACCGTTGAGCTAACAGAGTTATGTAGATACCTATGGCTATCGCAGGCAAGCCAGCTCCCACATTATTTCTGTGTACGCGTCAGGTCTCGCATGCGTTGCAGTACGGCATTCAAGCCATTGCTGCGCGACGGCGATAGTTGGCGCGACAGGCCCAGTTGATTGAACCAGCCAGGCAGGTCGACCGCTTGCAATTGATCAGCCGGCAACCCATTGACCCGTGCCAGCAGCAACGCCACCAACCCGCGAATCATCCGTGCCTCGCTGCTCGCCGCAAACTGCCAATGGCCGTCCTGCAAGCGCCCCACCAGCCACACCAGGCTTTCGCAACCTTGCACCAGGTTAGCGTCGACCTTTTCGTCATTAGCCAGGGCGGGCAAGCGTTCACCCCATTGCATCAGCATCCGTGCGCGCTGCTCCCAGCTGCCCACGGCCTGGAAGGCTTCCAGCGCGGCTTGTGCCTCCAGCGGCAAGCTCATCGCAGCATGTCCAGCGCCTGGTCCAGCGCTTCAAAAAAGCGTTCCAGGTCGTCGGAATCGTTGTAGAGCGCCAGGGAAACGCGGATTGCGCCTGACAGATGCATTGCCTTCAACAATGGCATCGCGCAGTGATGACCGGCACGCACAGCAATGCCTTGCTCGGTCAGCAGGTGGGCGAGGTCGGCGTTGTGCACGCCCTCCACCACAAAACTCACCAGCGCCACCTGCGGCGATCCCAGCACGCGCACGCCATTACGTGCCTTAAGCCCACGCAGCAGGTAGTCATGCAGGGCGGCTTCGTGGGCGATCACCGCCGAGGCATCCAGCGAGCTCAGGTAATCCAGGCTCGCGCCCAGGCCGATCACGCTGGCGATCGGTGGGGTGCCGGCTTCAAAGCCCAGCGGCGCGGGGCGAAAGCTGGCGCTGTGGTAGTCGGCCTGTTGCACCATCTCGCCGCCGAACTGCCAGTGGCGCAGGTGGTGCAGGGCCTCATTACGGCCATACAGCACGCCGACGCCGTCCGGGCCATAGAGTTTGTGGCTGGAGAACACGTAGAAGTCGCAGCCCAGGGCCTGTACGTCGTGGCGGCCATGGACGATGCCTTGGGCGCCGTCCACCACCGTGAGGGCGCCATGTGCCTGGGCCAGCGCCAGCAAGGCTTGCAGCGGCTGCCAGGCGCCGAGCACGTTGGACAACTGGCTCACCGCCAGTAGGCGCGTGCGCGGGCCAATCAAGCGGGCTGCGGCGTCCAGGTCGATTACGCCTTCATCGTCCAGGGGTAATACCACCAGCGTGAGCGCGCGGCGTTTGGCCAATTGCTGCCAGGGCAACAGGTTGGCGTGGTGTTCCAGGGCGCTGATGGCAATCTCATCGCCCGCATTGAATAAGTGTTCCAGGCCATAGGCCAGTAGGTTCAGCGCAGACGTTGCGCCGTGGGTAAACACAACCTGCCCGCTGTCACCTGCGTTCAACCACTGCGCGACCTTGCTGCGGCTGTCTTCAAAGGCCTGGGTAGCATGGGCCCCGGGCAAATGCTGGGCACGGTGCACATTCGCTGCGCCATTGGCGTAGTAATGACTGATGGCATCCAGCAGGGCTTGGGGTTTTTGCGTGGTGGCGGCGCTGTCCAGATAGGTCTGGTCTTGCCGTTGCAGGGTGGCGATGGCCGGGAAGTCGGCGCGCCAGGGGGAGGGCACAAGCATGGTGATCAAGACTCGTATAAGCGCGCCGCCCCCAAGGGTGCGGCCCGCTAGTGGCATCGAGTGGCTGCTTAGTTGTGAGCGTGCAGCGCTTCGTTCAGTTCGATGGCCGATTTGTGGGTTTTGCACTCCACGGCACCGGTCTCGGAGTTACGACGGAACAGCAGGTCCGGCTGGCCAGCCAACTCGCGTGCCTTGACCACCTTGACCAGTTGGTTCTGCTCGTCCAGCAGGGCAACCTTGGTGCCGGCGGTTATGTAGAGGCCCGACTCCACGGTGTTGCGGTCGCCCAATGGGATACCGGTACCGGCGTTGGCGCCGATCAGGCAGCCTTCGCCCACCTTGATCACGATATTGCCGCCGCCCGACAGGGTGCCCATGGTGGAGCAACCGCCGCCCAGGTCCGAGCCCTTGCCGACGAATACGCCCGCCGATACGCGGCCTTCGATCATGCCCGGGCCTTCGGTGCCCGCGTTGAAGTTGACGAAGCCTTCGTGCATCACGGTGGTGCCTTCGCCCACGTACGCGCCCAGGCGGATACGTGCAGCGTCAGCGATACGCACGCCAGCCGGTACGACGTAGTCGGTCATTTTCGGGAACTTGTCCACCGAGAACACTTCCAGCAGGTCGCCACGCAGGCGCGCTTCCAGTTGGCGCTCGGCCAGTTCATTGATGTCGATAGCGCCCTGGCTGGTCCAGGCCACGTTCGGCAACTGCGGGAACACACCGGCCAGGCTCAGGCCGTGGGGCTTGACCAGGCGATGGGACAGCAGGTGCAGCTTGAGGTAGGCCTCAGGCGTGGAGGTCAGTGCGGCGTCTTCGGCCAGCAAGGTCGCGACCAGCGGCGTGTGGCTTTCAGCCAGACGGCTGAGCAGGGCGGCCTGGGCAGCATCGACGCCTTTGAGCGCGTCGGCCAGTTGCAGGGCCTGGCTCACGGTGAAGGTGATCGCCTGGTTGCCTTCGGTGTAACCGAGGATCGGTGCGATGGCGGCAACGATTTCAGCCGACGGGTTGAGCAAGGGTTGTGCGTAAAACACTTCCAGCCAAGCACCTTGGCGGTTCTGAGTGCCGACGCCGAAGCCCAGGCTGAACAGGGAATTGGACATGCTGTTACCTCTACAAAAATGGAAGGCTGGCCTACTTGAGGGCCGCCGAATAACTATCTGGCTTGAAGCCAATCAGGGTTCTGTCACCGAGATCGAGCACCGGGCGCTTGATCATCGAGGGTTGTGCGAGCATCAATTCAATGGCTTTCGACTGATCGAGATCGGCTTTGCGTTCGTCTTCGAGTTTGCGAAAGGTGGTGCCCGCACGGTTCAAAACCACCTGCCAACCGTGCTCATTGCACCATTGGGTCAAGTGTTCGCGGTCGATACCGGCCGTTTTGTAGTCATGGAACTCATAGCTCACCCCGTGCTCATCGAGCCAGGTGCGCGCCTTTTTCATGGTGTCGCAGGCTTTGATGCCGAAAAGGTGCAAGGTTTTGCTTGAAGCACTCAAGGAATTGCCCCCCTTTGGACGTATGAAAATGAAAGATCGCCGATTATGCCACGACCAGCGGGTTTCGGCGCCGCTCGTCAACAGCGTGCGACTTTTGTGCAAAAGCGCATTGCGCAGCATAGGCCAGTAACATAGCCAGGTAACATAGCCGGGTAATATGGCACTTCAACGGCCAGTTGTTGCCTTATGTGTCTTTGCAAGCCGATTGTCCGGGAAACCCGCGTTATGCAAACCGCCTACACCGTTCTTATCCTGCTGATGCTGGTCAGCTTTTCGCGCCTGATCGGGCGCATCATCCCACTGCCCTTGCCCCTGGTGCAGATCGCCGCCGGCGCCTTGCTGGCCTGGCCCACGTTGGGGCTGCATGTGGCGCTGGACCCTGAGCTGTTCCTGTTTCTGTTCCTGCCGCCACTGTTGTTTTCCGATGGTTGGCGCATGCCCAAGCGTGAGTTGTGGCACCTGCGTGGCCCGATCCTGACATTGGCGGTGGGGCTGGTGCTGTTCACCGTGGTGGGCGCCGGTTACTTCATTCATTGGTTGCTGCCCTCGATCCCCTTGCCGGTGGCCTTTGCCCTGGCAGCGGTGCTCTCGCCGACGGACGCCGTGGCGGTGTCGGCCATTTCCCAGAACCGTTTGCCCAAGCCGCTGATGCACATGCTCCAGGGTGAGGCCTTGATGAATGACGCGTCGGGCCTGGTAACTTTCAAGTTCGCCCTGGCTGCGGCGTTGACCGGAGTCTTTTCCCTGGCGGATGCCAGCCTGACGTTTGTGTTGGTGGCGGTGGGCGGGCTGGCGATCGGCGTGGCGTTGAGCTGGTTGGTCGGCCGCCTGCGCGCCTGGATGATCGCGCGCGGTTGGGATGACCCGGCGACCCATGTGGTGTTCATGTTGTTGCTGCCCTTTGCTGCGTACGTACTGGCTGAACGCCTGGGCGCGTCCGGCATCCTCTCGGCGGTGGCAGCGGGCATGATGCAAAGCTGGCTCGACCTGCTGCCGCGCCAGACCAGCACGCGCCTGCTCAACCGCAGCGTGTGGTCGTTGCTGGAGTTTGCCTTTAACGGCCTGATCTTCCTGCTGCTCGGTCTGCAACTGCCTGACATCATCAAGGCCGTGGTCAGCCATGAAACCACGCTGTGGCCCACCTTGATGTATCGCTGCCTGGATGTGGTGGCGATCTTCCTGGTGCTGGTGGTATTGCGCTTTATCTGGGTGCAAAGCATCTGGCGGCTGTCGGGGTTGCTGCGCAGGCTACGTGGCAAAAACGCGCTGACCCTGGTGCCGACGGCCCGTTCCTGCTGGTTGTTGACCGTCGGCGGTGTACGCGGTGCGGTGACCCTGGCGGGCGTCATGTCGGTGCCCTTGCTGTTGGCGCCTGGCCAGGATTTCCCTGAGCGTGACCTGCTGATCTTTATCGCTGCCGGTGTGATCCTGTTATCACTGGTCGCTGCCTGTATCGCGCTGCCGCTGCTGTTACGCGGCGTCGAGAATAGCCCGGATGAAAAACGCCACAAAGAAGTGCGCGAAGCCTGGAAAAAGACCGCCGTGGCCGCGATTCATGCACTGGAGGCCGACGAGCCAGCCGAGGCCGAAACGCCGGACGCCGCCCAGGCGGCATTGGCTACCGAACTGAAGGCACGGCTGATGTCGGAATATCGCCATCAATTGGAAGTCTTCAACGATTCGGCTGAAGCTCAGGCGCTGGCGCAGCAAATGGACCTGCTTGAGCGCAAGCTGCGGCTCAAGGCTCTGCGCGCGCAACGGTTGGAGTTGTACAGCTTGAGCCGTCACCACCAGATTGGTGATGACGTATTGAGGGAGGTGCTGGCGGAACTGGATATGAGCGAGGCGAATTTGGGTCACATGAAGTGACCCGTAAGCCCTTAACGGCGACGCTGGATAAAGTCGCGAATCCGCTCAGCCGCTTCCACGCATTCGGCCAACGGCGCAACCAATGCCAGGCGCACACGCCCCGCACCTGGGTTAAAGCCGTCCACTTCCCGCGACAGGTAAGAGCCCGGCACCACCGTCACATGTTCTTCCACGAACAAATCGCGGCAGAAGACGGCGTCATCGCCTTGTACATTCGGCCACAGGTAAAAGCCGCCGTCCGGGCTTTGCACGTCCAGCACCGGCTTGAGGATCGCCAGCACTGCGTCGAACTTCTCGCGGTACAGGTCACGGTTGGCCAGTACATGGGCCTCGTCCTGCCAGGCGGCGATGCTGGCCAACTGAGTTTGCACCGGCATCGCGCAGCCATGGTAGGTGCGGTACAGCAAAAAGGCCTTGAGGATCTCGGCGTCGCCGGCCACGAAGCCTGAACGCAGGCCTGGCAGGTTGGAGCGCTTGGACAGGCTGTGGAATACCACACAACGCTTGAAGTCCTGACGGCCCAGTTCGACGCAGGCGCTGAGCAGTCCCGGGGGTGGGGTTTGCTCGTCGAAGTACAGCTCGCTGTAGCATTCGTCGGCGGCGATGACGAAATCGTATTTATCGGCCAGGGCGATGAGTTTTTTCAGCGTGGCGACTGGAATCAGCGCACCGGTCGGGTTACCGGGGGAGCACAGGAACAGGATCTGGCAACGTTTCCAGATATCCGCAGAGACAGCATCGAAGTCTGGATTGAAGCCGTTGCTATCCAGGCACGGCAGGTAATGCGGCTTGGCCCCGGCCAGGAACGCGGCGCCTTCGTAGATCTGGTAGAACGGGTTGGGGCTCACTACCAGCGCATCGTCGCCACGGTTGACCACGGTCTGGGTGAAGGCAAACAGCGCCTCGCGCGTACCGTTGACCGGCAGGATGTTGCGCGCTGGGTCCAGCCAGCCCTTGGGCACGTTGAAGCGGCGTTCGCACCAGACGCCGATGGCTTCACGCAGTGCCGGGATACCCAATGTGGTGGGGTACACCGCCATTTGATCGAGGTTATTGCTCAAGGCCTCGGCAACGAAGGCCGGTGACGTGTGCTTGGGCTCGCCGATGGACAGTGCGATCGGGCGTTTGTCCGGGTTCGGCGTCACGCTGCCGAGCAGGGCGCGCAGCTTCTCGAAGGGGTAGGGCTGCAACTGGTTAAGGGCGTTGTTCATATAAGCCTCTATCACGGTGAGCGCGGATCTGTGGGAGCTGGCCTGCCTGCGATCTGCGGTCGATCGGACGGGCCGAAGTGTCTGCATCGCAGGCAAGCCAGCTCCCACATGACTCGTGTTCACAAAGTTAAGAATTCAAATAGTCAGTCTGGTCAGCTCGACACCGGGTTCCTGGGTCACGCTCAACTGCTCCACGATTGCCGCCTGTAAACGCAGGCACAGCTCCGGGTCGGACAGTGGCTGGTTGTCGGCATCGGTGATAAAGAACACGTCTTCCACCCGCTCGCCCAGGGTCGCAATCTTGGCATTTTGCAATGACAGGTCGAACTCCAGGAAAATCCCGCCGATACGCGCCAGCAGGCCTGGGCGATCCGGTGCGCTGAGCTCCAGCACCGTCACCGGTCGCTGTGCGTCGTTGGAAATGGTCACCTGGGGCGCAAAGGCAAAATGCTTGAGCTGGCGCGGCACCCGGCGCTGGATGATGGTGGGGTAGTCGTCGGGGTTGCGCAGGGCTTCGGTCAGGCCCTCGCGGATCTTTTTCACGCGCGCCGGGTTGTCGCCAATCGAGTCGCCGTCGGCGTCGAGCACGATGTAGGTGTCGAGGGTGAACTGGCTGCTGGAGGTGATGACCCGGGCGTCATGGATGTTCAGGTTGAGCTGGTCCATGGCCGCCACGGTCACGGCGAAGAAGTCGTGCTGGTCGGGCGCGTAGATGAAGATCTGCGTGCCGCCTTCGAATTCGCGCTGGGTGGTTTCCTTGATCAAGACCAACGGGCCGCCATCGGCGGGTTGCTGCAGGATCGCGTCGCTGTGCCAGGCCACGTCGCCGGCGGTGTGGCGCAGGAAGTAATCATCACCCAGTTGCGACCAGAGTTGCTCGACGTCGTCCGGGTCGTTACCGCCGCGCACCAGGATATCCAGGGCTGCGCTTTGGGTGCGGCGGATCTGCTCTTCGCGGTCCACCGGGTTCTCCAGGCCACGGCGCAGGGCGCGCTTGGTCTCGGTGTACAGCTGGCGCAACAGGCTGGCGCGCCAGGAGTTCCACAGCGTGGGGTTAGTGGCGTTGATGTCGGAGACGGTCAGCACATACAGGTAATCCAGGCGGGTTTCATCGCCGACGATGCCGGCAAAGTCGTGGATCACCTGCGGGTCGGACAAGTCCTTGCGCTGGGCCGTGGTCGACATCACCAGGTGGTTCTGCACCAGCCAGACAATCAGGCGGCTGTCCCACAACGGCAACTGGTGGCGCTGGCAGAAGGCTTCGGCATCCACCGCGCCGATCTCCGAGTGGTCGCCATGCCGGCCTTTGCCGATGTCGTGGTACAAGCCGGCCAGGTAAATCAGCTCGGGCTTGGGCAGCTTGGCCATCAGCTTACTGGCCAGCGGGAATTTCTCTGACACCTGGGTGTACTGCAACTTACGCAGGTGCTTGATCAGGTTCAGGGTGTGGGCATCGACGGTATAGATATGGAACAGGTCGTGCTGCATCTGCCCGACGATAAAACCGAACTCCGGCAGGTAGCGCCCCAGAATGCCGTAGCGGTTCATGCGCCGCAGGTTGCGATGGATGCCGATGCGGCACTTGAACAGTTCGATAAACAGGCTGGTATTGCGAATGTCGTTGCGAAAATCGTCGTCGATCAGGTGACGGTTTTCCCGCAGCAAGCGGATGGTATCGGCGCGCACGCCTTTGATCTCCGGCTGCTGGGCCATCAACACAAAGATTTCCAGCATGGCAAGCGGCGTGCGGCGGAACACGTTGTCGTTGCGTGCTTCGATATAGCCGTCGTGCAACTGGAAACGCGCATTGATCGGCTGCGGCGGCGCTTCGTCCTCGGGGGCCAGGATCACTTCTTCGAAGTGCTGGATGATCAAGTCGCTGAGCTGGGCAATGCTCATGACCACCCGGTAGTACTGCTGCATGAAGCTTTCAATGCTGGTCTTCGCATCTTCGCCTTCAAAGCCCAACAAGGTGGCGATAGAGCGCTGGTGATCGAAGAGCAGGCGGTCTTCGGAACGACCGGCCAGCATGTGCAGGGCGTAGCGCACCTTCCACAGGAACTCCTGGGACGAGGCCAGCAGAGTGTTTTCGCTCTCCACCAGGAAGCCTTCGCCGGCCAGGGCACGCAGGTTAAGCGTGCCGTATTGACGGCGCGCCACCCACAAGATTGTCTGGATATCCCGCAGCCCACCGGGTGAGCCTTTGACGTTGGGTTCCAGGTTGTATTCGGTGTCGTTGTACTTGTGGTGCCGGGCTTTTTGCTCGGCGCGCTTGGCCAGGAAAAAGTCTTTGCTTGGCCACATGTGTGCGGTGCTGGTGACTTCGAGCATGCGCTGGCGCAGGCGCTCGGGGCCGCAGATGGTGCGGCTTTCCATCAGGTTGGTGACCACCGTCAGGTCGGCACGGGCCTCTTCGGCGCATTCGTCCACCGAGCGTACGCTCTGGCCGACTTCCAGGCCGATGTCCCACAGCAACGTCAGAAAGCGCTCGATGGAATCGCGAAAGATCTCATGATCGGCCTGGTCCAGCAGGATCAGCAGGTCGATGTCGGAGTAGGGATGCAGTTCGCCGCGACCGTAGCCGCCGACCGCCACCAGGGCGATATCGGCGTCGAAACTCCAATTGAACTGCTCCCAGGCCTTTTGCAGGATGTTATCGACGAACCATGCGCGGTCTTCGATCAGGCGGCGAATATCCCGGCCGCTGCGAAAGCGCGCATCGAGCACCTCGCGGGCTTGGCGGATGGCCTTCTTGAAGGCGGCGATGGGGCTTGCCTTCAGTGCCAGCTCGGCCTGGAATTGGCCACGGTCGAAGAGTTCGGGATCCACCTGGGGCATCGTTCGGCTTTCCTTTCTATCTATCAGTCAGTCACAACACGCTGCGGGAAAACCTGGGCGACCTTCAGGCCGAAACGCGTGGGATGGTGTCGTCAGCGCGCAGGGTGAAGATCTCATAGCCAGTGTCGGTGACCAGCAGGGTGTGCTCCCACTGGGCAGAGAGTTTGCGGTCCTTGGTGATGGCGGTCCAGCCGTCGCCCAGCACCTTGGTGTCGGCCTTGCCCTGGTTAATCATCGGTTCAATGGTGAAGGTCATGCCAGCCTTGAGTTCCATGCCGGTGCCGGCGCGGCCGTAATGCAGAATCTGCGGCTCTTCGTGGAACACCTTGCCGATACCGTGGCCGCAGAACTCGCGCACCACCGAGAAGCCGTTCTTTTCCGCGTGCTTCTGGATCACTTCACCGATGTCACCCAGGCGGCAGCCGGGCTTGACGATCTCGATGGCCTTGTACATGCATTCCTGGGTGACCTGGGACAGACGCTCGGCCCACACCGGCACATTACCGACGTGGAACATGCGGCTGGTGTCGCCGTGGTAACCATCCTTGATCACCGTGACGTCGATGTTCAGGGTGTCGCCGTCTTTCAGTGGTTTGTCACCGGGAATGCCGTGGCAGACCACGTGGTTGATCGAGGTGCAGATCGACTTGGGGAAACCTTTGTAATTCAGCGGGGCAGGGATGGCTTTTTGCACGTCGACTATATAGTCGTGGCAAATGCGGTCCAGCGCTTCGGTGGTGACGCCGGGCTTGACGTGTTCGGCGATCATTTCCAGCACGTCGGCAGCCAGTTTGCCGGCAACGCGCATGCCTGCGATGTCTTCGGCGGTTTTCAAGGTAACGGTCATACAGGCTCTCTCTAGCGCGACGCGCTGAAATCAATACGGTTCACGGGGAGCGCGACAAAGGGGTACAGCATTCGCGCAAGTCCCAAAAAACGCGATTCTAACAGACGATGCTGGCAAATCATGCGCGTCTGGTGATCGCTTCTCTCTATGAGGTAGAGGCATGTTGGCTGTATTCAAGGGCTTACGCAAAGACGACGACCGGCAAGTGTGATTGCGGGTTTCGTTTTTGCCGATGCTGTGGTATAAAATGCGCCGCTTTCCGGGGATACCCCGCAAAGCTTAAATCCACACACGTGTCGACACGATGACCTGGGTGCCGGAGGCCTTGATGCCGCTGGTTGGTCATTGGGATACGTGGAGGCCAAACCCGACTTATTAAGGAACTATCATGTCCCAAGTCAACATGCGCGATATGCTGAAGGCCGGTGTGCACTTCGGTCACCAGACCCGTTACTGGAACCCGAAAATGGGTAAGTACATTTTCGGCGCGCGTAACAAGATTCACATTATCAACCTTGAAAAAACCCTGCCAATGTTCAACGAAGCGCTGACTTTCGTAGAGCGTCTGGCCCAGGGCAAAAACAAGATCCTGTTCGTCGGCACCAAGCGTTCCGCTGGCAAGATCGTTGCTGAAGAAGCAGCACGTTGCGGTTCGCCGTACGTCGATCACCGCTGGTTGGGCGGCATGCTGACCAACTTCAAAACCATCCGTGCTTCCATCAAGCGTCTGCGTGACCTTGAAGTGCAAGCCGAAGACGGTACTTTCGCCAAGCTGACCAAGAAAGAAGCGCTGATGCGCTCCCGTGACCTGGAAAAGCTCGATCGTTCCCTGGGTGGTATCAAGGACATGGGCGGTCTGCCTGACGCGCTGTTCGTTATCGACGTTGATCACGAGCGCATCGCGATCACCGAAGCCAACAAGCTGGGCATCCCGGTTATCGGCGTAGTCGATACCAACAGCAGTCCGGAAGGCGTTGACTACATCATCCCAGGCAACGATGACGCAATCCGCGCTATCCAGCTGTACATGGGTTCGATGGCTGACGCTGTAATCCGTGGTCGCAACCACGTTGCTGGTGGTACCGAGCAGTTCGTTGAAGAAGCTCCGGTAGCTGCCGCTGAGTAATTGACGCCCTGGCGTTGACTCAGTAAGCAAAAAGGGGGCTTGGCCCCCTTTTTGCCACCTCGAAAACCATTTGTCGGCAGCGCAGCTACATTATTTGTAACGTGCAGCGGCCTACAACGGAGATTCGGGAAGAATTGATCGCCCGTTTGATCGGGTGGAATGGTTGAAAACCTATCCAAGAGGATTTTGAAATGGCAGAGATTACTGCAGCGTTGGTTAAAGAACTGCGTGAGCGTACCGGCGAAGGCATGATGGATTGCAAAAAGGCCTTGACCAAGGCCGGCGGCGACATCGAAAAAGCCATTGATGACATGCGTGCTTCCGGCGCCATCAAGGCTGCCAAGAAAGCAGGCAACGTGGCTGCTGAAGGCGCTATCGCTCTGAAAGAAGACGGCAAATCTGCCGTTCTGCTGGAAGTGAACTCCCAGACCGACTTCCTGGCTCTGCAGGATGACTTCAAGGCATTCGTTGCTTCCAGCGTCGAAAAAGCTTTCGCTGACAAGCTGACCACTGTTGAGCCTCTGATCGAAGCTCAAGAAGCAGCTCGTCTGGTACTGGTCGGCAAGGTTGGCGAAAACGTCAACATCCGCCGCCTGGTTCGCGTTGAAGGTGATGTGGTTGGTGGCTACCTGCACGGCAACAAAATCGGTGTTGCAGTTGTTCTGAAAGGCGGCGACGTTGAGCTGGCCAAAGACATCGCGATGCACGTTGCTGCAAGCAACCCTGAGTTCCTGCTGCCTTCGGAAGTTTCGGCCGAAGCGATCGAGCGTGAAAAAGCTGTGTTCCTGCAGCTGAACGAAGAAAAAATCAAAGGCAAGCCAGAAAACATTGTTGAGAACATGGTCAAAGGCCGTATCAGCAAGTTCCTGGCCGAAGCAAGCCTGGTTGAGCAGGCGTTCGTCAAGAACCCTGAAATCAAGGTTGGCGAACTGGCCAAGAAAGCCGGTGCTGAAATCGTTTCCTTCACTTACTTCAAAGTAGGCGAAGGCATCGAGAAGCCGGTCGACAACTTCGCTGAAGAAGTTGCTGCCCAGCTGGCTGCCGCCAAGCAATAAGACAGTTCCAACCTGTCGCCGAAAGAGGCTGCCCGCTCACGCGCGCAGCCTCTTTTCAAATGGGAAGGCCAATTTTATTTGGTTTCCTCTCGGAACTGGCTTACAAAGCCGTGTTCCGATGGCGCTGTGACAGCGTCCAGCTAGAGTGAACGCAAGCCGTAAACGGCTCGCCAAGAATTTTTAAAAAATACGCCGCAGGAGAGATTCGCAATGGCTCAGCAGGGCAGTGGTTATCAGGCTCGCTATAAACGCATTCTACTCAAGCTCAGCGGCGAGGCCCTGATGGGCTCGGAAGAGTTCGGGATCGACCCCAAGGTGCTTGACCGCATGGCGCTGGAAGTTGGCCAGTTGGTCGGTATCGGCGTGCAGGTCGGCCTGGTGATTGGTGGTGGCAACCTGTTCCGCGGTGCGGCACTGAGTGCGGCCGGTATGGACCGGGTTACGGGCGACCACATGGGCATGCTGGCCACTGTGATGAACGCCCTCGCCATGCGCGACGCCCTGGAGCGCGCCAACATCTCGGCCATCGTGATGTCGGCAATTTCCATGGTTGGCGTGACCGATCACTATGATCGCCGCAAAGCCATGCGCCACCTGAACTCCAAGGAAGTGGTGATCTTTGCTGCTGGCACAGGTAACCCGTTCTTCACTACCGACTCGGCCGCATGCCTGCGTGCTATCGAAATCGATGCCGACGTGGTGTTGAAGGCGACCAAGGTGGATGGCGTATACACTGCAGACCCATTCAAAGACCCGCATGCCGAGAAGTTCGATCATCTGACCTACGATGAAGTACTGGATCGCAAGCTGGGCGTCATGGACCTGACCGCTATCTGCCTGTGCCGCGACCACAAGATGCCGCTGCGCGTATTTAACATGAACAAGCCCGGCGCCCTGCTGAATATCGTACACGGCGGCGCAGAAGGGACTCTGATCGAGGAAGGCCAACAATGATCAACGAAATCAAGAAAGACGCCCAGTCGCGTATGCAGAAATCCCTGGAATCCTTGAGCCACGCCTTTGGCCAGATCCGTACTGGCAAGGCGCACCCAAGCATCCTGGGCAGCGTGATGGTGCCTTACTACGGTTCCGACACCCCGCTGAGCGGTGTGGCCAACGTGACCGTGAAGGATTCGCGTACCCTGCAAGTTGTTGCCTTCGAGCGCAACATGCTCGCCGCCGTCGACAAGGCTATCCAGAGTGCCGGCCTGAACCTCAACCCGACCAACCTGGGCGAGTTGCTGCTGATCTCCATGCCAGCCCTGACCGAAGAAACCCGCAAGGGCTTCACCAAGCAGGCGCGCAGTGCTGCTGAGGATGCGCGCGTTGCCGTGCGTAACATCCGCCGCGATGCGCTGGGCGACCTGAAGAAGCTGGTCAAGGACAAGGAAATCAGCGAAGACGAAGAACGCCGCGCCGTCGCTGATATCGACAAGCTGACCAAGGACGCCGAAGCCCAGATCACCAAGGCGACCGAAGAAAAAGAAAAGGACCTGATGGCCGTATAAGGGGTCAGGACGCCTTCATGGAAAAGACCAAGCAGACTGTGCCCTCCGTGGTGCCGCGCCATGTCGCGATCATCATGGATGGGAATAATCGCTGGGCGAAAAAACGCTTTATGCCGGGTGTTGCCGGGCATAAAGCGGGTGTTGACGCGGTAAGGGCGGTGATTGAGGTGTGCGCCGAGGCCAAGGTCGAAGTATTGACCTTGTTCGCGTTCTCAAGTGAGAACTGGCAGCGACCTGCCGATGAAGTCAGTGCCTTGATGGACCTTTTCTTCAAGGCTCTGCGTCGTGAGGCCAAGCGCCTCAACGACAACAACATCAGTCTGCGTATCATCGGTGATCGCTCGCGGTTCCATCCGGAGCTGCAAGCTGCCATGCGCGAAGCTGAGGCCATCACTGCCGGTAGTAACCGTTTTGTGTTGCAGATCGCAGCCAACTACGGTGGCCAGTGGGATATTGCCCAGGCTGCGCAGCGGCTGGCCCGCGAAGTGCAGGCCGGTCATCTGCGCCCGGACGACATCACGCCCCAACTGTTGCAAACCTGCCTGGTGACCGGCGACCTGCCGTTGCCGGACTTGTGCATTCGTACCGGTGGCGAGCATCGCATCAGCAATTTCCTGCTGTGGCAGCTGGCCTACACCGAGCTGTACTTCTCCGACCTGTTCTGGCCGGACTTCAAACACGATGCCATGCGTAATGCACTGGCTGATTTCGCTTCCCGTCAGCGTCGCTTCGGTAAAACGAGCGAGCAGATCGAAGCTGGAGCCCGGGTTTAAATGCTTAAACAACGAATCATCACGGCGCTGATCCTGCTGCCGATTGCCTTGTGCGGTTTTTTCCTGCTCGACGGTTCCGGCTTTGCGCTGTTCATCGGCCTGGTTGTGACCCTTGGTGCGTGGGAGTGGGCGCGCCTGGCAGGCTTCGTCAACCAGTTGCCGCGTGTGGCCTATGCCGCCTTGGTCGCGCTGTTGTTGTTCTTCATGTACATCCTGCCGGACATCGCGCCCTGGGTGCTGGGAGCTGCAGTGTTGTGGTGGGCGTTGGCGACTTACCTGGTGCTCACCTATCCGCGCACCAGTGGCCAATGGTCCAGCGTGGCCTGCAAGCTGGTGATTGGCCTGGCGATCCTCTTGCCGGCCTGGCAAGGGCTGGTGGAGATCAAGCGTTACCCGCTGGGCAACGAATTGATCCTGGCTGTGATGGTGTTGGTATGGGGCGCCGACATTGGTGCCTACTTCTCGGGTAGAACCTTTGGCAAGCGCAAGCTGGCCCCGGCCGTAAGCCCCGGCAAGAGCTGGGAAGGCGTATACGGCGGCCTGGCCTTGACGCTGCTGATCACCCTGGTGGTCGGTGTGGTGCGTGACTGGTCGGTAAAGGAAGTGCTCCTGGCCTTGCTGGGGACGGCTATCGTCGTCTTCATCTCGGTGGTGGGCGACCTTACCGAGAGCATGTTCAAACGTCAGGCGGGCATCAAGGACAGCAGTAACCTGCTGCCAGGCCATGGCGGTGTGCTTGACCGTATCGACAGCCTCACCGCTGCGCTGCCTATTTTTGCCGTGCTGTTGTGGATGATCGCTTCGTGAGCCGCCTGCAGCAGGTTACGGTGCTGGGCGCGACCGGCTCGGTCGGGCTCAGTACCCTTGATGTCATTGCGCGTCACCCCGATCGCTATCAGGTTTTCGCCCTGACCGGCTTCACGCGTTTGCGCGAGTTGCTGGCCTTGTGCGTGCGTCACTCGCCGCGCTTTGCCGTGGTGCCGGAAGCTGCTGCGGCTCGCAGTCTGCAGGATGATCTGCGGGCTGCCGGGCTGGCCACTCAGGTATTGGTCGGCGAGGCAGGGTTGTGCCAGGTCTCGGCCGATGCGGACGTGGATACCGTAGTGGCGGCGATTGTCGGTGCGGCAGGTTTGCGCCCGACCTTGGCGGCAGTCGATGCTGGCAAGAAAATCTTGCTGGCCAACAAAGAAGCCTTGGTCATGTCCGGCGCACTCTTTATGCAAGCGGTGCGTAAGAGCGGCGCGGTGCTGCTGCCTCTGGACAGCGAGCACAACGCCATCTTCCAGTGCATGCCCGGTGATTTTGCCCGCGGCTTGAGCCAGGTCGGCGTGCGCCGGATTCTGCTGACGGCATCGGGTGGCCCATTCCGCCAGACTCCGTCGGCCGAGCTGGACCATGTGTCTCCCGATCAGGCATGCGCTCACCCGAACTGGTCCATGGGGCGCAAAATCTCCGTGGATTCGGCGAGCATGATGAACAAGGGCCTGGAGTTGATCGAGGCATGCTGGCTGTTCGATGCGCGGCCTGACCAGGTTGAGGTGGTCATTCACCCACAAAGTGTGATCCATTCCCTGGTCGATTACGTGGATGGTTCGGTGTTGGCGCAATTGGGTAACCCGGACATGCGCACACCGATCGCCAACGCCTTGGCGTGGCCTGAGCGGATTGATTCCGGCGTAGCACCGTTGGACTTGTTTGCAATCGCGCGCCTGGACTTCGAAGCTCCGGACGAGCAGCGTTTCCCTTGTTTGCGCCTGGCGCGGCAAGCGGCCGAGGCGGGTAACAGTGCCCCGGCGATGCTTAACGCGGCCAACGAAGTGGCCGTGGCGGCGTTTCTTGAGCGGCGCATCCGCTTTCCGCAGATCGCGAGTATCATCGAGGACGTCCTGGCGCTTGAGCCGGTAGTGGCAGTGAATGACCTGGAGGCGGTGTTCGAGGCCGACACCAAGGCCCGAGCCCTGGCCGGGCAATGGTTGGATCGCAATGCGGGTTAGGCCGCGGGCAGGTTTGAGTCTTCAGGCATTGGATTGAAATGCGGAGAAATTAGATGAGTGCGCTCTACATGATTGTCGGCACCCTGGTTGCTCTGGGTGTGTTGGTGACCTTCCACGAATTCGGCCACTTCTGGGTGGCGCGTCGTTGCGGCGTCAAGGTATTGCGCTTTTCCGTCGGTTTCGGCATGCCGTTGTTGCGCTGGCATGATCGCCGCGGCACTGAGTTTGTCATTGCTGCTATCCCGTTGGGCGGCTACGTCAAGATGCTCGATGAGCGCGAAGGCGAAGTGCCTGCAGACCAACTGGACCAATCCTTCAATCGCAAGACCGTTCGTCAGCGTATTGCGATTGTTGCGGCGGGGCCGATTGCCAACTTCCTGTTGGCGATGGTGTTCTTCTGGGTCTTGGCCATGCTGGGCAGCCAGCAGGTGCGCCCGGTCATTGGTGCGGTCGAAGCCGACAGCATTGCAGCCAAGGCCGGCCTGACGGCTGGGCAGGAAATTGTATCCATTGATGGCGAACCCACCACAGGGTGGGGCGCGGTCAATTTGCAGTTGGTGCGTCGCCTGGGTGAAAGCGGCACCGTCAATGTGGTAGTGCGTGACCAGGACTCCAGCGCCGAAACCCCGCGGGCATTGGCGCTGGACCATTGGCTCAAGGGCGCCGATGAGCCCGATCCAATCAAATCCCTGGGGATCCGCCCTTGGCGTCCGGCCTTGCCGCCGGTGCTGGCCGAGCTGGATCCAAAGGGGCCGGCCCAGGCTGCTGGCCTGAAAACCGGTGATCGCCTGTTGGCCCTTGACGGCCAGGCGCTGGGTGACTGGCAGCAGGTGGTCGATCTGGTGCGTGTGCGCCCTGATACCAAAATTGTGCTGAAAGTTGAGCGCGAGGGTGCTCAAATCGACGTCCCCGTGACCCTGTCGGTGCGAGGCGAAGCCAAGGCGGCCGGGGGTTACCTGGGGGCCGGGGTCAAAGGTGTCGAATGGCCGCCATCGATGGTGCGAGAGGTCAGCTACGGGCCTTTGGCAGCGATTGCAGAGGGCGCGAAACGCACCTGGACCATGAGCGTGCTGACCCTCGAATCCCTCAAGAAAATGTTGTTCGGTGAGCTCTCGGTAAAAAACTTGAGTGGACCGATAACCATTGCTAAAGTGGCGGGCGCTTCTGCCCAGTCGGGTGTCGCGGATTTCCTGAATTTCCTGGCTTATCTGAGTATTAGCCTTGGGGTTCTGAATTTGCTGCCCATTCCAGTATTGGATGGGGGGCATCTGCTGTTTTATCTGGTCGAGTGGGTGCGTGGTCGCCCCTTGTCGGATCGGGTGCAGGGTTGGGGGATACAGATTGGTATCAGTTTGGTGGTCGGGGTGATGTTGTTAGCCCTGGTCAACGATCTGGGACGTCTGTAACGCTTCGCTGAATTGCGAATCTGCCGCATTTTGCGGCAGTTTGTTTATTGCCAGTTGGAATAAGAAAGGACTTCATGAAACGTCTGCTGCTAACTGCGGTTCTCACCGTATTGATGATCGCCGAAGTTCACGCCGAGTCCTTCACCATCTCCGATATTCGCGTCAATGGCCTCCAGCGGGTCTCCGCGGGTAGCGTCTTTGGTGCCTTGCCGTTGAACGTCGGGGAACAGGCGGATGATCGTCGCCTGGTGGAATCCACTCGTGCGCTGTTCAAAACCGGGTTCTTTCAAGATATCCAACTGGGTCGCGAAGGCAACGTCCTGGTCATCACGGTCGTCGAGCGACCTTCCGTCGCCAGTATCGCGATCGAAGGTAACAAGGCCATCTCCACTGAGGACCTGATGAAGGGCCTTAAGCAATCGGGCCTGGCCGAGGGCGAGATCTTCCAGCGCGCGACCCTTGAGGGTGTGCGTAACGAACTGCAACGCCAGTACGTTGCCCAGGGCCGCTACTCCGCGACCGTGGAAACCGAAGTGATCCCCCAGCCTCGTAACCGTGTGGGCCTGAAGGTCAACATCAACGAAGGCACCGTGGCCGCCATCCAGCACATCAACGTGGTGGGCAACACCAAGTTCGCCGATGACGACCTGATTGACCTGTTCGAACTCAAGACCACCAACTGGTTGTCATTCTTCAAGAACGATGACAAGTACGCCCGTGAAAAGCTCTCCGGTGACCTGGAACGCCTGCGCTCCTACTATCTGGACCGTGGCTACATCAACATGGACATCGCTTCGACCCAGGTGTCCATCACCCCGGACAAGAAGCACGTCTACATCACCGTCAACGTCAACGAAGGCGAGAAGTACAAGGTTCGTGACGTCAAGCTCAGCGGCGACCTGAAAGTGCCTGAAGACCAGGTCAAGTCCCTGTTGCTCGTGCAGAAGGACCAGGTGTTCTCGCGCAAGCTGATGACCACCACCTCCGAACTGATCACCCGCCGCCTGGGTAACGAAGGCTATACCTTCGCCAACGTCAACGGCGTGCCGACCCCGAATGATGAAGACCACACCGTGGACATCACCTTCGTCGTCGATCCTGGCAAGCGTGCCTACGTCAATCGTATCAACTTCCGTGGCAACACCAAGTCTGCGGACGAAGTGCTGCGTCGTGAAATGCGTCAGATGGAAGGTGGCTGGGCTTCGACTTACCTGATCGACCAGTCCAAGACCCGTCTTGAACGCCTGGGTTTCTTCAAGGAAGTCAACGTCGAAACCCCGGCCGTACCGGGTGTGGATGACCAGGTTGACGTGAACTACGCCGTTGAAGAACAAGCTTCGGGTTCGATCACCGCCAGCGTCGGTTTCGCCCAGAGTGCCGGTTTGATCCTGGGTGGTTCCATCACGCAGAACAACTTCCTGGGTACCGGTAACCGTGTGTCCATCGGTCTGACCCGCAGCGAATACCAGAGCCGATACAACTTCGGCTACACCGACCCCTACTGGACTGCAGACGGTGTGAGCCTGGGCTACAACGCCTTCTATCGCACCACCGACTACAAAGACCTCGATGTTGACGTTGCAAGCTATGCGATCGACAGCCTGGGCGCCGGTGTCAACGTGGGTTACCCGATCAGCGAGACCTCGCGCCTGACCTTCGGCCTCACAGCCCAGCAGGATGAGATCAAGACCGGTGTGTACACCGTGGACGAAATCTTCGACTTCACCCGTCGTGAAGGCGACAAGTTCCTGAACTTCAAGGCGTCTGCCGGTTGGTCCGAGTCGACCCTGAACAAAGGTGTACTGGCAACCCGCGGCCACTCCCAGAGCCTGACCGCGGAAGTCACTACGCCGGGCAGCGACCTGTCGTTCTTCAAGCTCGACTACCGCGGCCAGTTGTTCCAGCCGTTGAGCGATAACTACACCATGCGCCTGCACACAGAGTTGGGCTATGGCGACGGCTATGGTTCGACCAATGGCTTGCCGTTCTATGAAAACTACTATGCAGGTGGTTTCAACTCGGTACGTGGCTTCAAGGACAGCACTCTGGGGCCGCGTGGTACGCCGAGCCGCGGTTTTGCTCAGACCGGTAACCAGGGCACTGTCGCTGACTCGGACAACGACCCGCTGCCATTCGGTGGTAACGTGCTGATCCAGGGTGGTGCGGAGATTCTGTTCCCGCTGCCGTTCGTCAAGGACCAGCGTTCCCTGCGTACTTCGGTCTTCTGGGACGTGGGTAACGTGTTCGACTCCAAGTGCGAACAGATCAAAAACCCAAGTGGTTTGAAGTCCAATACTCAATGCAACGACGTGAGCCTCAGCAACCTGGCGAGCTCTGTTGGCGTGGGTGTGACCTGGGTGACTGCGCTGGGCCCGTTGAGCTTTGCTCTGGCCATGCCGATCAAGAAACCGGATAACGCTGAAACCCAGATTTTCCAATTCTCCCTCGGCCAGACGTTCTAAGCGTCTGACCTAAGATAACGACAACGGATTCTGTAGGAGTACATCGTGCGTAAGTTGACTCAATTGGTCTTGCTGGCCACTGTGCTGGTCACCACCCCGGCCTTCGCCGAAATGAAAATCGCGGTCCTGAACTATCAGATGGCCCTGCTGGAGTCCGATGCGGCCAAGCGATACGCCGTGGATGCCGAGAAGAAATTCGGTCCGCAACTGACCAAGCTCAAGACGCTGGAAAGCAGCGCCAAGGGTATCCAGGACCGCCTTGTAGCCGGTGGCGACAAGATGCAGCAAGGCGAGCGCGAGCGTCTGGAGCTTGAATTCAAGCAAAAGGCCCGTGACTACCAGTTCCAATCCAAGGAGCTGAACGAAGCCAAGGCTGTGGCCGACCGCGAAATGCTCAAGCAGCTCAAGCCGAAATTGGACAGCGCTGTGGAAGAAGTCATCAAGAAGGGTGCCTTTGACCTGGTGTTCGAGCGTGGCGCCGTGATCGACGTCAAGCCTCAATACGACATCACCCGCCAGGTGATCGAGCGCATGAACCAGCTGAAGTAAACCATGACAGCGACTATCAAGCTCGGCGAGTTGGCCGAGTTCCTTGGGGCCACCTTGCGTGGCTCCAAGGAGAAAGAAATCACTGGGCTAGCCACCTTGCAGGAGGCTGGCCCAGCTCAGTTGAGCTTCCTCGCAAATCCTCAATACCGTAAATACCTGGTCGACTGCCAGGCCGCAGCCGTGTTGCTGAAGGCCGCCGACGCCGAAGGGTTTACCGGGGATGCGCTGGTGGTGGCCGACCCGTACCTGTCGTACGCCAAGGCGTCGCACCTGTTCGATCCCAAGCCGAAGGCGGCCGGCGGTATTCACCCGTCTGCCGTGATCGCCGATGATGCCCAGGTTGATCCTGCCGCCAGCATCGGTGCATTCGCCGTGATCGAAAGCGGGGCGCGTATTGGTGCTGGTGTCACCGTGGGTGCCCACTGCTTTATCGGTGCACGCTGTGAAATTGGTGCCGATGGTTGGCTGGCCCCCCGCGTGACCCTCTACCACGATGTGCGTATTGGTCAGCGTGTGGTCATCCAGTCGGGCGCCGTGATCGGCGGTGAAGGCTTCGGCTTTGCCAATGCCAAGGGCATCTGGCACAAGATCGCCCAGGTCGGTGGCGTATTGATCGGCGATGATGTGGAGATCGGCGTGAACACCGCCGTGGATCGCGGGGCCTTGGCTGATACCGTGATCGGCAACGGTGTGAAGCTCGATAATCAGATCCAGATCGCCCACAACGTGCAGATTGGTGATCACACCGCCATGGCGGCCTGCGTGGGTATTTCCGGCAGCACCAAGATCGGCAAGCATTGCATGCTCGCCGGTGGCGTAGGGCTGGTGGGGCATATCGATATTTGCGACAACGTCTTCATCACCGGCATGACCATGGTGACCCACTCGATCACAGAGCCAGGGGCCTACTCGTCCGGTACCGCGATGCAACCTGCGGCCGAATGGCGCAAGAGTGCCGCGCGTTTGAGGAAGATCGACGACATGGCACGACGTATCAAACAGCTTGAAAAGCGTGTCGGGGACGTGACCCCTGGCGGTAATGCTTCATCAGAAGGCTGATACCATTTCCATATCAAGTGTGCGCAGCCGCTAGACGGCCTCCTTGATTTGCTAGCGGGGCGTGCGCCTGGTGCGCCCGCCCCCAATCTTTATTACAGGCTTCCCCCCGAAATGATGGACATCAACGAGATTCGCGAATACCTGCCTCACCGTTACCCGTTCCTGCTGGTGGACCGCGTAGTGGACCTCAATGTCGAGGAAAAGCGCATTCGTGCCTACAAGAATGTCAGCATCAACGAACCATTCTTCAATGGTCACTTTCCTGCGCATCCAATCATGCCAGGTGTGTTGATCATCGAAGCCATGGCCCAGGCTGCCGGTATCCTTGGTTTCAAAATGCTCGACCTCAAGCCTGCTGACGGCACGCTTTACTATTTCGTGGGTTCGGACAAGCTGCGTTTTCGCAACCCGGTCACCCCGGGTGACCAGTTGATCCTGGAAGCCAAGTTCATCAGTTGCAAACGCCAGATCTGGAAGTTCGAATGCCAGGCTTCGGTAGATGGCAAGCCGGTGTGCTCTGCCGAGATCATCTGTGCGGAACGCAAACTATGAGTTTGATTGACCCTCGCGCAATCATCGATCCGTCGGCCGTACTGGCCGCCGACGTTGAGGTCGGCCCTTGGTCGATCGTCGGCGCAGGTGTGGAAATCGGCGAGGGGACTGTCATCGGGCCGCACGTGATCCTCAAGGGTCCGACCCGTATTGGCAAACACAATCGCATCTACCAGTTTTCCTCGGTAGGCGAAGACACCCCGGACATGAAGTACAAGGGTGAAGAAACACGCCTGGTAATCGGTGACCACAATATTATCCGTGAAGGCGTCACCATTCACCGTGGCACCGTGCAGGATCGCGCCGAAACCACCTTGGGTGATCACAACCTGGTCATGGCCTATGCGCACATCGGCCATGACAGCGTGATCGGCAATCATTGCATCCTGGTCAACAACACTGCGTTGGCAGGCCATGTGCACGTTGATGACTGGGCGATCCTTTCCGGCTTCACCCTGGTACATCAATACTGCCATATCGGCGCCCACAGCTTTTCCGGTATGGGCACCGCCATCGGCAAGGATGTCCCGGCATTCGTGACGGTGTTCGGCAATCCTGCCGAAGCCCGCAGCATGAATTTTGAAGGCATGCGTCGTCGTGGTTTCAGCGAAGAAGCCATCCACGCCCTGCGCCGTGCCTACAAGACGGTTTACCGCCAAGGGTTGACCGTGGAGCAGGCCCTGGCCGAGTTGGCCGAGCCTGCCACGCAGTTCCCGGAAGTCGCTGTATTCCGTGATTCTATCCAGACCTCGACTCGCGGCATCACCCGCTGATCATGGCCACTCTGCGTATTGCGCTCGTGGCCGGTGAAGCTTCCGGCGATATCCTGGGTGCTGGTTTGATGCGGGCGCTCAAGGCCCAGCATCCGGCAGTGGAGTTTATCGGGGTCGGTGGCCCGTTGATGCAGGCCGAAGGCCTGACCTCCTACTTTCCGATGGAACGCCTGTCGGTCATGGGGCTGGTGGAAGTCTTGGGGCGCCTGCGTGAGCTGCTGGCTCGCCGCAAGCTGCTGATCAAGACGCTGATCGAAGAAAAACCTGACGTCTTTATCGGCATCGATGCGCCGGACTTCACGCTCAATATCGAACTCAAGTTGCGCCAGGCCGGGATCAAGACCGTGCACTACGTCAGCCCATCCGTGTGGGCGTGGCGCCAGAAGCGTGTATTGAAAATCCGCGAAGGCTGCGACCTGATGTTGACCTTGCTTCCATTCGAAGCCCGGTTCTACGAGGAGAAGGGCGTGCCGGTGCGGTTTGTCGGTCACACCCTGGCTGACGCCATTCCCTTGCAGGCTGATCGTGCGGCTGCGCGCGCCGAGCTGGGCTTGCCCGATGGCCCGTTGGTGGCGTTGATGCCGGGCAGTCGTGGCGGTGAGGTGGGGCGCTTGGGTGCGTTGTTTTTTGATGCTGCCGAACGTCTTCAGGCGCAAAAGCCGGGAATCCGCTTTGTGCTGCCTTGCGCCAGTCCACAACGTCGTGCACAGATCGAAACCCTGCTGGAAGGCCGCAACCTGCCGTTGACCCTGCTCGATGGCCAGTCCCACCTGGCCCTGGCAGCCTGCGATGCGGTGTTGATCGCCTCGGGCACTGCCACGCTTGAGGCCTTGCTGTACAAGCGGCCGATGGTCGTGGCCTATCGCCTGGCGCCACTGACCTTCTGGATCCTCAAGCGCATGGTCAAGAGCCCTTACATTTCCTTGCCCAACCTGCTGGCCCAGCGCCTGCTGGTGCCGGAGTTGTTGCAGGACGATGCAACGCCCGAAGCGCTTGCGCAAACCCTACTACCCTTGATTGACGGCGGCGAAGAGCAGACCCGTGGTTTCGACGATATTCACCGCACGTTACGCCGTGATGCCTCGAACCAGGCGGCCGACGCCGTGTTGACCCTGATCGGCCATAAACAGGAAGCCTTATGACCATGCAAATGGGCCTGGATTTCAGCCTCGTTGCCCAAGCCCACGAACTGGTAGCGGGTGTTGACGAAGTCGGGCGCGGCCCGCTGTGTGGCGCAGTGGTCACGGCGGCGGTGATCCTTGATCCGAACCGCCCGATCCTGGGGCTCAACGATTCGAAGAAGCTCACCGAAGCCCGTCGCGAAAAGCTCTATGACGAGATCTGTGAGAAAGCCTTGAGCTGGCATATCGCCCGGGCTGAAGTCGAAGAAATCGACGAGCTGAATATCCTGCACGCCACCATGCTGGCGATGCAGCGCGCTGTGGAAGGGCTGCACATCACCCCGAAAATGGCGATGATCGACGGTAACCGCTGCCCCAAACTGACAATGCCGTCCGAAGCGGTGGTCAAGGGCGATAGCAAGGTTCCCGCCATTGCCGCCGCCTCGATCCTGGCCAAGGTCAGCCGCGACCGTGAAATGGCCGCGTTCGAATTGATCTATCCCGGTTACGGCATTGGTGGCCATAAAGGCTACCCGACGCCCGTTCATCTGGAAGCTCTGGCTCGGCTCGGCCCCACCCCGATCCATCGCCGCTCGTTTGCCCCGGTGCGCCAGGCTTATGAGGCCCGTGAAAATCTGATCGAGGTATAGCAGCAAGGCTGATGTTTTTACCCAGGCCCGGTACAATCCGGGCCTTGTTGTTTTCATGTATCAAGACAGGATCATTATGCCGGCTTCATTCGTTCATCTACGCCTGCACACTGAGTACTCCCTGGTCGACGGCCTGGTACGGATCAAACCGCTGGTCAAAACCCTGGTGGGCATGAACATGCCTGCGGTTGCGGTTACCGACCAGAACAACATGTGTTCCCTGGTCAAGTTCTACAAGAACGCCATGGGCGCCGGCATCAAGCCGATCTGCGGCGCCGATCTGTGGCTGTCCAACAAAGACCCGGATAACCCCCTGAGCCGCATCAGCCTGCTGGCGATGAACGGCGTGGGTTATCGCAACCTCACCGAACTGATCTCCCGTGGCTTTATCGATGGTCAGCGCAACGGCTCGATCATCATCGAGCGCGAGTGGGTGGCCGAAGCCAGCGAAGGCCTGATCATGCTCTCGGCGGCCAAAGAGGGCGAAATCGGTATCGCGCTGCTGGGCGGCAACCCTCAGGAAGCCGAAGTGCTGGCGCGTGAGTGGATGCAGGTGTTCCCAGGCCGGTTCTACCTGGAAGTCCAGCGCACCAACCGCCCCAACGATGAAGAGCATCTGCACGCTGCCGTAGCCCTGGCCGATAAGCTGGGTGCGCCGCTGGTGGCGACCAATGATGTGCGCTTTATCAAGAAAGAAGATTTCGAAGCCCACGAGACCCGCGTGTGCATCGGCGAAGGCCGGGCCCTGGACGACCCGCGCCGCTCGAAGAACTACAGCGAAGAGCAGTACCTCAAAAGCGCCGAGGAAATGGCGGAGCTGTTCAGCGACTTGCCCGAGGCCCTGGAAAACTCCGTCGAGATCGCCAAGCGCTGCAATATTGAAGTGAAGCTGGGCAAGCACTTTTTGCCCAACTTCCCGATTCCCGATGGCATGACCATCGACGAATACTTTCGCAAAGTGTCGTTCGATGGCCTGGAGGAACGCCTCAGCGTCCTGCTGCCCAAGGACACCACCGAGGACTACGAAGCCAAGCGCCAGGTGTATGTCGATCGGTTGAATTTCGAGCTGGATATCATCATCCAGATGGGGTTTCCCGGTTACTTCCTGATCGTAATGGACTTTATCCAGTGGGCCAAAAACAACGGCGTGCCGGTAGGTCCGGGCCGGGGGTCAGGTGCTGGCTCGCTGGTGGCTTACGTACAGAAGATTACCGACCTCGACCCGCTGGAATATGACCTGCTGTTCGAACGTTTCCTGAACCCGGAACGGGTATCCATGCCCGACTTCGACGTCGACTTCTGCATGGATGGTCGTGACCGCGTCATTGAATACGTGGCCGAGAAATACGGCCGCAACGCAGTAAGTCAGATCATCACCTTCGGTTCCATGGCCGCCAAAGCGGTAATCCGCGACGTGGCGCGGGTGCAGGGTAAGTCCTACGGTTTGGCGGATCGCCTGTCGAAGATGATCCCGTTCGAAGTCGGCATGACCCTGGAAAAAGCCTACGAGCAGGAAGAAATCCTGCGCGACTTCATCAAGGTCGATGAAGAAGCCGCCGAAATCTGGGACATGGCGCGCAAGCTCGAAGGCGTGGTGCGTAACGTCGGTAAACACGCCGGTGGTGTGGTTATTGCGCCGACCAAGCTCACCGACTTTTCGCCGATCTATTGCGATGAAGAAGGCGACGGCCTGGTCACCCAGTTCGACAAGGACGACGTGGAGGCCGCCGGCCTGGTGAAGTTCGACTTCCTCGGCCTGCGGACCCTGACGATCATCGACTGGGCACTCAAGACTATCAACCGCGACCGTGCGAAGGTCGGCGAAGAACCGCTGGATATCGCGTTTATCCCGCTGGACGACAAACCGACCTATAGCCTGCTGCAAAAAGCCGAAACCACCGCAGTGTTCCAGCTTGAATCCCGGGGTATGAAGGAGCTGATCAAAAAGCTCAAGCCCGACTGCCTGGAAGACTTGATCGCACTGGTGGCCCTGTTCCGTCCGGGCCCGCTGCAATCGGGCATGGTGGATGACTTCATCAACCGTAAACACGGCCGGGCCGAGCTGGCTTACCCGCATTCCGACTATCAGTATGAAGGCCTCAAGCCCGTACTGGCGCCGACCTACGGCATCATCCTGTACCAGGAACAGGTGATGCAGATCGCTCAAGTGATGGCCGGTTACACCCTCGGCGGTGCGGACATGCTGCGTCGCGCCATGGGTAAGAAAAAGCCCGAGGAAATGGCCAAGCAGCGCGGCGGTTTCATTGAAGGTTGCGCCACCAACAACATCGATGCCGACCTGGCCGGTAACATCTTCGACCTGGTAGAAAAGTTCGCCGGTTATGGCTTCAACAAATCCCACTCCGCCGCCTATGGCCTGGTGTCGTACCAGACCGCCTGGCTGAAAGCCCACTACCCGGCACCGTTCATGGCGGCGGTACTCTCGGCGGATATGCACAACACCGACAAGGTCGTGACCTTGATCGAGGAAGTGCGCACCATGAAGCTGCGCCTCGACGCGCCGGACGTGAACGCTTCGGAGTTCAAGTTCACGGTGAACGACGAAGGCCGCATCATCTATGGCCTCGGCGCGATCAAAGGCGTGGGCGAAGGCCCGGTCGAGGCCATTACCGAAGCGCGTCAGGACGGGCCGTTCAAGGACCTGTTCGACTTTTGCGCACGCGTTGACCTCAAACGCATCAACAAGCGTACCCTCGATGGTCTGATCCGCAGCGGCGCACTCGACCGTCTTGGCCCGTATTTTCATGATGAGCCGAAGGCTTACCAGGCCAATATCGATCGTAACCGGGCGGTGCTGCTGACCGCCATGGAAGAGGCGATCAAGGCCGCCGAACAGACCGCCCGTACCCATGACAGCGGCCACGCCGACCTGTTTGGCGGGCTGTTCGTCGAAGCAGATGCGGATGTCTACGCCAACCACCGCAAGGCCAAGGAGCTGACTCTGAAGGAACGCCTCAAGGGTGAAAAAGACACCTTGGGCCTGTACCTCACCGGCCACCCGATTGACGAGTACGAAGGCGAAATCCGCCGTTTTGCCCGCCAGCGCATCATCGACCTCAAACCGGCGCGGGATACCCAGACCGTCGCCGGTATGATCATCGCCCTGCGGGTGATGAAAAATAAGAAGGGCGACAAGATGGGCTTCATCACCCTCGATGACCGCTCGGGCCGCATCGAAGCGTCATTGTTTGCCGACGCGTTTCATTCCGCTCAGTCGCTGTTGCAGACCGACGCCATGGTGGTGGTGGAAGGGGAGGTCAGCAATGATGACTTCTCCGGTGGCCTGCGCCTGCGCATCAAGCGCGTGATGAGCATGGAAGACGCCCGCACCAACCTGGCCGAAAGCCTGCGCCTGAAGGTCAAGACCGAAGCGCTTAAGGGCGATCAGCTACGCTGGTTGGGTGACCTGCTAAAACGCCATCGTGGTGCATGCCCGGTGACCATGGAGTACACCGGCAGCGATGCCAAGGCCATGTTGCAGTTTGGTGAGACGTGGCGAATTGATCCCGCTGATGGCTTGATTCAAGCTTTGCGTGACCAGTTCGGGCGAGACAACGTCTTCCTCCAATACCGTTGACGGTCAGATAGATCTGATCTCGACTAAACATTTAATCTCGACCTAAACGCGCCTCTCCCTTAAGGTAGGGCGCGAATAGACAACCGGCTGGCCAGGCACCCCTTGGCCGTCGACCCAAGACGGACGCTTATGAACCCGAATTTTCTTGATTTCGAACAGCCGATCGCTGACCTGCAAGCCAAGATCGAAGAGCTGCGCCTGGTCGGCAATGACAATTCGCTGAACATCGGTGATGAAATCGCTCGCCTGCAAGACAAGAGCAGCACGCTCACCGAAGACATCTTCGGCAAGCTGACCAGCTGGCAGATCGCGCGCCTGGCTCGCCACCCGCGCCGTCCCTACACCCTGGACTACATCGAACACATCTTCACCGAGTTCGACGAGTTGCACGGCGACCGTCACTTCTCGGACGACGCAGCCATCGTGGGCGGCATCGCTCGCCTGGACGACCAGCCGGTGATGGTGATCGGTCACCAGAAAGGCCGTGAAGTGCGCGAGAAAGTACGCCGCAACTTCGGTATGCCGCGCCCGGAAGGCTATCGCAAGGCGTGCCGCCTGATGGAAATGGCCGAGCGCTTCAAGATGCCGATCCTGACCTTCATCGACACGCCGGGTGCCTACCCGGGTATCGACGCCGAAGAGCGCAACCAGAGCGAAGCGATTGCCTGGAACCTGCGCGTCATGGCGCGCCTGAAAACCCCGATCATCGCCACTGTGATCGGTGAAGGTGGTTCCGGCGGTGCCCTGGCCATTGGTGTCTGCGACCAACTGAACATGTTGCAGTACTCGACCTACGCGGTGATCTCGCCGGAAGGTTGTGCCTCGATCCTGTGGAAAACCGCCGAAAAGGCGCCGGACGCTGCCGAAGCCATGGGCATTACCGCCGATCGCCTCAAAGGCCTGGGTATCGTGGACAAGGTCATCGCCGAGCCACTGGGCGGCGCTCACCGTGACCCGGCTGCCGCCGCTGCGACCATCCGTGCCGAGTTGGGGTCGCAACTGGCGATGCTCAAGAAGCTGGATAACGAAGCGCTGCTGGCTCGTCGTTATGAGCGCCTGATGAGCTACGGCCTCTAAGCCGACGCTGTACCCATTGCGGGAGCCGGCTTGTGTGGGAGCTGGCTTGCCGGCGATAGCATCACCTTGGTATCACTGATACCCCGAGGTGCCTGCATCGCAGGCAAGCCCGGCTCCCACATTTGCTTTGTGTATGCTGACGAACGTATTCAAGCTTTGCGGCGGTGACGTGTGATGAAACCAACCCTGCCGGCCACACTCCTGCACACCCTGGCCGACTGGCGCAACGCGCCGGCCTGGCATATCGCATTCTCCGGCGGTCTCGACTCCACCGTTCTGCTGCACCTCCTGGCCTCATTGGCCAAAATCGAAAATCTGCCTCCTGTCAGCGCCGTCCATGTCCACCATGGCCTGCAAGCTGCTGCCGATGCTTGGCCCTCTCATTGCCAATCGGTCTGCGACAGCCTGGGCGTACCTTTGCGCGTCATGCGCGTGCAGGTCAGTCAGGGTGCGAGCCTTGAACGTGCGGCCCGCGAGGCGCGCTACCAAGCGTTCATGCAGGTCCTAGGGGTGGGGGAGGTGCTTTTCACTGGCCAGCATCGCGACGATCAAGCCGAAACCCTGCTGTTTCGCCTGCTGCGTGGCGCCGGTGTACGAGGGCTGGCGGCTATGCCTGAGCATCGCCCCTTGGCGCAGGGGTACTTGGTGCGGCCCTTACTGGCATTTTCCCGCAGCGACCTGGAAGCCTATGCCCATCAGCATCAGTTGCAGTGGATCGAAGACCCCTCCAACGTTGATCCACGGTTTTCCCGCAATTACCTGCGTCATCGTGTACTCCCTACCGTGACGGAGCGCTGGCCCCAGGCGATCACCCACCTGGCTCGCACGGCTGAACACATGGCTGAGGCTCAAGGGCTGCTCGACGAATTGGCGCTGATAGATCTGCAGCGCGCCGATCAGCCTTCTGCGTTCCCCTGGTTGCCTCTGCTGTCCCTGGCGCTTGAACCATTGCGCGAGCTATCCGGTGCCCGCCAGCGTAACGCCCTGCGGCATTGGCTCACGCCACTGACCCGTTTACCCGACAGCGACCACTGGGCCGGTTGGTATGCCCTGCGCGATGCCAAGAGCGACGCTCAGCCTCTGTGGCGCCTGGCCGACGGCCAAATGCAGCGTAGCGGTGAACGCATCTGGTGGTTACCCTCAACATGGTCGGAGTTTTCCGACGCATCGGTGAGCTGGCCCGATCCGCAAGATCCACTAAAGTTAACGGGCAATGGTCAACTGAGGTTTATCGGCAAGGCCCCCGAAGGCCCGTTGGAGGTGCGTTATCGCCAGGGTGGCGAAATCATCGACGTAGCAGGCCGAGGCCGGCGGGATCTCAAGCGTCTGCTGAATGAAAGCGGCATGCCGGGCTTCGCCCGTGGCAGATTGCCGCTGGTTTATCGGGGCGAGCAATTGCTGGCTGTGCCAAGCGTTGCGGGGGCATGGTCCAGGTCGGTGGGTGAGGTGCAATTGGATTGGTTGCCACAGACCTGCGATCAAGGTTTGAGCTGATAGCGCCTTTCCGGTAGACTACGCTCCCTTCTTGATACAACTTCTGTGGATTCGCCTGAATCGCAGTCGTTGCCGATTACCAAGCAGTCTTTGCTGGGCGATTCCAAAAAATGTGTAGCGATCAACGTACCGGTGCTTCATTGCTGGTCTGTCACAACGCGGCGGTTTTTTTGAAAGGTGCACTGTGATTAATGCAGGTGATCGGGGGCTTCGGCCTTCCTTCGCTTTCCCCGGCGGCTCGGACCGCTTTAACGCAGACTTCTAGGGTTTTTCATGACGCGCTACATATTCGTCACGGGCGGTGTTGTTTCTTCATTGGGGAAAGGCATTGCCTCCGCTTCATTGGCGGCCATCCTGGAGGCGCGGGGACTTAAGGTCACCATGCTCAAGCTGGACCCGTACATCAACGTTGACCCGGGCACCATGAGCCCGTTCCAGCACGGTGAAGTGTTCGTCACCCACGACGGCGCCGAGACCGACCTGGACCTGGGCCACTACGAGCGGTTCATCCGCACGACCATGACCCAGAACAACAACTTCACCACCGGCCGTGTCTACGAGCACGTGCTGCGCAAAGAGCGCCGTGGTGACTACCTGGGTGCAACCATCCAGGTGATCCCGCACATCACCGACGAAATCAAGCGCCGCATCATCAAGGGTGCAGGCGATGCCGACGTGGCGATGGTCGAGATCGGTGGCACCGTGGGTGACATCGAGTCCCAACCGTTCCTCGAAGCCATCCGCCAGTTGCGTTTCGAAGTCGGCGCCAAGCGCGCGATGCTGATGCACCTGACACTGGTGCCGTACATCGCCACTGCCGGCGAAACCAAAACCAAGCCTACCCAGCATTCGGTCAAGGAACTGCGTTCCATCGGCCTGCAGCCGGATGTGCTGGTATGCCGCTCCGATCACCCGATCGACATTTCCTCGCGCCGCAAGATCGCGCAGTTCACCAACGTTGAAGAACGTGCGGTGATTGCCCTGGAAGACGCCGACACCATCTACAAGATCCCGGGCATCCTGCATTCCCAGGGGCTGGATGATTTTGTGGTCGAGCGTTTCGGCCTGCAGTGCGGCGGCGCCGACCTGTCCGAGTGGGAAGCGGTTGTCGACGCCAAGCTCAACCCTGAGCATGAAGTCACCATCGCCATGGTCGGCAAGTACATGGAACTGCTGGACGCGTACAAGTCGCTGATCGAAGCGATGAGCCACGCCGGTATCAGCAACCGTACCAAGGTCAACCTGCGCTACATCGACTCCGAAGACATCGAGAACCAAGGCACCGCGCTGCTCGAAGGTGTTGACGCTATCCTCGTTCCCGGCGGTTTCGGCCTGCGTGGCGTGGAAGGCAAGATCACTGCCGTGCAGTACGCCCGTGAAAACAAGGTGCCGTACCTGGGTATCTGCCTGGGCATGCAAGTGGCTGTTATCGAGTTCGCCCGTAACGTGCTGGGCTGGAAAGACGCCAACTCCACCGAGTTCGATCACACCAGCGGCCATCCGGTCGTGGGCCTGATCACCGAGTGGGAAGATGCCACCGGCGCCGTTGAAACCCGCACCGAAACTTCCGACCTGGGCGGCACCATGCGCCTGGGTGCACAGGATTGCCTGCTGGAAGCCGGCTCGCTGGTACACGACTGCTACGGCAAGGACGTGATCGTCGAGCGTCACCGCCACCGTTACGAAGTGAACAACAACCTGCTGCCGCAGATCAAAGAAGCTGGCCTGAAAATCTCCGGCCGCTCCGGTGATGGCAAGCTGGTTGAAGTGGTCGAGGCACCGGATCATCCTTGGTTCGTGGCTTGCCAGTTCCACCCGGAGTTCACCTCGACACCGCGTGACGGTCACCCGTTGTTCAGTGGTTTCGTCAAAGCAGCACTGACGCAACATCAGAAGAAGGCGTAAACCTGATGGCCCAGAAGATCATTCGCGTAGGCGACATCGAGATTGCCAACGACAAGCCCATGGTGCTGTTCGGCGGCATGAACGTGCTGGAAAGCCGCGACATGGCGATGCAGGTGTGTGAAGAGTACGTGCGGGTCACCCAGAAGCTGGGTATTCCTTACGTCTTCAAGGCCAGCTTCGACAAGGCCAACCGTTCGTCCGTGACCTCCTATCGCGGCCCGGGCCTTGAAGAAGGCATGCGGATCTTCCAGGACATCAAGCAAGCCTTCGGCGTGCCGATCATCACCGACGTCCACGAGCCTGAGCAGGCTGCCGTGGTCGCCGAGGTGTGCGACATCATCCAGTTGCCGGCTTTCCTGTCGCGCCAGACCGACCTCGTGGTCGCCATGGCCAAGACCGGCGCGGTGATCAACATCAAGAAAGCCCAGTTCCTCGCTCCTCAGGAGATGAAACACATCCTGAGCAAATGCGTGGAAGCGGGTAACGACCAGTTGATCCTCTGCGAGCGGGGTTCGAGCTTCGGCTACAACAACCTCGTGGTGGACATGCTCGGTTTCGGCATCATGAAACAGTTCGAATACCCAGTGTTCTTCGACGTGACCCACGCGCTGCAAATGCCCGGTGGTCGCTCGGACTCCGCTGGCGGGCGACGTGCCCAGGTGACGGACCTGGCCAAGGCGGGCATGAGCCAGTCCCTGGCGGGCCTGTTCCTTGAAGCTCACCCGGACCCGGACAACGCCAAATGTGATGGCCCATGCGCCCTGCGCCTGGACAAGCTGGAGCCATTCCTGGCCCAACTCAAGCAGTTGGACGAGCTGGTCAAGAGTTTTCCGACGGTAGAGACCGCGTAACTGGCATTTCTCCGGTAGAATTTCCCACGCTTTACGCTCAGGCCCCCGGGCCTGAGCCTTGTCGTCTGCAAGCCTGCCCCGTTGTTCCACCCTTGCGGTCGGTCAAAAGATTTCCTTCAGCTGCGTCGTTTTCGTCAACTTTGGAGTGTTTACAACAATGGCAAAAATCGTCGACATCAAAGGTCGTGAAGTTCTCGACTCCCGTGGCAACCCCACCGTCGAAGCCGACGTGCTTCTCGATAACGGCATCATCGGCAGCGCCTGCGCGCCGTCCGGTGCCTCCACCGGTTCGCGCGAAGCGCTGGAACTGCGTGATGGCGACAAGAGCCGTTACCTGGGCAAGGGTGTACTCAAGGCTGTAGCCAACATCAACGGTCCGATTCGTGACCTGTTGCTGGGCAAGGACCCGCTGGACCAGAAAGCCCTGGACCACGCGATGATCAAGCTCGACGGCACTGAAAACAAAGGCAGCCTCGGCGCCAACGCCATCCTCGCGGTATCCCTGGCCGCCGCCAAGGCAGCAGCCCAGGATCAGGACCTGCCGTTGTACGCACACATTGCCAACCTGAATGGCACTCCGGGCGTCTACTCGATGCCGGTGCCGATGATGAACATCATCAACGGTGGCGAGCACGCGGATAACAACGTCGACATCCAGGAATTCATGGTGCAGCCAGTGGGCGCCAAGTCCTTCTCCGAAGGCCTGCGCATGGGCACCGAGATTTTCCATCACCTCAAGGCTGTACTGAAGGCCCGTGGCCTGAGCACTGCCGTGGGTGACGAAGGTGGTTTCGCGCCGAACCTGGCCTCCAACGAAGATGCACTGAAAGTCATCTCCGAAGCAGTGGCCAACGCTGGCTACACGCTGGGCACCGACGTGACCCTGGCCCTGGACTGCGCCGCCAGCGAATTCTATGAAGACGGCAAGTACAACCTGTCCGGCGAAGGCCAGGTGTTCGACTCCGAAGGCTTCGCTGAATACCTCAAGGGCCTGACCCAGCGCTACCCGATCATCTCGATCGAAGACGGCCTGGACGAGTCCGACTGGGATGGCTGGAAAATCCTCACCGACAAGATCGGCGAAAAAATCCAGCTGGTGGGTGACGACCTGTTCGTGACCAACACCAAGATCCTGAAAGAAGGCATCGACAAGAAGATCGCCAACTCGATCCTGATCAAGTTCAACCAGATCGGCACCCTGACCGAAACCCTGGAAGCCATCCAGATGGCCAAGGCCGCGGGCTACACCGCCGTGATCTCCCATCGCTCCGGCGAAACCGAAGATTCCACCATTGCCGACCTGGCCGTGGGTACTTCGGCGGGCCAGATCAAGACCGGTTCCCTGTGCCGTTCCGATCGCGTCTCCAAGTACAACCAATTGCTGCGCATCGAAGAGCAATTGGCAGGTAAGGCCAAGTACAACGGTCGCGGCGAGTTTCGCGGCTAAGCAGTAAATGGTAAAAAGTCGGCGGATTGCGTCGGAAATCTCACGGAAATGTGAATTTCGGCGCTAATCTGCTGACTGACAAGCGCAAGCCTGGGTTTTCCAGGCTTTGTGCTATCAGTTGCTGCAAAAGGTTTGCATGACTGTCTTTATTCAATGGATACCCGGATTTCGATGCGCAGTCCCAATTGGTTGTTCCTCGTCTTGCTCTTGTTGCTGGCTGGCCTGCAGTACCGCCTATGGGTCGGTAATGGCAGCTTTGCGCAGGTGGAAGAGTTGACCCAGCAAATTGCCGACCAGCGTGCCGAAAACGAACGCCTGCTGGAGCGCAACCGTGTCCTCGACGCTGAAGTGCTTGAGCTGAAAAAAGGCACGGAGACCGTTGAAGAGCGGGCTCGTCATGAGTTGGGCATGGTCAAGGAGGGCGAGACCCTCTACCAGTTGGCCCAATGAGCCACGATTTACCGGCCTTCTGGGCCGTGATTCCTGCCGCGGGCGTCGGTGCCCGTATGGCTGCGGACCGTCCCAAGCAGTACCTGCAATTGGGCGGGCGTACTATTCTCGAACACAGCCTCGGCTGTTTTCTCGACCATCCATGCCTCAAGGGCCTGGTGGTCAGTCTTGCAATTGACGATCCTTATTGGTCCACCTTGGCATGCGCCAATGACCCGCGTATCCAGCGTGCCGACGGGGGCTCGGAACGTTCCGGCTCGGTACTCAATGCGCTGCTGCAACTCAACGCCCTGGGCGCAAGTGATGACGACTGGGTGTTGGTGCATGACGCTGCGCGGCCTAACCTGAGCCGTGATGACCTCGACAAATTGTTGGCGGAACTGGCTGACGATCCGGTAGGCGGCCTGCTGGCGGTACCGGCACGCGACACCCTCAAGCGTGTCGACAAGCATGGCCGTGTGGTGGACACCATTGATCGCCGCCTGATCTGGCAGGCTTACACGCCGCAGATGTTCCGCCTGGGCGCCTTGCATCGCGCCTTGGCCGACAGCCTGGTGGCCGATGCGGTGATCACCGATGAAGCGTCGGCCATGGAATGGTCTGGGCAGGCACCGCGCCTGATCGAAGGGCGTTCGGACAATATCAAGGTGACTCGGCCGGAAGACTTGGAGTGGTTGAAATTGCGCTGGGTTAACCGGCGGTAACCTGTCAGACCGGGTCTGCTTCATCGCAGCATAGGTATCTATACAACTTTGTAGGCTGTAGCAGCCGACGGTAACCACGATGCGAAGCGAGACGCTCTTGATCTTGATCTGCTTTTGATCTTAGGCGCCCCGTTAAACCACGCTGGCCGGAATTCGACAGGGATTTGGGGGGTAAACCGGCAGGGATGCCGGTTTAGCCGCCCCGCGCCATGGATGGCGCGTGGCGGCGACCCCCCAAATCACTGGCGGATTACGGGCACACCGAGCCTAAGCGAGGTGCCGAGTGGTGGGGCAAGAGCGTTTTGCTTACTTTGCCGCTTTTGCAAAGTGAGCCGCCGTCAGGGCGGAACCCTAAGTGGCCGTTACCGCAGGAATGGATATGTACACGGTCCGACTGTGTTGACTGTCAAGCCGTCTTCGCAGGCAAGCCAGCTCCCACAGTTGGATCGCGGTGCGTCAGTTAGATCAGCGTCGGCTGCCAGGCCGTCGCGGGAGCAAGCTCCCTCGCCACAGGTTTAGCGTCGTACCGAAGTTGTGTAGATACCTATGTTCATCGCAGGCAAGCCAGCTCCCACATTTGATCGCTGCCACATCAAACAACACGTCCAACTGTGGGAGCCGGGCTTGCCCGCGATGAGGCCGGTGCAGACCACCTCAATTCAATGCTTGTACTCCGGCCTCTGCGCCAACCCCACCTTCAAGAAATCCACCAGCTTCCTCACCTTCGGCGACAAATGCCGCTGCTGCGGATACAGCGCCCACACGGCGGTATTCGGCGGTTGATGAGCCTGCAGCAGCGACACCAACGCCCCGCTGTGCAGATGCTCCAGCACGTAGTAATCCGGCAACTGGCACAAGCCCATGCCTTGCAGCGCCGCATCCAGCACCGCTTGCCCACTGTTGCAGCGCCAATTGCCTTGCACACGCTGGGAAAATTCCCGCCCATCCTGAGCCATTTGCCAGATATCCGAGCTGCCAATCAGACAGTTATGCCGGCTCAACTCCGACAAACTGTGTGGCCGACCGTACCGTTCGAGGTAGGAGGGTGAGGCGCACAGGTACATGCGCCGAGGCGCCAGGCGGCTGGCGACCATGCGCGAGTCTTGCAGGCGTCCCAGGCGGATGGCCAGGTCGAGGCCTTCATGGACCAGGTCCAGCGAGCGGTTGGTCAACTCGATGTCCACGCGCAGTTGCGGATAGTGCGCCATGAACCGCGTCACCAGCGGCACGATAAAACGTTCGCCATAGGCCACGGCGCAGGTCATGCGCAACATGCCCTTGGGTTCGCTGGTCAGGTCGCCCACCGCCCGCAACGCTTCCTCGCGACCGTCCTGCAGGCGCTGGCAGTGCTGCAGGAAGGTCTGGCCGGCTTCGGTCAAGGTCACCTTGCGCGTACTGCGGTACAGCAACCGTGTTTGCAGGCGTTCTTCCAGGCGTGCCACTTGCCGGCTGACGTGGGAGGACGATACGCCCAACCGTTCGGCCGCCGCCGTGAACTGGCTGCATTCGGCCACCGCGACAAACTCGTCAATGCCTTCCCAGCGGTTCTCCAGCATGCTGATTGTCCCTGTACGGCAATAATGTTTTGCTTTGGTTCGGATTATTCATCAATGGGCGATGTTTTACACTCACTGCCTCAGTTTTTAACCCGATGGAGAAACCCGGATGATCAAGTCCCGTGCCGCCGTAGCCTTCGAAGCCAAGAAGCCCCTTGAGATTGTTGAAGTGGATGTCGCCATGCCCAAGGCTGGCGAGGTGCTGCTGCGGGTAGTTGCGTCCGGCGTGTGCCACACCGACGCCTACACCTTGTCGGGCGCCGACCCGGAAGGCATCTTCCCGTCGATCCTCGGCCATGAAGGCGGTGCCGTAGTGGAAGCCATTGGCGAGGGTGTGACTTCGGTGGCTGTGGGCGATCACGTGATCCCGCTGTACACCCCGGAATGCGGCAAGTGCAAATTCTGCCTGAGTGGCAAGACCAACCTGTGCCAGGCCATTCGCGCCACGCAGGGCAAGGGCTTGATGCCGGATGGCACCACGCGTTTCTCCTACAAGGGCCAGCCGATTTTCCACTACATGGGCACCTCGACGTTCTCCGAGTACACCGTGCTGCCGGAAATCTCCGTGGCCAAGATTCCTAAAGAAGCGCCGTTGGAAAAAGTCTGCCTGCTCGGTTGCGGTGTCACTACCGGTATCGGTGCGGTGATCAACACTGCCAAGGTCAAACCGGGCGACACCGTGGCCGTCTTCGGTCTGGGCGGCATTGGTCTGTCGGCGATTATCGGTGCAGTCAAGGCCAAGGCCGGGCGCATCATCGCCATCGATATCAACCCGGCCAAGTTCGAAATCGCCAAGCAACTGGGCGCTACCGATTGCATCAACCCGAAGGACTACGACCGCCCGATCCAGGACGTGATTGTCGACCTGACTGACGGCGGCGTGGATTTCTCCTTCGAGTGCATCGGCAACGTACAACTGATGCGTGCGGCCCTTGAGTGCTGCCACAAAGGCTGGGGCGAATCGGTGATCATCGGTGTGGCCGGTGCTGGCCAGGAAATTGCCACTCGCCCATTCCAACTGGTCACCGGGCGCGTCTGGCGTGGGTCGGCGTTTGGTGGTGTGCGCGGTCGTACCGAATTGCCAAGCTACGTGGAAATGGCCCAGACCGGTGAAATCCCGCTGGATACCTTCATCACCCACACCATGGGTCTGGAAGATATCAACAAAGCGTTTGACCTGATGCATGAAGGCAAGAGCATTCGTACCGTCATTCACTTCTGAGGTCGGCCATGAGTCTGGAAAACCTGTCATGCCAGAAGAGCTTCGGCGGCTGGCATAAACGCTACAAGCATCATTCGGATGTGCTCGGTTGCGACATGACCTTCGCGGTCTATCTGCCGCCGCAAGCAGAGCAGGGCGGTAAATTACCGGTGCTGTATTGGCTGTCCGGTCTGACCTGCACCGATGAGAACTTCATGCAAAAAGCCGGCGCCCAGCGCATGGCCGCCGAGTTGGGCTTGATCATCGTTGCACCGGACACCAGCCCCCGTGGCCCCGGTGTGCCGGATGATCCGGACAACGCCTGGGATTTTGGCCTCGGCGCCGGTTTCTATCTCAATGCCACCCAGGAACCCTGGGCCAAGCACTATCGGATGCATGACTACGTGGTGCACGAATTGCCGGCACTGGTGGAGGCGCATTTCCCTGCGTCGGATAAACGCGGCATCAGCGGCCACTCCATGGGCGGTCACGGTGCGCTGGTCTGCGCGCTGCGCAACCCAGGACGTTACCTGTCGGTGTCGGCGTTTTCGCCGATCAACAACCCGATGGACTGCCCATGGGGTCAGAAAGCCTTTTCCCGTTATTTGGGTGAAGAGCGCTCTAAGTGGCGTGAATGGGATGCCTGCGTGCTGATCAGCGAAGCCTCGGAAAAGCTGCCGCTGTTGGTGGACCAGGGCGATCGCGACGATTTTCTCGCCGTTCAGCTAAAGCCCGAAGCCCTGCTGCAGGCGGCCAAGGCAGCCAACCATCCGCTGGAACTGCGCCTGCAGCCTGGCTACGACCACAGCTACTTTTTCATCGCCAGCTTCATCGAAGACCATTTGCGCCATCATGGGCGTGCTTTGCTCGGTTAATCTGAGGCAAAAGTAGGTAGAATCACGCCCTGAATTAAATCGGGGCGTTTTTTTATGCGTATTGGCCACGGCTACGATGTGCACCGTTTCGCTGAAGGCGATTTCATCACCCTGGGCGGCGTGCGCATTGCACACCACCATGGGTTGCTGGCTCATTCCGACGGCGACGTGGTCCTGCACGCCTTGAGCGATGCCTTGCTCGGCGCGGCTGCATTAGGCGATATCGGCAAGCATTTTCCGGACACCGACCCCACCTTCAAGGGCGCGGACAGCCGTGTGTTGCTGCGCCATGTGGTCGGCCTGATCCATGCCAAGGGCTGGAAGGTCGGCAACGTCGATAACACCATCGTCGCCCAGGCGCCGAAAATGGCCCCCCATATTGAAGCGATGCGCACAGCGATCGCCGAAGACCTGCAAATTGAATTGGATCAAGTCAACGTGAAAGCCACCACCACCGAAAAGCTCGGGTTTACCGGTCGTGAAGAGGGCATTGCGGTGCACTCCGTCGCCTTGTTGCTGCGCGCATGAACGATCTGCAACTGCTGGGCCCGCGGGCCTATGGCGAGGCCCTGGGCAGCGCGGTACTGAAGGCCACGGCCGAAGACTTCCAGGTTGATGAGGTGCTGGACATCCCGCTGACCGGCGATGGCGAGCACCTGTGGCTGTGGGTGGAAAAGCGCGGCTTGAACACTGAGGAAGCCGCACGGCGTATCGCCAAGGCTGCTGGGGTGCCATTGCGCACCGTCAGCTATGCCGGGCTCAAGGATCGTCAGGCCCTGACCCGCCAGTGGTTCAGCGTGCAATTGCCCGGCAAGGCCGACCCGGACATGAGCGGCGCAGAAAACGACACCCTCAAGATCCTTAAAACCGCCCGTCACAAGCGCAAGTTGCAGCGTGGGGCCCATTCGGCCAATGGTTTCACCTTGCGCCTGACCCAACTGGCCGGCGATACCGCTGCCATCGACGCACGTCTGCAGTTGATTGCCCGGCACGGCATCCCCAATTATTTCGGCAGCCAGCGTTTTGGCCACAACGGCGGCAATGTGGTGGATGCTCGCGAGTGGGCTGCCCGCAAGGCCCTGCCCGAGCAGCGCAACGTGCGCTCGCGCTTGCTGTCCACGGCTCGCAGTTACCTGTTCAACCAAGTGTTGGCGGCTCGCGTCGCCGACGGTTCATGGCAGCGTGCCCAAGTTGGCGATCTGCTGGCGTTTACCGACAGTCGCAGTTTTTTTCCGGCCGGGGAAGCTGAATGCAGTGACCCGCGCCTGGCGATCCTGGACCTGCATCCCACCGGCCCGCAGTGGGGCGAAGGCGACTCGCCGGCGAAAGGTCTTACGTACGAGCTGGAACAATCTGTCGCCGCTGGCGAAGCAGACCTACGTGATTGGTTGGTGAAGGCGGGAATGAGCCAGGAACGTCGCATTCTGCGACTGCCCATTGGCGGGTTGACGTGGCATTATCCCGGGCCTGACATTCTGCAATTGGAATTCGTCCTGCCGGCCGGATGCTTCGCCACTGTCTTGGTGCGCGAGCTTGTTGATCTAGTGCCGGTGGGGCAGACGGACAGCCCATGCGTATTCTGATATCAAACGATGACGGTGCCACCGCACCCGGTCTTGCCGCGCTTCATGCTGCGCTGCAGGATTACGCCGAGTGCGTGGTGGTTGCCCCCGACCAGGACAAGAGCGGCGCCAGCAGTTCGCTGACGCTCGACCGTCCGCTGCATCCGCGGGTCCTGGCCAATGGCTTTATCAGCGTTAACGGCACCCCCACCGACTGCGTGCACCTGGCGATCAACAGTCTGCTGGAGCACCAGCCAGACCTGGTGGTCTCGGGGATCAACCTGGGCGCCAACCTGGGTGATGACGTGCTGTATTCCGGCACCGTGGCGGCCGCCCTTGAAGGGCGCTTCCTGGGCCGCACCGGCTTCGCCTTTTCCTTTGCTTCGCGGCAACTGGATAACCTGGCGACGGCGGCCTACTACGCGCGCAAGTTGGTGGAGGCCCATGCTTCCCTGGACCTGCCGCCGCGTACGGTGCTCAACGTCAATATCCCCAACTTGCCCCTCGACCATATTCGCGGTATCCAACTCACGCGCCTGGGTCATCGCGCCCGTGCGGCGGCGCCCTTGAAGGTGGTCGACCCTCGCGGCAAGGAAGGGTATTGGATCGCCGCCGCCGGCGACGCCGAAGATGGCGGCGAAGGCACGGACTTTCATGCGGTGATGCAAGGCTATGTCTCCGTTACCCCTCTGCTGTTTGATCGCACCTTCAGTGATGCCTTCAGTGGCCTTGATGGCTGGCTGGAGGGACTGCGTTGATGGCTCGTGAACAAGACGACCTGTTGCGCCGTGGCATCGGGATGACCTCCCAGCGCACCCGGGAGCGGTTGATCCAGCGTCTGTATGAAGAAGGCTTGTCCAACGCGCAGGTGCTGGAAGTGATCCGGCGCACGCCGCGGCACCTGTTTGTTGATGAGGCGCTGGCGCATCGCGCCTATGAAGACACAGCGTTGCCCATCGGCCACAACCAGACCATCTCACAGCCCTATATGGTTGCGCGTATGAGCGAGCTATTGCTGGCGGCGGGGCCGTTGGACAAGGTGCTGGAGATTGGTACCGGCTCCGGCTACCAGACGGCCGTGCTGTCGCAACTGGTAGAGCGGGTGTTTTCGGTCGAACGCATCAAGGTGCTACAGGACCGGGCCAAAGAGCGTCTGGTGGAGCTGAACCTGCGCAACGTGGTATTCCGCTGGGGCGATGGTTGGGAGGGCTGGCCGGCGCTGGCGCCCTACAACGGTATCATCGTCACCGCAGTGGCCACCGATGTGCCGCAAGCCTTGCTGGATCAATTGGCGCCTGGCGGGCGGCTGGTCATCCCGGTGGGGTCCGGCGAAGTGCAACAGTTGATGCTTATTATCCGTGAGGACGAAGGTTTTTCCCGGCATGTACTCGGTGCCGTGCGGTTCGTACCCTTGCTCAACGGCCCGCTGGCCTGATCATTTATTCGCGGGCAGTGAATTCTGTAAGCGCGGATGTGTCTTACGGCGGGGTCCATTGAATCAACATGCCTGGCAGCCACGATTAAACATGATGAATTTTTCCTTTCAGTCAGGTGCCAGTAAAAAGCCAATGCCCAGTTATACTTGCGTCATATTTCAAGCCTGATACAGGCGTTAACGTTCAGCCACCACAAAGGGAGCGGCGGGTGAGTCTCACAGGTCCTGCGCAGCGAATGAGTAAAACAAGCTTTCAGCGACTGGTGCTTGGCCTTGTCTTGAGTTCCTTATTGGCAGCCTGCTCGAGCACGCCATCCGGCGGTGCGCGGGTCGTTGACCGTACCAACGCAACCCCCCAGAGACCTACGGTCACCACGGGCCAATACGTGGTGCGCAAAGGCGACACACTGTTCTCGATTGCCTTCCGTTATGGCTGGGACTACAAGGCGCTAGCCGCCCGTAACAACATTCCTGTGCCGTATACGATCCATCCCGGGCAGACCATTCGTTTCGACGGTCGCTCAGGTTCTGCACCTACGGCAGTTGTGACAAAGTCGGGATCTTCGCCATCGTCGTCGAGCAAGACCACCATCATTACCCGGCCTGCAGGCAGCGCCGCGCCTACGGTTGCGAGCAAGCCGGCACCCGCGCCGTTGCCACCTGCCGGGCCTGCGCCGACCGGATGGGGATGGCCTTCAAACGGCGTGTTGATTGGAAAATTCTCTTCAAACGGTAGTTTGAATAAAGGCATTGATATCGCCGGGGATTTGGGACAGCCTGTTTTAGCTGCGTCTGATGGGACAGTGGTGTACGCCGGGAGTGGTTTGCGGGGCTACGGCGAGCTGGTCATCATCAAACACAGCGATACCTACGTCAGTGCCTACGGTCATAACCGCAGGTTGTTGGTTCGGGAGGGGCAGCAGGTCAAGGTCGGACAGACGATTGCCGAAATGGGGTCAACGGGCACAGACCGGGTGAAACTGCACTTTGAGATTCGCCGCCAAGGGAAGCCTGTAGATCCGCTGCAATTCCTGCCCCGTCGTTGATGTGTCGCACAGCCTGTTCCCTCACGTAGAAGGAACAGGCTCCAGCGTTGCCAAGGATAGAGGCGTCGCTTGAGCTTGAGGTCGAACTCACCAAAGGACTATAACAATGGCTCTCAGTAAAGAAGTGCCGGAGTTTGACATCGACGATGAGGTTCTCCTTATGGAGACCGGCATCGATTTGGAAACGATGTCAGATAATGAAGGGGTATCACCACCTTCAGTTCGCACCAAATCCAAAAATGCTGCCGCGTTGAAGCAGCACAAGTACGTTGATTACACGCGGGCGCTCGATGCGACCCAGCTGTACCTCAATGAAATCGGCTTTTCCCCTCTGTTGACCCCCGAAGAAGAAGTCCATTTTGCGCGTCTGTCGCAGAAGGGCGATCCGGCTGGGCGTAAGCGCATGATTGAAAGCAACCTGCGCCTGGTGGTGAAGATCGCCCGACGCTACGTCAATCGTGGGCTTTCCCTGTTGGACCTGATCGAGGAGGGCAACCTGGGCTTGATCCGGGCTGTGGAGAAGTTCGACCCTGAGCGGGGCTTCCGTTTCTCCACCTATGCCACCTGGTGGATTCGCCAGACCATCGAACGGGCGATCATGAATCAAACCCGCACGATCCGGTTGCCGATCCATGTGGTCAAGGAGCTCAACGTCTACCTGCGGGCGGCGCGTGAGCTGACGCAAAAACTCGATCATGAACCTTCGCCTGAAGAGATCGCCAACCTCCTGGAAAAACCGGTAGGGGAGGTCAAGCGCATGCTGGGCCTTAACGAGCGTGTCTCTTCGGTCGATGTCTCGCTGGGGCCGGATTCGGATAAGACCCTGCTGGACACCCTGACCGATGATCGTCCGACAGACCCTTGCGAGCTGCTGCAAGACGATGATCTTTCCCAAAGTATTGACCAGTGGCTGTCAGAGCTCACGGACAAGCAGCGTGAAGTGGTGATTCGCCGCTTCGGCCTGCGCGGCCATGAGAGCAGCACCCTGGAGGATGTAGGCCTGGAGATTGGCCTGACCCGTGAGCGGGTGCGGCAGATCCAGGTGGAGGGCCTCAAGCGCTTGCGCGAGATCCTGGAGAAGAATGGCTTGTCGAGTGAATCGTTGTTCCAATAAACGACACAAGACAAAAATGTGGGAGCCGGCTTGTGTGGGAGCTGGCTTGCCTGCGATAGCATCAACTCGGTATAGCTAGTGCACCGAGTCGATAGCATCGCAGGCAAGCCAGCTCCCACATACAGCTGCGCTCCCACATTTTTGTCCGTCATTACATCGGTGTAGCGCACCAAAATCCAGGCATAAAAAAACCCCGCTTTTAAGGGCGGGGTTTTTTCGACTAAGTCAGTACAAGTTAGATAACTTGAACTTCTTCAGCTTGCATGCCTTTCTGACCGCGGGTAGCGATGAAAGAAACCTGTTGGCCTTCTTTCAGGCTTTTGAAGCCGTCGGATTGGATAGCTTTGAAGTGAACGAACAGGTCGTCACCGGATTGTGGAGTGATGAAGCCGAAGCCTTTTTCATCGTTGAACCACTTAACGGTACCAGTTTGGCGATTAGACATGGTGTATCTCCTTGGACAAAGTTAACTGCGACTCAGGAAAAGCCCTGGCCGAGACTGAGTGCAAAGAGCAGGAAAAATTCTTGGAGATGGTTGGATCGAAATTCAACATATCGTGTAGAGATTCTCAGTGACACAAGCAGCACAGTGGCGCCACCTTAACCCTTTTTCCGGAACGTGCCAATGGTATTTCCGAAGGTTTCTCTAATTTCGTGACTGGCGGTGGTATTTACAGTCATTGGCGCCTGCCGTCCGGGGCCCGGCCACGCTGGCTGCGGCTTATAGCTGGCAGTGCATTGATCAAGAAAACCGGTGCGGCCTTTGAACCCCAACGCCGGCCCCGGTAAGATGGCCCACAGATTTTTTTCGCCTCGCTATTCAGGACACCGCCATGAGCATCAAATCGGACAAGTGGATTCGCCGCATGGCGCAGGAACACGGCATGATCGAGCCGTTCGTCGAACGCCAGATTCGTGGCGAAGGCGACGAGCGCGTGATTTCGTACGGCGTTTCCAGCTATGGCTACGACGTGCGTTGCGCCGATGAATTCAAAGTGTTCACCAACATCAATTCGGCGATCGTCGATCCGAAAAACTTCGACGAAAAGAGCTTCGTCGACGTCAAGAGCGACGTGTGCATCATCCCGCCCAACTCTTTCGCCCTGGCGCGCACCGTGGAATTCTTCCGTATTCCTCGTGACGTGTTGACCATTTGCCTGGGTAAAAGCACCTATGCCCGCTGCGGCATTATCGTCAATGTCACGCCGCTTGAGCCTGAGTGGGAAGGCCACGTCACTCTGGAATTCTCCAACACCACCACCTTGCCGGCAAAGATCTACGCCAACGAGGGCGTGGCACAGATGCTGTTCCTGCAGTCCGATGAGGCCTGTGAAGTGTCCTACAAAGACCGCGCGGGCAAGTATCAGGGCCAGCGTGGCGTCACTCTCCCACGCGCTTGATCGAAAGCGCCTACGGGTAAAGGGAATTTGTCTGCAGAAAGTGACTCTATCTAGGTGTACTGCTTCGGCGCGTGTGAAACGCGTCGGGCCATACTTGAGGAGTACCTTATGAAGATCGACCCGCGAATCAGCGCAGAACTCGCCCGGCTTGAACCCAACCAGATTGGTGTTCTGGCCTGGTCCTTGATGGCCAACCCCGCGCACGCGGGGGGCATCCCTGGTCAACCCGAACCTGATTACCCGCAGCCTACCGAGCCGGGTGAGCCGACCTTACCGGACGAGCCGCCACCCGCGCCCGTTGCCTGATACCTGAGCAGGCTTGTCTCGATTCATTGAATCGGCCAGACCTGGTGATCGCCAATCACAAAGATTCGCTGGTCCTGCGCCTGCTCCACGGCATAACCCCCTGTGAACGCGCCGAAGGCCGGCAGCAGGCTAACCTGAGTGCCGATCTGGAAGCACGGCAGGCGTAGCCGCTGGCGCCCTTTGCCGCGCAGGTGGTACACCGGATGCACATGCCCCGCCAGTACATGATGGCTGGCGTGGGCGTCTGGTTCATGTTGCAAGGCGAAAGGGCCCATCAGCAGGGGCCCGGGGATCACCTCGATGCCCAGATCCAACGGTGGGTCGCCGGCGCTTTTGTCGTGATTGCCGCGAATCAAGGTCAAGGTCAATGTGCGATTGCGCACACGCCAGGCCCTGATTGCGTTCAGGGTGCCGCTGGCGTGAGAGCCGGGACCGTGGAGGAAATCACCGAGAAAGATCAACTGCGCGCACGGTAGGGCCGATACGAGCCTGTCCAGGCGTTCCAGGTTGGCCGTAGTCGTGCCCTGTGGCACCGGTTGTCCCAGGCTGCGATAGGCCGAAGCCTTGCCAAAATGCGCATCGGCAATCAGCAGGCATCGGCGTGCAGGCCAATACACGGCCTTGTCCGGCAATAGCCAGAGTTCTTCGCCTTCAACCGTCAGTGGGTAATGCATCAGCCTTGCCCTTTGTCGGCGATTTTTTCCAGGTCCTTGACCATCCGCGCGATGCGCTCCGAGAGTTTTTCCGAGCTCATGCTTTCGCGCATCCGTTCTACCAGCAGCGGAAAGGCCAGGGGCGTGGGCCGCTGGATCCTGTGCAGGTCCAGCTTCAATGTCGACAGATGATTCAGCGTCTGTTCCAGCCGGCGAATATCCAGCTCGTCCCGCAGAACTTCTTCCCCAGCCTGGGCCAGCAGCAGATTTTGTGGGTCATATTGCTTGAACACTTCAAAGAACAAACCACTGGAAGCCTGCACTTGTCGCGTGCTTTTTGGCGCGCCGGGATACCCGGCAAATACCAGCCCGGCGATTCGCGCAATCTCGCGAAAGCGGCGCAGGGCCAGTTCACCGGCATTGAGGCTGGCGACCACGTCCGCCAGCAGGCCTTGGGGGCTCAGCACTCTAGTGTTCAACAACTGGGGCCACTGCACCTCCGTGGCGCTCAACAGCTCCAGGCCATAATCATTCACCGCAATCGAAAAGGTTAGCGGCTGCTGCTGGCTGACCCGCCACGCCAGCAAACTGGCCAAGCCCAGGTGTACCTGGCGGCCAGCGAACGGATACAGAAACAAGTGCCAGCCCTCCCGCGACCGCAGGGTTTCAGCCAGCAAATGCTCGCGGGTCGGCAGCCCGGACCAGCGCAATTGGGTGTGCAGCAACGGTTGCACCGCCTGCATCTCAGGCCCGTCGAAGTGCCCATGCGCGGCGGCATCAAAACGCTCGACCACCGCCTGGGCCAGTTCGTTGGAAAGGGGCATGCGCCCGCCATTCCAGCGTGGCACGGCGGCTTTTTTCGCGTTGCTGCGGCGCACATAGGCGGTCATGTTTTCCACACGCACCAGTTCCAGCAAGCGCCCGGCGAACAGAAACCCATCCCCCGGCTTAAGCCTTGCAATAAAGCCTTCCTCGACACTGCCCAGGTTCTTGCCGCCGCCGCCTTTGCTCCAGAACTTGAGCTGGATACTGGCATCACTGACGATGGTGCCCACGCTCATGCGATGGCGGCGTGCCAGGCGGGCATCCGGAACACGCCAGATGCCGTGCTCATCGGGCTCCACCCGGCGGTAATCCGGATAAGCGGTGAGTGACAGGCCACCATGGCGCACAAATCCGAGGGCCCAGGCCCAATCCGCTTCGGTGAGGTCGCGATAGGCCCAGGCGCCGCGCACTTCGTCCAACAGTGCCGCCGGAGTAAACCCGCCGCCCAAGGCCATGCTGACCAGGTGTTGTACCAGCACATCCAGCGGCTTGTAAGGTGATTCCCGCGCTTCGATGCGCCGTTGGGCGATCGCATCCTGGGCGGCTGCGGCTTCCACCAGCTCCAGGCTGTGGGTTGGCACCAGCGTTACCCGTGAGGGCCGCCCTGGCGCGTGGCCGGAACGCCCGGCGCGTTGCATCAACCGCGCCACACCCTTGGCGGAGCCGATTTGCAGCACCCGTTCCACCGGCAGGAAGTCCACGCCCAGGTCCAGGCTGGAGGTGCACACCACTGCCTTGAGCTGTCCATCTTTCAACGCTCGCTCCACCCAGTCCCGGGTCTCTCTCGATAACGAACCGTGGTGCAGGGCAATCAAGCCGGCCCAGTCCGGACGAGCGCCCAGAATCGCCTGGTACCAGATCTCGGATTGCGCGCGGGTGTTGGTAAATACCAGGCAACTGCTGCTGGCCTCTACCTCGGCGACCACTTGCGGCAACATCTTCAAGCCGATATGCCCGGCCCAGGGAAAGCGCTCGGTGACGGGCGGCAGCAAGGTGTCGACCTTCAGTGCCTTGTCCGTTTGCCCCTGTACATTGATGCCGCCACCCTGTGGGACCAGTACCTCCAAAGCGTGGGCCTGATTACCCAGCGTCGCGGAAATACCCCACACCATCAACTCAGGATGCCAGCGCCGCAAGCGAGCCAGTGCCAGTTGCAATTGCACGCCGCGCTTGTTGCCGATCAATTCGTGCCATTCATCCACGATGACCATGCGCAGGTGCGCCAGGCTGGTTTCACTGTCGGCACGGGCCAGCATCAGGGTCAGGCTTTCCGGAGTGGTGACCAGAGCGGTGGGTTGGCGACGGGTCTGGCGTGCGCGTTCACTGCTGCTGGTGTCACCGGTGCGCAGACCTACACTCCAGGGAATCTGAAGGGCCTCCAACGGGGCTTGCAGGGCACGTGCGGAGTCGGCGGCCAGGGCGCGCATCGGCGTGATCCACAGGACGGTCAGCGGCTCGGCAGGCGGTTTGCGTTTGCCTGTGACGGGCGGGCGGGTAATGGCGAAACGATTGAGGGCGGCAAACCACAGGGCATAGGTTTTACCCGCCCCGGTGCTGGCATGCAGTAACCCTGATTGGCCGGCCTTGACCGCGGCCCATACCTCTTTCTGAAAGGCGAATGGCTTCCAGCCTTGGGTGGCAAACCATTGCTTGGCGAAGTCGTGGGTTTTTGCCATTCGGCAACTGACGCTCTGAAGGCTCTATTGCACAGACCCTCCAGGCGTCATAAAGGTTTACTTCAAATTGCCACTCAGAAACTGTTGCAGGCGTTCGCTTTTCGGATTGCCCAGCACATCCTCCGGCAAGCCCTGCTCCTCCACCAGACCCTGATGCAGGAACAGCACCTGGCTTGAAACCTTGCGCGCAAAGCTCATCTCGTGGGTCACCATAATCATGGTACGGCCTTCCTCGGCCAGGCCCTGGATCACCTTCAAAACTTCGCCCACCAACTCTGGGTCCAGCGCCGACGTGGGTTCATCGAACAGCATCACCTCCGGCTCCATGGCCAGGGCGCGGGCGATGGCGACACGCTGCTGCTGGCCGCCGGAGAGGAACGCCGGGTATTGATCAGCCACGCGCGCCGGCAGCCCGACTTTGTCCAGGTAGCGGCGCGCACGGTCTTCGGCGTCCTTCTTGCTGCAACCCAGCACGCGGCGGGGGGCCATGGTGATGTTTTCCAGCACGCTCATGTGGCTCCACAAGTTGAAGTGCTGGAACACCATCGCCAGCCGTGTGCGCAAGCGTTGCAACTCGGCGTCGTCGGCCACGCGCATGCCATGGCGGTCGCTGACCATGCGGATTGCCTGGCCGTCCAGGGTCATGGCGCCATCGTTGGGGGTTTCCAAAAAGTTGATACAGCGCAGGAAGGTACTCTTGCCTGAGCCACTGGCGCCGATCAGGCTGATCACATCACCGGTCTTGGCCTTGAGCGACACACCTTTGAGCACTTGATTGTCGCCATAGCTTTTGTGCAGGCCTTCAACGGTCAGTTTGTACATGGGGCGTGCATCCTCAAGGCGAAAGTAGATAACCGCTGCGGTAGGCCTGTGTGCCGGCAACATGGCAGATCACCATGCCGGCCGTGGCCATGCGGCGTAGCGAACGGGCGTAAAGCAGCCCGGCCTGCTGGCAGTGCACAGGCGTTACGCGGTCGGTAATGGGGTCGATGATTTCAGCGACCAATTGCCCCGCCTCCAGGTATTCCCCCGGCAGGGCGCTGAACACGAGCAAGCCACCCACCGGGGTGGTTACCGGCTCCACCGCCGCCAGCGGCGTAGCCGGGTAGGCCAGGGCAGGCAAGGGGGCTGCATTGCCGCGAATGGCGCCGAAGTGGATCAAATAATCAATGATGGCCTGGCAGTCCAGCGCGGCGAGGCCGTGGTTGACATCGCCCTGGCCACGCAGCTCGACGGTCACCGACAAGCTGCCCATGGGGATCGGGTAGCGTTCGCCGAAGCGTTGCTGCAACTGCCACCACACCAGGGTGAAACACTCGTCAAAAGACTGCCCACCGGAATCGGTGGCCAACAGGTTGGCCTCCGAGCCCAGGTAGCGCGCCAACGGTTCTACCTGTGGCCAGGCTTCGGGCGTGGTGTACAGGTGCGCCACGGCTTCGAAGTCGCAATGCAGGTCCAGCACCACGTCGGCATCACAGGCCAGGCGTTGCAGAACCAGGCGTTGGGAGTGCAACTGGGTCTGGGCGGTGTGCGCGGCCAGGGCGCGGGACAGTGCGCTGCGGATCAATTGGGCATTGCGCTGTGGATCATCGCCCAGCAGGTCTTCGACCTGGTTGCCGACGTCTTCGCTGAGGTCGACAAACAGGCGATTGAAGTTCTGCCCGCTTTCCAGTTCGTAGCGGCCCAAGGGGATATCCATCAATACCTGTTCCAGGCCCACCGGGTTGGCGACGGGCACCAGCACGATTTCGCTGCGCAAGCGCCCGGTCGCTTCAAGTTCTGCCAGGCGCGCCTTTAAATGCCAGGCCACCAGCATGCCTGGCAATTCATCGGCATGCAGGGAGGACTGGATGTACACCTTGCCTTCGGGCTGCTGCGGGCCGAAGTGAAAACTGTGGATCTGCCGCGCCGTGCCGGGCACCGGTGCGATCAGGTCATGTAGCTGATGGTGCATGCAAGCTCCTTAGTGGCTCGGCCCGAGAAAGGCCAGCCAACGCCGCTCCGCCAGGCGAAACAGGCCGACCAGGGCAAAGGTCACCGTCAGATAGATCAATGCGGCAATGCCAAATGACTGGAAGGTCATGAAGGTGGCAGAGTTGGCATCCCGTGCCACTTTGAGGATGTCCGGGATCGTCGCGGTAAAGGCCACGGTGGTCGAGTGCAGCATCAGGATCACTTCGTTGCTGTAGTAGGGCAACGAGCGTCGCAACGCAGAAGGCATGATCACGTAGGCGTACAGCTTCCAGCCGCTGAGGCCGTAAGCCTTGGCCGCCTCGACTTCGCCGTGGGCCATGCTGCGGATTGCCCCGGCGAAAATTTCCGTGGTGTAGGCGCAGGTGTTGAGGGCGAAGGCGAGCAGGGTGCAGTTCATCGCGTCGCGAAAGAACGCATCCAGCACCGGTTGTGCTCGTACGGCGGCAAGGCTGTAGATGCCGGTGTAGCAGATCAGCAATTGGATATAGAGCGGCGTGCCACGAAACAGGTAGGTGTAGAACTGCACGGGCCAACGCACCATGCGCTTGCGCGAAACGCGGGCGATGGACAGTGGAATCGACACCAGAAAACCGATGACCAATGAGGCGCTGAGCAGCCACAAGGTCATGGCCAGGCCGGTGATGTGCTGGCCGTCGCTGTAAAGAAAAGGGCGCCAGTATTCCTGCAATAGCTCAATCATCGCACGGCCTCCCGGGCGCCTGCGGAGTAGCGACGTTCAAGTCGGCGCAAGACAAAGTTGGAGGCGCTGGTGATCAACAGGTAGATCAGCGCCGCCAGCACCAGGAAATAAAACAGTTGATAGGTGCTCTTGCCAGCGTCCTGGGCGGCTTTTACCAAGTCTGCGAGGCCGATGATCGACACCAGTGCGGTGGCCTTGAGCATCACCATCCAGTTATTGCCGATGCCCGGCAGCGCAAAACGCATCATCTGCGGGAAGGTCACGTAGCGAAACCGCTGCCCGCGCTTGAGCCCGTAAGCGGTGGCGGCTTCGAGTTGGCCGCGGGGCACGGCGAGGATCGCACCGCGAAAGGTTTCGGTGAAATACGCACCGTAGATAAAGCCCAGGGTGATCACCCCGGCGCTGAACGGGTCGATCTCGATGTATTCCCATTCCATAAAGTCGGTAAAGCCACTGAGCCAGGTTTGCAGGCTGTAGAAAATCAACAGCATCAGCACCAGGTCCGGTACACCGCGAATCAGAGTGGTATAGAGCTGGGCGGGGATACGCACAATGGCCAGGCTGGACAGTTTGGCGCTTGCGCCGAGCAGGCCCAGCAATACGCTGACGGCCAGGGACAGCACCGACAACTTGATGGTCATCCAGGTGCCTTGCAGCAACAGCGGGCCGAAACCCTTCAGGCTGAATGCGCTCAGCCCAAGGGTTTGCAACAGATCTTCGAACATAAATCAGGACCTATGGCGATAAAAAAGCGCCCCACCTGAAGCAGGGCGCCCCAGGCTTTACTTGCCGCTGTACAGGTTCAGATCGCCAAAGTGTTTCTTCTGGATAGTGGCGTAGGTGCCATCATCGTGTAACGCTTTGATACCTTTATCCAAAAGCGCCTTGAGTTCAGTGTTACCTTTTTTGATACCAATGGCGGTTTTCGACGGCAGCAGCGGGTCGTCGATGGCGGCGCTCACTTCATAGCCAGCACCGGCTGGCGACTTGAGAAAGCCCAGTTCGGCTTGGAGCATGTCCTGCACGGAAGCGTCGAGGCGCCCGGAGGTCAGGTCGGCGTACACCTGGTCCTGGTTGGCGTAAGCCTTGGTGGTCACCCCGGCTTTATCCAGTACGGCCTTGGCGTAGGCTTCCTGGATGGTGCCTTGCTCGTAACCTACCGATTTGCCCTTGAGGGATTCTGGCGTCGAATAGCCAGCGCCTTTCTTGAACACCAGCGAAGTCGGGCCCGAGAACAGCTCGGAGGAGAAGTCGATGGCCTTCTCGCGCACGGGGGTCACGGTCATCGACGAGATCACGCCATCGAATTTATTGGCTTTGAGGCCCGGGATCATGCCGTCGAAGTCACTTTCGACCCACTTGCACTTGACCTTCAGCTCCGCGCAGATCGCATTGCCCAGGTCGATATCGAAGCCCACCAGGCTGCCGTCGGCGGCCTTGGATTCGAACGGTGCGTAGGAAGGGTCGACACCAAAACGCAATTCCTTGTATTCCTTGGCTGTAGCAACACCAGCAGCCATGCACAGAGCCAGTGCAGAAAGGGTCAGCAATGCTTTTTTCATTATGTAATCCCTGGAAACCAAGATAAGCGCTTGTGGCGCGATTAGGACTGTTACTGAACGGTGTCAGACCCATCACAAGTAGCAATTTCTGCACCATAGTTCCGGATGGGCTTTTTAAACGGTGGGATAAGGCAGGTCCAAGTGTAGGCGGCGCCCAAAAATGGGCGTCAGCAAATGAGCGCACTATTTCGGGTCAAAGGTAGACCTGGCATGTGGGAGCTATGTCAAGTCAGCAAGTCTTGTAGCGTGGCCAGGTTGTCCGCTTCATCCACCGCCTTGTCCTGGCGCCAGCGCAGCATCCGCGGAAACCGCACCGCAATCCCGCTCTTGTGCCGCTTGGACAGGGCAATCCCTTCAAAACCCAACTCAAACACCATGCTCGGCGTCACGCTGCTGACCGGGCCGAACTTCTCCAGCGTGGTTTTGCGCACAATGGCGTCGACCTTGCGCATTTCTTCGTCGGTCAGCCCGGAATATGCCTTGGCGAACGGCACCAGTGTGCGCTCGCTTCCCGGTGGGCCGTCCCATACCGCGAAGGTGTAGTCGCTGTAGAGGCTGGCGCGCCGGCCATGGCCGCGCTGGGCGTAGATCAACACGGCGTCGACGCTGAAGGGGTCGACCTTCCATTTCCACCACAGGCCCATGTCCTTGGTGCGGCCCACGCCGTAGAGGCCGTTGCGATCCTTGAGCATCATGCCTTCCACGCCCAGGCTGCGAGAGGCTTCGCGCTGCTCGGCCAAGGCTGCCCAGGACTTGCCTTCCAGCAAGGGCGAAGGCAATAACACCGGTTGGTTGCACGCAGCGATGACCTGTTCCAATTGGGTGCGACGTTCGGCCTGGATGTGGTTGCGCCAGTCGTCGCCCTGATACTCCAGCAAGTCGTAGGCGAGCACCGCCACCGGCGCATCCTCAAGGACTTTTTTACTCAGGGTCTTGCGGCCAATGCGCTGTTGCAGCAACGCGAAGGGTTGTACCGAGTCTTTCCACACCACAATTTCGCCATCGATCACCGTACCGTCGGGCAGGCCACCGACCAGGCTATGGAGTTCGGGGAAGCGTTCAGTCAGCAACTCTTCACCGCGAGACCAGACCCACAGGCGTCCCTCGCGCTTGACCAGTTGTGCGCGGATGCCATCAAACTTCCATTCCACCTGCCAATCGGCGGGTGAACCGAGCAGGGTGTCGAATTGCTCCACTGGTTGCGCCAGTCCGTGAGCCAGAAAAAACGGATAGGGTTGCCCGCCACGTTGCGCGTGTTCGTCGGAGGATTCGGCGGCAATCAGCTTTAGATAGCCTTCGGCTGTGGGACGGTTCGACAAATCGGTGTAGCCCACCAACCGCTGCGCCACGCGCTTGCTGTCGAGGTCGGCCATGGCAGCGAGGGCGCGGGTCACCAGCAGTTTTGAGACGCCCACCCGAAAGCTGCCGGTGATCAACTTGATGCACACCATCAGGCTCGGTTGGTCCAGTTGTGCCCACAGGGCCGGCAGCCGGTCTGCCAGGTCCAAGGGTGGCAGACCGCGCAGGGGCAGCAGTTTTTCCTCCAGCCACACGGCCAGGCCGTCTTCGGAGGTGTAGGTGGATTCTGGCAGGAGCAGGGAGATGGTCTCGGCCAGGTCACCCACGGACTGGTAGCTCTCTTCGAACAGCCAGGGTTCGATACCGGCCGCTTCGGTGGCCATGTCCCGTAGCAGGCGCGTCGGCACCAGCTGTCGTGGCCGCCCGCCGCTAAGAAAGTAAACGGCCCAAGCGGCATCTGCTGGCGGCGCCTGCATGAAGTAGGCTTGCAGGGCGTCGAGCTTGGCATTGCTGGAAGTGGTGGCGTCGAGGTTGGCGTACAGCTCAGCGAAGGCTTTCATGCCGTGGCCTCTTCTTCGTCATCGCCGTATTCGGTGCTGAAGCCTTGGGCATCCAAGCCCTTTTCCCGCAGGTGGCGTACCAACACACCCACCGAACCATGGGTGACCATCACCCGTTGCGCGCCGGTTTGTTCGATGGCCCATAACAGGCCCGGCCAGTCGGCGTGGTCCGAGAGCACGAAGCCACGGTCCACGCCGCGCCGCCGTCTGGTACCGCGCAGGCGCATCCAGCCGCTGGCGAAGGCGTCGCTGTAGTCGCCAAAGCGGCGCATCCAGGTACTGCCTCCAGCGGAGGGCGGGGCGATGATCAGGGCTTGGCGCAGCAGTGGGTCGGTCTTTTTGAAGTCGCCGGCATACAGCGTCTCGGGGATGTAGATGCCCGCTTCGCGGTAAACCCGGTTCAACGGTTCGACCGCGCCGTGGCTGAGGATCGGGCCGATGCTGGCGTCCAGCCCATGGAGGATGCGTTGGGCCTTGCCGAAGGAGTAGCAGAACAACACGCTGGCTTTGCCGCTGGCGATATTGGCCTGCCACCAGTCATTGATCCCGGCAAAAATCTGCGCCTGGGGCTGCCAGCGGTAAATCGGCAGGCCGAAGGTGGATTCGGTGATAAAGGTGTGGCAACGCACCGGTTCGAAGGGCGCGCAGGTACCATCGGGTTCGACCTTGTAGTCGCCGGACGCCACCCAGACCTCGCCCTGGTATTCCAGGCGCACTTGGGCCGAACCGAGCACGTGCCCGGCCGGATGGAAGCTCAAGGTCACGCCGTGATGCACCAACCGTTCACCGTAGGCCAGGGTTTGCAGGTTGATGTCCTGGCCCAGGCGCCAGCGCAGGATACCTTCGCCGGGGGCGGCGGCCAGGTAGTGTTGATTGCCGGTGCGGGCGTGGTCGCCGTGGGCGTGGGTGATGACCGCACGTTCCACTGGGCGCCAGGGGTCGATATAAAAATCACCGGCAGGGCAGTAGAGGCCTTCGGGGCGGGCGATGACAAGGTCCATGGAGTTGCCGGGGCGGTGGGCTTGTTACTTATGAGGCGGGGCTGGGTCTAGAAGTTCTATTTGAATGCGGGCAGTGCAAAGGTGGGCTTGTCTTCGATGTCGGCCTGATGCCCCGCGATCCAACTGTGGGAGCGGGCTTGCTCGCGAAGGCGGCCTGGCAGTCAACACAGTTGGGTTGTGTACATATCCATTGCTGCGGTAACGGCCACTTAGGGTTCCGCCCTGACGGCGGCTCACTTTGCAAAAGCGGCAAAGTAAGCAAAACGCTCTTGCCCCACCACTCGGCACCTCGCCTAGGCTCGGTGTGCCCGTAATCCGCCAGTGATTTGGGGGGCCGCCGCCACGCGCCATCCATGGCGCGGGGCGGCTAAACCGGCATCCCTGCCGGTTTACCCCCCAAATCACTGTCGAATTCCGGCCAGCGTGGTTTGACGGGGCGCCTAAGATCAAGATCAAAAGCAGATCAAGAGCGGCTCGCTTCGCATCGTGGTTACCGTCGGCTGCTATCGCAGGCAAGCCAGCTCCCACAGCGTTATCCAGTTTCGTCAGGGAAGCCCGGTTACTTACCGGGCGTCAGGGTCAACCTTGTCTTGCCATACACCTTTTCAAAGTTCTGCGGCTGCATCGGGAAGCTCAGGTACTGCGCTTTCAGCGACGGGTCGATGCCGTTGGCATAGTTCGGGCTGGCCGGGTTGCCGGATTGGCCGATGCCGCCCTGGCCCATCATCGGTTCCGCCTGGCCGAAGTCGATGATCATGCGCAGCGCCGACACCTGGGTCGCGTTGAAATCCTGGCCCCAGCTATACGGCGCCGGGTTCAAGGTATTGTGGTCGCCACCGCTGGCAAAGGGACCGCGGATGACCTGGCCGCTGGTATTTTTCCACGTGGTGCTGTGCAGCTTGCCCCACTGCCAGGCCTTGTGGTCGGCGCCCAGTTGGCTGTCGCCAGTAGTGATGGCGGCGGCCAGGGTGCGAGCCAGGATCGCGGGTTTGTCTTCTTTTTGCGGTGTACGCGTGTCATCCCAGAATGGGCTGTCTTCACGGCCCAGCAGGTGGTCGGCGATGGCCGAGTAGGACAGGCTGGCGTTGCTGACGAAGGCTTTCCAACTGGCGCTGTTTTCCGGGCCGAGTTTGTCCAGGAAGATCTGCCGCGCGCTTTCCTGCAGGAACAGTTCGTAGATTGCCGCGTCAGCCGAGGTGGTTGCCAGCCGGCCATCGAAGGCCATCAGGCGCTCCATTGCTTCGCGGGCCTTGGCACGTTCCGCTGTCGGCAGGGCCTCGATGGCCTGCTTGAGCGGCTGGGCCATGCCCGGAGCCTGGAACATGTTCTTGAGCTTGGCGGCGAAGAGGGTGGTCTGATCGTATTGCATGGCGATCAGGCTGCGGCTGTCATGCTTGCCGGCGTTGGCCAGTTGCGCCAGGCGCTCGCTGCGCTCCGGTGCATCCCAGGCGTTGGACAGTTGCATGCCGTAGCCACGCGGCGCGGTACGCTGGTTGGCGGTGCCGATCCAGCCTTGGGCCGGGTCCTGGTCGTACGGGTGCAGCATCGCGTCGGCGTAGCCGTCCCAGTCAAAGCGCGTGTCCCAGCCCGGCGATGGCAACAGGCCTTCGCCTTCGCGGCGGTTGGGGAAACGGCCGGTGACCTGCCAGCCGATGTTGCTGGCGTCGGCGAAGATCATGTTCAGGGCGATGGCGCGAATCTCGCGGGTAGCATCCGAGGCCTTGCCGGCGTTTTGTGCACGGGACAGGTCGAAGAACGCATCCAGGCTCTTGTCGTCCTTGAAGTCGGCGGTTTGCAAGGCCAGGCCAAGACCGCTGGTGAGCGCCTGGCTGCTGTTGAGCAGAGCGCCGTGGCGGGTTTCGTACACCACTTCGCGAATCGAGCGCTGGCCCTTGATGAAGAAGGTTTCGTTGCGCACGCCGGCCGGCAGCCATTTGCCGTTGTTCTCGTAGTACAGTGCACTGCCCTGGCGTTTGACCTTCTCCAGGAACAGGTCCTGGGTGTCGCCCTTGACCGCGCTCATGCTCCACGCCACTTTGCCGTTGAAACCCGCCAGCAGGGTCGGCAGGCCGGCAATCGAAGCACCGACGGCCTGGTATTTGGGCGCACGAATCTGTACGTAGTTCCACGGCGACGGTGCTTGTGGCTGCGCGGCGATGTCGTTGGCCAACAGGCTCTTGCCGCTGCGGCTGCGTTGCGGGCCAATGGCCCAGTTGCTTGAGGTGGTGACGCCCAGGGCATTGAGGCCGCGCAATTGCTGGCCCACCGTCTCCAGCCCGGCGAGGCCGGTGATCTGGTTCACGTTGACGCCTTTGAGCTTGTCGGCTTCGGCCAGCGGGACGGGTTCGTCCGGTGCGCTTGGGGTGAGCCAGGCCAGTTTGTCGACGCCGACCTTCTGCGCCAGCATCAGGGACGAAAGCTCCTCCTGCAGATTGCTCGACTGGCTGAAATTGAGCAGGCAGAACAGCAGCGCCGAATCTTCCGGCTTCCAGTACTCGGGCTTGTAGCCGCTCTGGGCCAGGTCCGTCGGCAACTTGTCGCGATAACGGAACAGGTAGGCGTTGACGCCTCGGGCATACACTTCAAAGAAGCGTTTGAGGCGCGGCGATGAGGCGCTATACAACTCGCCAGCGCTTTTCTTGAGGTTGACCGCCCGCATGAAACGGTCGACGTCCAGCACTTGCGGCCCCGACATTTCCGCCAGGCGGCCCTGGGCTAGCAGGCGCAGGGTGACCATCTGGGTGATGCGGTCGCTGGCGTGCACGTAACCGAGGCTGAACAGAGCGTCGTGGAAGGTGTTGCTTTCGATCAGCGGCATGCCTTGGGCATTGCGGCGCACCGACACATTCTGTGCCAGGCCCTTGATTGGCTGCACGCCGGCAACGGGCGGCAGGGTGTCCTGGGTGTTCTGGAGCTGGCAACCGGCCAGGCCCAAGGCACTGACCACTGCCGCGGCAACGCCGAACCGGGGAAGAAAATGTAAGAGGGCTGGCGAGGCCATGGCAAAGCTCCTGCGGGGGGTAGCGTCAGTAAAGGCGCTACGTTAGTGAGCGCGGCGAAACGACGCAAGCGGGAGTTTTGGGTTAAGCATTAGAACTTGAGTCAGGCGCAGAACTGTGTGGGAGCGGGCTTGCTCGCGAAAGCAGTGTATCAGTCAGTGTCTGTATCAATTGACGTAACGCATTCGCGAGCAAGCCCGCTCCCACATTTGATCGCCTGCAACCTTGGATCAAGGCTGGGGTGGGGGGCCGCCGGCATTTTGATCTTCAGTACAGCTTAAGCGCCGTGGCACTTCTTGAATTTTTTCTCGCTGCCGCACGGGCAAGGATCGTTGCGACCTACGTCCTTCAACGCATTGCGCACCGGCTCCTGGTGAGCGTGGCCGCAGTTCGGGCCGTGGACATGGCCGTGGTCGTGATCATGATGATCATGATGATCATGATGATCATGATGATCATGATCGTGGTTGCAGTCAGGACCATGGACATGGGGTTGCTGTGTCATCGATGTTGCTCCGGAATAAAATCGCCGGGGATTATCTCGCCATTGTGTGCCACCTGCACGTCATTACCGATGAATAATCCGGTTTTCAGTTCGCCCTCTAAACGATAAGGCACGGGCCGGTCGGGATTTTTCAGCATCTGCACCACCTCACGCACCTGTGGCCAGAGGTTGGTGCGCACCGAGACCTTGAAGAATTTATGACCGCGTGGCGGTACGGTCAGCCACTCGTTTGACTCGCCTTCGGTCAACACCAGATTGCCCAGGCTGACCTTGTAGACCAGGCCGCGCACGGTCAGGTCGGCGTCGTCGCGGTTGTCCACGCGAAAGTACAGCTTGAATTTCTGTTCCAGCAGCTTGGCCCGCACCACTTCGACCTTGACCAGGGAAACGTGGGGGGGCGGCGCGTCGTCTTCGAACCAGGACGCGCAGCCGGTCAGGCCCAGGGTCAACGCCAGCATCAAGCTATACATCCGAAGCATGGCGCTATCCCCGTCGAGTGATTAGAAGTAGCTGGAACAGCACTTCTTGAATTTCTGCCCGCTGCCACACAAACAGGCATCGTTACGTCCGGCCTTCACTTCTACCGTAGGGTCGATGAAGTACCAGCGCCCTTCATTCTGTACGAAAGAAGACTGCTCGCGGTGACTATGTTCACCGGCAGCGTCGTGCCAGCGCGCGGTAAAGGTGACAAAGGCGTGCTCAGGCTGGCCGCCGAATACCTCGGAGCTTTCCACCTCCAAGCCCAGCCAGGTGCTCTGCGCACTCCAGGCGGCAATGGCGTCGCGGTCCAGGCCGGCCTGTTGCGCAGGCAGCGTAGTGGCGACCAGGTAATCGACCAGGCCCAGCACATAGGCGCTGTAGCGCGAGCGCATCAACGCGCTGGCGCAGGGGGCCGGGTGACCGGCGTGATAATGGCCGCAGCAGGCATCCAGCAGATTGCCGCTGCCGCACGGGCAAATGGATGTACTCATCGGGTTACCACCAATACTTTCCGAAGTTTTCCGGGTTGGCCCAGAAGCGGGCGTTGAGCCAGTCCGGCACCTGTTTATAGTCAAGCAGATCATAGGTAAACAGCGTCAGCACCTGATCATCGCGTTGGAAGCGTTCGCCGGCTTGCAGGGCCAGGGAGAAAAAGTCGGTGTCCTTCCAGTCGCAGGCACCCAGGTCGACCAGTACGGCAATGCGGCTGGCGTTGAGGTTACGGATGCCTCCGAGCAGGGTCAGGCCCTGGGGTTTGGACAGGTGCTCCAGGCAGTCGACCACCAGCGCGAGGTCAAAGCGCTGCACGGCGAGGTCTTCCGGCAACGGTCCTGGCGCGGCATAGAACACTTCGGTGTCCGGGTGCGCAGCTTTGAAGGCATCCAGCGCAGGAAATTGGCTGGCGCCCACTAACAACAGGCGTTTTGGCCTGTGAAGGTCCAGCAGGGCCGCCAAGGCTTGTTGGGGTGTACGGGCAGAAATTCCAGCGGTCATTGCAGATCCTCGCATCAAGACCGTAGAGACTAGCGCGGCTGGGCGCGTGGGCCTAGAGCGCGGCGGTCGATACCCACCAAGGTGGAATTGAAGTTTTTTGATCCTTCACTGGCAAATCGCCGGTAGAAGTCGTTACTGTGCGCTCAAAGAAAAATTTGAAAACACTCAGGAGCCCCATGATGCGTAAGGTTTTTCTGTTGGCCCTGTTGGTCAGCCCCGTTGCCCTGGCCCAGAGCGTCAGTGTCGAAACCAATTCGTTGATGCGCTTGCCCAGCAGCACCAGCGTGTTGCAGCTCGAGCGCCTGGACGTCGCGGACTACGGCACCTTGCTGATTCCGGCCACCATCAGCCAAGTCACGGTAGATGAGCTGCACTTGGGGCGCGACGCACGCATCACCATTGTGCCTGGCAATACCGCCTTGCAAATGCAGGTACGCGAGGCGCAGTTGGAGCACGGTAGCCAGATCACCTCACGGGGCGCCCCCGGCACCCACGAAAAACCCGCCAAGGCTGGGCGTGATCTGAACTTGCGCATTAACTCGCTGACTGCCGAAGCGCTGTCGGTGGATGCCCGTGGTGGCGCTGGAGCCCAAGGATATGCGGGCCTGGACGGTGCCAACGGCGTGGACCCGGGTTGCACTTGGGGTTCAGCCGGGCGCGGCTTTAATGGCGATAACGGCGGCGATGGCCGGCCAGGGGCGGCGGGCGCGCAGGTGCGCCTGGAGTTGCCGCAGGAATTCCCGGCTGAACAGATCAAGGTCTGGGTCGATGGCGGGGCTGGAGGCCTGGCGGGTGTTGCAGGTAAACCCGGCAAGGGCGGGCAGTCCAAGGGCTGCCTGGTGTACCGCGCGGACGGCGGCGAAAAGGGCCGGCCAGGGTTGGAGGGACAACCGGGGCCGGCTGGGCCTGCGGGGTCTGTGACTATCCAGCGGCTCTGAGTCGCCTGGCCTGACGCTATCGCGGGCAAGCCCGGCTCCCACATTTGGAATGCATTCCAGTGTGGGAGCCGGGCTTGCCCGCGATAGCGGTGTAAGACTCGCCTCAGAACATCGGCCGAGCCGAAGCCACCGCCACCACCACCAACCCCACGATCAAGTTAATCCCCACCAACCTGCGAATCTGTCCCAGCGCAGCCGCGCCCGCCGACCAATCCTCAGCCGCCACCGCTGCCTTCAGCTCCGGGAACTTCAAGGCCTGGATTCGGATAAACAACGCCGTCATCACCAGATACAACCCCATCATCACCTGCACATAACGCGGCGCGGTCTCAAAACCACTGAAGCGCAGTTGCAGCAAACCGATGCCGCTGATCGGTAAAAGCACCACCGCCACCCACACCCACACAAAAAAACGTTGAAACACATTTGCCCACAGCTTGAGCCGGGCAGGGCCCTCAAGCGCCGCCATGGCGGCGGGGCGCAGGATCATCCAGGCGAAAAACATGCCGCCGACCCAGATCAATGCGGCCAGTACATGCAGGGTATAAGCGAGGCTAAACGCGGTCATTGTGGTACTCCGTTCTGCGCGGGATTAATTAGCGGGGTATGATAGCGGCCGATCCGAACCACTGAAAATTTATCCAGCGTTTTTTGCGCCCGACTATCCATGATCAGCACTGAACTCAAAACCACGATCCAGGGCGCCTATTCGCGTTTTCTCGAAGCCAAGAGCTTGAAACCGCGCTACGGCCAACGCCTGATGATCGCCGAAGTGGCAAAAGTCCTCGGGGATATCGACACCGACGACGAAGGCCGCCGCGAGGGTGAGCCTGCGGTAGTGGCCGTCGAGGCCGGTACCGGTACCGGCAAGACCGTGGCCTACAGCCTGGCCGCGATTCCCACGGCCAAGGCTGCTGGCAAGCGCCTGGTGATCGCCACCGCTACCGTCGCGCTGCAAGAGCAGATTGTCTACAAAGACTTGCCCGACCTGATGCGCAACAGCGGCTTGAGCTTTACCTTCGCCCTGGCCAAGGGCCGTGGCCGCTATATGTGCCTGTCCAAGCTCGACGTATTGCTGCAGGAAGGCCACGCCCAAACCGCCACCGCCTCCTTGTTCGAAGAAGAAGGTTTCAAGATCGAGGTGGATGAGGCCAGCCAGAAGCTGTTTACCAGCATGATTGAGAAGCTGGCCGGCAACAAATGGGACGGCGACCGCGACAGTTGGCCCACCGCCCTGGAAGATTCAGACTGGGCGCGCCTGACCACCGACCACAGCCAATGCACCAACCGCCATTGCCCCAACTTCGGCCAGTGCGCCTTCTACAAGGCGCGCGAAGGCATGGGCAAGGTAGATGTCATCGTCACCAACCACGACATGGTATTGGCTGACCTGGCCCTGGGTGGCGGTGCGGTACTGCCCGACCCACGCGACACCCTCTATGTGTTCGACGAAGGCCACCACCTGCCAGACAAGGCCATTGGCCATTTCGCCCATTACACCCGCTTGCGCTCCACGGCCGACTGGCTGGAAACCACTGCCAAGAACCTCACCAAGTTACTGGCCCAGCACCCGTTGCCCGGCGACCTGGGCAAGTTGATCGAGCAAGTGCCGGAGCTGGCGCGCGAGATCAAGACCCAGCAGCAGTTCATGTTCAGCGCCTGCGAGCAGGTTGCGGACTTCAAGCCCGGTGAAGACGTCGAGGGCCGAGAGCGCCCGCGCCACCGTTTTGTCGGCGGGATGATTCCCGAGCACATGCGCGAAATGGGCATTGAGCTGAAGAAAGGCTTTTCACGCCTGACCGACCTGTTCACCCGCCTGACGGACTTGCTCAAGGAAGGCATGGATGGCGAGGTCAATATCGGCATCGCCAGCAACCAGGCCGAAGAGTGGTATCCCTTGTTCGGCAGTTTGCTGTCTCGTTCCCAAGGCAATTGGGAGCTGTGGACCGCCTTTACCGTCGAAGACCCGGAAGACAACCCGCCCATGGCCCGTTGGCTGACGTTGTCGGAAAGCGGTGCGCTGTTCGATATCGAGGTCAACGCCAGTCCGATCCTCGCCGCTGAAATGCTGCGCCGCAACCTGTGGAACGTCGCCTATGGCTGCCTGGTAACCTCGGCCACGCTGACGGCCCTGGGCACCTTTGACCGCTTCCGCATGCGTGCCGGCCTGCCGAAAAAGGCCGTCACCGCCGTGGTGCCCAGCCCGTTTCATCACGCTGACGCCGGCGTGCTGCGGGTGCCAGACCTCAAGGCCGACCCACGGGACGCGGCAGCGCACACGGCGGCGATCATTCGTGATCTGCCGTCGTTGGTGGAAGGCTCCCGCGGCACCCTGGTGCTGTTCTCGTCGCGCAAACAGATGCAGGACGTGTTCGACGGCCTCGACCGCGACTGGCGCAAGCAGGTGTTTATCCAGGGCAACCTGTCCAAGCAGGAAACCCTGAACAAGCACAAGGCGCGGGTCGACGGTGGGGATTCCAGCGTGTTGTTCGGCCTGGCCAGCTTTGCCGAAGGCGTGGACTTGCCCGGTGCCTACTGCGAACACGTGGTGATCGCCAAGATCCCGTTCTCGGTGCCGGATGACCCGGTCGAGGCCGCACTGGCCGAATGGATCGAAGCCCGGGGCGGCAACCCGTTCATGGAAATCTCGGTGCCGGATGCTTCACTGAAGCTGGTGCAGGCCTGCGGGCGTCTGCTGCGTACCGAAGAAGACCGCGGCACCATCACCTTGCTCGACCGTCGCCTGGTTACCCAGCGCTATGGCAAGGCGATCCTCAATGCATTGCCGCCGTTCAGGCGCGAAATTTCTTAAGCCACCGTGGGCGGATTCGCCCACTCTGTGGTCTATCTCATCACTATCATCAGGCCAGTCACCGGCCGTTTGGGAGAACCTTGTTCGTATGATTCGCACGCTGCCCGCTCTTTTTGCCCTGCTGTTCGCTGCGCCGTTGATGGCGGCGCCCGAGGGGCAACAAACGCTGTTCAACTTCGTCCGGCCGGCCGATGTGGTCAAGGTGGCGACCCAGGACGCCAGCCTGCCGCAATACAATGCCGAACAAACGCCCGAAGGCGAGGTGCTGCGCCGCATCACCTTCAACCCAGCGGCCGAGCCGAGCCTGGTGCTCAGCCCGCAGACGGGGACGTGGGACTGGTCGCAATCGAGCGCCATGAGCCTGCGTATCCAGAGCGCGATGAACTGGGCGCTGACCCTTTACGTCAAGGTGCAGAGCGCCGACGGCAAGACGCTCGTCAGCCGCATCGACCTGCCTGCCGGCCCGGCCCAGACGCTGCTCGTCCCGCTGCAAGCCAACTCACCGCTGAGCCAGGGCATGAAGGCCGGCCCGCCGATGCCGATGACTGTGGATGGCCAACGGGTATTGCTGGCCGCCAGCGCCGGGGAAATCGACCGCAGCCAGATCGTCTCGGTGACCCTGTCGATGCTCAAGCCCAATGCCGCTCAAAGTATCCTGCTGGAGCGCTTTGGCGTGCAGGACAGCGAGCCGGTATTGAAGGCTGCCTACACTGAACTGGTGGATGCCTATGGCCAATCCAACCGCGCACGCTGGCCGGAGAAGGTCAGCAGCGACGAGCAACTCAAGGCATCGGCCGCCAAGGAACAACAGCAGCTCAAGACCTGGCTGGCCGAGCGGGACAAGTCCTCCCTGGATCAATACGGTGGCTGGAAGAAGGGCCCGGCCTTCGACGCCAGCGGTTTTTTCCGCACCCAGAAGCGCGACGGCCGCTGGTACCTGGTGACGCCGCAGGGGCATCCGTTCTACTCGCTGGGGGTGAACACCGTGGCGCCGGACAACAGCCAGACCTACGTGGCGGGGCGCGAGTGGATGTTCGCGGCGCTGCCCAAGGCCGGCGAACCCTTTGACAAGTACTACGGCAGCGACGACAGCCGCACCGGCAACGGCGCCGGCGAAGGTCGCGGTTTTGGCTCCGGGCGTTGGTACGATTTCTATGGGGCCAACTTGCAGCGCACTTACGGCGGTGACGCGTTGGACCAGCCACGCTGGGTGACCCATACCCTCGATCGCCTGCAAGCCTGGGGCTTCAACACCGTCGGCAACTGGAGCGATCCGGACCTGGCCACTGCCGACCGTGTGCCGTACACCTTGCCGCTGTCGATTGTCGGTGACTATGCCAGCATCAGCACCGGCACCGACTGGTGGGGCGGCATGCCCGATCCGTTCGACCCGCGCTTTGCCATGGCCACCGAGCGCGCAGTGGCTATTGCCGCACGCGATCACCGTGACGATCCTTGGCTGATCGGTTTCTTTGCCGACAACGAACTGGCCTGGGCCGGTCCTGGCGAGGATGCAAAATCCCGCTACGCCCTGGCGTACGGCACCCTGCGCATGACCACCGACGTGCCGGCCAAGCGCGCCTTCCTCAAGCAACTGCGCGATAAATACCGCAATGAAGAGGGCCTTTCCAAAGCCTGGGGTATTCAACTGGCTGGTTGGGAACTGATGGAAGACCCAGGCTTCGAGCCGCCGATGCCCAGCCCTGAACACCCGGAAATCGAAGCCGACTTCAAATATTTCCAGAAGACCTTCGCCGATGCTTACTTCAAGACCATTTCCGACTCGCTGAAGTGGCACGCGCCCAACCAGCTGTTGCTGGGCGGCCGTTTTGCGGTGAGCACGCCCGAGGCCGTCGCTTCGTGCGCGCAGTATTGCGACGTGCTGAGCTTCAACATGTACACCCTGAAACCCCAGGACGGTTATGACTTCGCCGCGCTGCGTGCGCTGGACAAACCGGTACTGATCACCGAATTCAACTTTGGCTCCGCCGACCGCGGCCCGTTCTGGGGCGGCGTGACGCAACTGGCCCGCGAAGAAGAGCGCGGCGCGGCGTACTCCACCTTCCTCAAGCAGGCGGTGGCCGAGCCGTCGATTGTCGGGGTGCATTGGTTTCAATACCTGGACCAGCCGGTAACCGGGCGTCTGCTGGATGGTGAAAACGGCCATTTCGGCCTGGTCGGCATCACCGATGTACCCTTCCAGGGCTTTGTCGAGACGGTGCGCAAGAGCAACCTGGCCGCGCTCGACCAGTTGGGCCGTGAGGCGCAAAAAGCCAAGGCCACCCAAGCGATGCGTGAAAGTGAAGCCGGCAAGCCGGGGCGCGACGGCAAAGGCGCGGGGCAGGGGGCTGGGCATGCCGGTGGACACGCTGGAAATGGTCATTGATTCATCGTTGACGGGTTCACAAAACCTACAATGGCTGAAAGAATGGCGACCACTTTTCATGGTGTTTTCCGAGGGGACTTAGGTGCAGATTCAGGGTCATTACGAGCTGCAGTTCGAAGCGGTGCGCGAAGCCTTCGCCGCCCTGTTCGATGATCCTCAGGAGCGTGGTGCCGGGCTGTGCATCCAGATCGGCGGGCAAACCGTCGTCGACCTGTGGGCCGGTACTGCCGACAAGGACGGTGCCGAGGCCTGGCACAGCGATACCATCGTCAACCTGTTCTCCTGCACCAAGACCTTTACGGCAGTGACTGCCCTGCAACTGGTGGCCGAAGGCAAGCTCAAGCTTGATGCGCCGGTGGCCGAGTACTGGCCGGAGTTTGCCGCTGCTGGCAAGGACGCGATCACGCTGCGCCAGTTGCTCTGCCACCAGGCCGGGCTGCCCGCCATCCGCGAAATGCTGCCTACCGAAGCGTTGTACGACTGGCAATTGATGGTCGATACCCTGGCGGCCGAGGCCCCGTGGTGGACACCGGGCCAGGGCCACGGCTATGAGGCGATCACCTACGGCTGGCTGGTTGGCGAACTGTTGCGCCGCGCCGACGGGCGCGGGCCGGGGGAGTCGATCGTGGCGCGGGTGGCACGCCCATTGGGGCTGGACTTCCATGTAGGCCTGGCGGATGAAGAGTTTTATCGCGTCGCTCATATAGCGCGCAGCAAAGGCACTATGGGGGATGAAGCCGCGCAACGGTTACTTCAAGTAATGATGCGCGAGCCGGCGGCGATGACTACCCGTGCATTTGCCAATCCACCGTCTATTCTGACCAGCACTAATAAGCCCGAATGGCGACGCATGCAGCAGCCTGCGGCGAATGGCCACGGTAATGCGCGCAGCCTGGCCGGGTTTTATAGTGGTTTGTTGGACGGTAGTTTGCTGGAAAGCGACATGCTCGAACAATTGACCCGCGAGCACAGTATCGGGCTGGATAAAACCTTATTGACCCAAACCCGCTTCGGCCTGGGCTGCATGTTGGATCAACCGCAGTTGCCCAATGCCACGTTCGGCCTCGGGCCACGTGCATTCGGGCATCCCGGGGCAGGGGGCTCAGTCGGGTTTGCCGACCCTGAACATGATGTAGCCTTCGGTTTTGTGACTAATACCCTGGGGCCTTACGTACTTATGGACCCGCGGGCCCAGAAGTTGGTCGGAATATTGGCCGGTTGTCTATAAACCCCTTGCTGTTTCACAGTTTTTTGTTACAAAGGCAAGTATAAAAAAGATGCTGAACGACATGTTGTAACTTGAATGTACTTTTAGCGTCTGTTTAACGGGTCCTGCGACCCTCTGGTTTTTTCTCATTTTGTGGATATCTCATGTTATCGAACAAGTCTTTGGCACTGGCGCTGTGCCTCACTATTACGGGTTGTGCACAAACTCCACAAAATGATGCCGAAGGTGGGCATTGGTGGTCATTTGGATCTGACAAAGCGGCGACCAAGGATCCAGTGGCCATGACCGACGCCAAGCCGGATGCCAAGCCCGACGCCAAGCCGGCCGCCGGTGCCAAGCCTGTTGAGCCTGTCACCGCTGCTGCCGCTGCCCCGGCTGCCAAAGCCGACACCGGTTACAGCTGGTGGCCGTTTTCCACCAAGAGTGCCGAAGACAAAGCCGCCGACGCCAAGGCTGACCTGAAAGCCGACCTCAAGGCGGCAACCCCGGCCTCGGACGCGGCACCTGTCGTCGCCAAGACCGACAGCGAGCCGCGCTGGTGGTGGCCGTTCGAAAGCAAGCCAAAGCCATTGGCCAAGGTCGATGTGACCAACGTACCAATGCCTGACCCGAAGATCACCCAAGCCTGGCTGGACGAATACGAACCACGCCTGCGTGCGGCCATCAAGGACAGCAACCTGCAACTGGAGCGCCGTGACAACACCCTGGTGGTGATTGCCCCGGTAGACGGTTCCTACAACCCGAAGCGTCCGGCCATGTTGCTGCCGGTGACCCTGGGCCCGTTCACGCGGGTGGCCAAGGCCGTTGAAGCTGACCCGAAGACCGCCGTACTGGTGCTGGGCCACGTTGATGCCACGGGCAGCGCCCCCGCCAGCCAGGCGTTGAGCAAGGAACGCGCGCAGTCCATTGCCTCGATTTTCAGCCTGAGTGGTCTGAAACAGGATCGCTTGATGCTGCGTGGCATGGGCGACCTTATGCCGCGTGCCGCCAACGACAGCAATCAGGGGCGTGCGCTGAACCGTCGCATGGAAATCATGTTCACTCAGCGTACAACGATGTTGGCACTGCTGAGCAAGTACAACTCCGGCAAGACCCCGCCCGTGGCCGAAATGGTCGCAGTGCAGAATGTGCCTGCGCCAGCACCGGCGGCCAAAGCGCCTGCCAAAAAGGCCACGGCCAAGAAAGCGGCGGCCAAGCCAGCGGCTAAAAAGGCTGCGGCCAAGCCGGCTGCGAAGAAACCTGCCACGGCAAAAGCCAAGGCGGCACCCGCTTCGAACGATCAGGCGAAGAATTGAGCTGTTGAACCACAAGGATAAAGCCGCATGACCCAGGCACTGGCCGATATGCGCCGTGACTACACACGGGACGGTTTGAGCGAGGCCCAGGCCCCGGACGAGCCGTTTGCGTTGTTCCACCAATGGTTTGCTGATGCGGTGAAAACCGAACAGCCGCCAGTGGAGGCCAATGCCATGACGCTGGCGACAGTGGATCAGGACGGCCGCCCGCACTGCCGCATCCTGCTGCTCAAGGGCCTGGATGCACAGGGCTTTACCTTCTTCACCAACTATCAGAGCGCCAAGGGTGAACAACTCGCGGCGCGGCCGTTTGCGGCCATGACCTTCTTCTGGCCCACCCTGGAGCGCCAGGTACGCATTGAAGGGCGCGTGGCCAAGGTCACGCCTGAAGAGTCGGATGCTTATTATCAGGTGCGCCCGTTGGGCAGTCGCCTGGGTGCCTGGGCCTCTCCGCAGAGCAAAGTCATTCGTGATCGCCAAGAGCTGCAGGCGCTGCTCAAGGCCACTGAAGAGCGTTTCAGCGATACCCAGCCCGATTGCCCCGAGCATTGGGGAGGGTACCGTTTACTGCCTGAGCGCATCGAGTTCTGGCAAGGCCGCGCCAGCCGCCTGCATGATCGCCTCAACTACCGCCTGCAAGACGGCCAATGGTGCCGCGAGCGCCTGGCGCCCTGAGCGTCACCTTTCGTCATCCCACCTGAATCAACACCGTTGCGTCGAAGTCTCTGTTCAAGAGACTTCGGACGGTTTCGGCTGTGCGGCTACACTGATCGAGCCGGTTATGGCATCGGTCCGTACCCTGGCTTGGTTACCGTTCGTCGAGTTCTCTGGTGCTGGCAGTCTGTACTCAGGCTGAATGAAAGCAAGTTTCTGCCTGGTGCGCCGTGACACGCGCCAAGCCACAGCGTTTAATGAATACCTGTCCTTTGGAGTTGATGCTATGCGTAAGTCCGTTTTACTAGTTGCCTGCTTTACCACCCTGTCGTTGCTGTTGGGTGGCTGCGCCTCGAGTCTGACCGGCGACTCGTACTCTCGTGATGAGGCGCGTCGTGTACAGACCGTTCGCATGGGCACCATCGAATCCCTGCGTCCGGTGAAAATCGAAGGGACCAAGACCCCAATCGGCGGCGCCGCGGGCGCAGTCATCGGCGGCGTTGGCGGCAGCGCCATCGGTGGCGGCCGTGGCAGCATCGTGACTGCTGTGATCGGCGCAGTTGCGGGCGGCCTGCTGGGCTCGGCCACCGAAGAAGGCCTGACCCGTACCCAGGGCGTGGAAATTACCGTGCGCGAAGACGACGGCAGCATGCGTGCCTACGTACAAGCCGTGCAGGAAAATGAAATTTTCCGCATTGGCGACCGCGTACGCATCATGACCGTCGACGGTACCAGCCGCGTTACTCGCTAAGCCTTGAGCTACAGGCGAAGAAAAACCCCCAACCGGGTGACCGGTTGGGGGTTTTTTTGTAGGAGCGAGCTTGCTCGCGAAGAACGTTAACGATAACGCGTGCTCAATGAATGAACGCGGCGCCTGTAAGTTTTTCGCGAGCAAGCTCGCTCCTACTTCAATCATGCAACGGCGGCTTTCTTGCGACTTGCCATCGCCGTCACCGCATACCCGATAAAGGCCGCCAGGATCGACCCGGTCAGAATCCCCATGCGATCTTCACCGGCAAACTCACTGGCGCCCGGCACAAACGCCAGGGAGCCGACAAACAGGCTCATGGTGAAGCCGATCCCGCACAGGATCGCCACGCCCAGTACCTGGCCCCAATTGGCGCCGCTGGGCAGTGAGGCGATGCCGGTCTTGATCGCCAGCCAGGTGAGGCCGAACACACCGACTGTCTTGCCGATCAACAGGCCGGCGGCGATGCCCATGGGCACGGAGTGGGTGAAGCTCTCCAGGCTGACACCGGTGAGTGACACACCGGCATTGGCGAACGCGAACAGCGGCAGGATGGCGTAGGCCACCCAGGGGTGCAGGGCGTGTTCCAGGCTCAGCAGCGGTGAGGTTTCGGCATTCTTGGTGCGCAGTGGAATGCAGAACGCCAGGGTTACACCCGCCAAGGTCGCATGCACGCCGCTCTTGAGCACGCACACCCACAGGATCAGGCCGATGATCATATACGGCCCCAGCTTGATCACGCCCAGGCGGTTCATCGCGATCAGCGCAATCAAGCACGCTCCCGCGCCCGCCAGGGATGCCGTGGACAAGTCAGCGGAATAGAACAAGGCAATGACGATGATGGCGCCAAGGTCATCAATGATCGCCAGGGTCATCAGGAACAGCTTCAGCGACACCGGTACGCGCTTGCCCAGCAGGGCCAGAACGCCCAGCGCAAAGGCAATGTCGGTGGCCATGGGGATCGCCCAGCCGGCCAAGGCGGCCGGGTTGTCCTTGTTAAGCGCCCAGTAGATCAGCGCCGGCACCACCATGCCGCCGATGGCCGCTGCGCCAGGCAGCACCACTTGCGAAGGCTTGGACAGGTGACCATCGAGCAGCTCACGCTTGACCTCCAGGCCGATCAGCAGGAAAAACAGGGCCATCAGGCCATCGTTGATCCAAAGCAGCGCCGGCTTGGCGATTTTCAACGCGCCAACCTGAGCCACCACCGGCGTGTCGAGAAAGGCGTTGTACAGGTGCGACAACGGTGAGTTGTTGATAATCAGCGCCAAAGCGGCAGCGGCGATCAACAACAGACCACTGGCGGCTTCCAACTGGAAGAAACGGGTAAAAGTGCTACGCAGAGGCAAGGGATGCTCTCCAATCCAGGTTCAATAGGTGGGTACCCTAACCCGTACCGTTAGTTGTTAAAACAAAAGTTATATTCTTATTTGTTATAAGGGGTTGGCCGGAACATCGGTGGGTTAAAGACTAGCAATTGTGTGTCCAATTGCGTCGTCACTGTATCTGTGTGAAGCGTGGGAAACATCCTAAGATCACCGCTGAGAACCTTTAGAGAAACCACCATGAGCGACCACCGTACCTGGGCCCGCGAAGCCATTCGTATCATTGAAGCGGACTTCCAGCGGAGCGCCGATACCCACCTGATCCCGCTGCCATTACCGGGTTTGCCAGGCATCGAGTTGTACTTCAAGGATGAGTCCAGCCACCCCACCGGCAGCCTGAAACACCGGCTGGCGCGCTCGCTGTTCCTGTATGCGCTGTGCAATGGCTGGCTCAAGCCGGGCGCCCCCGTTATTGAAGCGTCCAGCGGCTCCACCGCGATCTCTGAAGCCTACTTCGCGCGCTTGCTCGGCTTGCCGTTTATTGCCGTCATGCCCGCTACCACGTCCCAAGAAAAGATCGCCCAGATTGCCTTCTATGGTGGCAAGAGCCATCTGGTACAGGACCCGACGCAGATCTACGCCGAATCCGAACGCCTGGCCCAGGAAAGCGGTGGTCACTTCATGGACCAGTTCACTTACGCCGAGCGTGCCACCGACTGGCGGGCGAACAACAACATCGCCGAATCGATCTTCCAGCAGATGCGCTTTGAACAGCACCCGGAGCCGAGTTGGTTGATTTCCAGCCCTGGCACCGGCGGCACCACCGCGACCCTGGGCCGCTATGTGCGTTATCGCCAGCATTGCACGCGGGTGTTGTGTGCCGATGCCGAACGCTCGGTGTTCTTCGACTTCTACCAGAGTGGTGACGCCAGCCTGCGCCTGGACTGTGGCTCGCGGATTGAAGGGATTGGTCGCCCACGGGTGGAGGCATCGTTTCTGCCGGCGGTGATTGACGCCATGGTCAAGGTGCCGGATGCATTGTCCCTGGCGGCCATGCATTACCTGGCGCAGCGTTTGGGGCGACGGGTTGGCGGTTCCAGCGGGACCAACCTGATCGGTGCGCTGATGGCGGCGCAACAGATGAAAGCAGTGGGGGAGTCGGGGTCGATCGTCGCGATCTTGTGCGATGGTGGTGAGCGCTATGCCACGACCTATTACGATCAAGCGTGGCTGGCGGGGCAGGTCTATGAGCTGGAAGGGTTGATCGCGGCGGTTGCGGCGAGTGTCGAGCGCGGTGAGGCGCTACCCGCTAACATCCTGCGCGCTAATATCTGACACGCCACTATCCAACTGTGTGCGGGCTTGCCCGCGAAAGCTGAGTGTCAGTCACTGAATTTTTAACTGCACCACCGCTATCGCAGGCAAGCCAGCTCCCACACTGGTCGTGTATTGCCCACAGGATCAACGCCCGGCACAGATCCCTTGTGGGAGCGGGCTTGCCCGCGAAAGCGGAGTGTCAGTCACTGAATTTTTAACTGCCCCACCGCTATCGCAGGCAAGCCAGTTCCCACATTGGCCATGCATTGCCCCCAGGATCAACGCCCGGCACAGATCCCCTGTGGGAGCGGGCTTGCCCGCGAAAGCGGAGTGTCAGTCACTGAATTTTTAACTGCACCACCGCTATCGCAGGCAAGCTAGCTCCCACATTGATCGTGTATTGCCCACAGGATCAACGCCCGGCACAGATCCCCTGTGGGAGCGGGCTTGCCCGCGAAAGCGGAGTGTCAGTCACTGAATTTTTAACTGCACCACCGCTTTCGCAGGCAAGCCAGCTCCCACACGGGATTTATGCTGGCCGTCAGAGTGCTTTAGGCCTCGATGCCGAGCATATCCCGCGCCAACGCTTCGGCGATCCGAATCCCATCGACACCCGCCGACAGAATCCCACCGGCATACCCCGCGCCTTCTCCGGCCGGGAACAAGCCTTTGACGTTCAGGCTCTGCATGGACTCGTTGCGGGTAATGCGCAGTGGTGACGAGGTGCGGGTCTCGATGCCGGTCAGCACCGCATCGTGCAGCGAGTAGCCTTTGATCTGCTTCTCGAACGCCGGCAAGGCTTCGCGGATGGCTTCGATGGCGAAGTCCGGCAGGGCCAGGGCCAGGTCGCCCAACGACACGCCGGGTTTGTAGGACGGCTCCACACTGCCCAGCGCGGTGGAGGGTTTGCCGGCGATGAAGTCACCTACCAGTTGCGCGGGGGCCTCGTAGTTGCTGCCGCCGAGGATGTAGGCGTGGGACTCCAGGCGTTCCTGCAACTCGATACCGGCCAGCGGGCCACCCGGGTAATCCACCTCGGGGGTAATGCCTACCACGATGCCAGAGTTGGCATTGCGCTCGTTACGCGAGTATTGGCTCATGCCGTTGGTCACGACGCGATGGGGCTCCGAGGTCGCAGCCACGACGGTGCCGCCCGGGCACATGCAGAAACTGTAGACCGAACGGCCGTTCTTGGCGTGGTGCACCAGCTTGTAGTCCGCAGCACCCAGCTTCGGGTGGCCGGCGTATTTACCCAGGCGTGCGGCGTCGATCAGCGACTGTGGGTGTTCGATACGGAAACCCACCGAGAACGGCTTGGCTTCCATGTACACGCCACGGTCGTGGAGCATGCGGAAGGTGTCACGGGCGCTGTGGCCCAGGGCAAGAATCACGTGCTTGGAGAGGATCTGCTCGCCGCCGTCGATGACCACGCCGTTCAACTGGCCGTCTTCGATCAACACGTCGGTGACCCGCTGCTCGAAGCGCACTTCACCGCCCAGGGCGATGATCTGCTCGCGCATGTTTTCCACCACGCCGGTCAGGCGGAAGGTACCGATGTGCGGCTTGCTGACGTAGAGGATTTCTTCCGGCGCGCCGGCCTTGACGAACTCGTGCAGCACTTTGCGACCGTGGAATTTCGGATCCTTGATCTGGCTGTACAGTTTGCCGTCGGAGAAGGTGCCTGCGCCGCCTTCACCGAATTGCACGTTGGACTCGGGGTTGAGCACGCTTTTGCGCCACAGGCCCCAGGTGTCCTTGGTGCGTTGGCGCACTTCCTTGCCGCGCTCGAGGATGATCGGCTTGAAGCCCATCTGTGCCAGCAGCAGCCCGGCGAAGATCCCGCAGGGACCGAAGCCCACCACGATTGGCCGCTCAGCCAGGCCTTCCGGCGCCTGGCCCACCACCTTGTAGCTGACATCCGGTGCCGGATTGACATTGCGGTCGTCGGCAAACTTGAGCAGCAGGGCGGCTTCACCCTTCACGTTCAGGTCGACGGTGTAGATGAAGCACAGCTCAGAGGTCTTTTTACGCGCATCGTAGCTGCGCTTGAACAGGGTGAAATCGAGCAGGTCATCACTGGCGATGCCCAGGCGCTGCACGATGGCAGTGCGCAGGTCTTCTTCGGGATGGTCGATGGGCAGCTTGAGTTCGGTGATTCGTAACATGACAGGATCCGGTAGGCGGCGGGCAAGGAGGCCGGCTGTTTTGCAAACCGGCGATTATAAGCCCCAATGGCAAGTTTCCGTCAGGTTAAAACAGCACAGGGCCTAATCAGTCGTCCCGCGAGCCGCCGAATGCTGCGCAACCACGCTGCACCTGGCCGTTCACGCGCAACTCGGCGCTCATGTGTTGCAGGCTGCCGCTCACACTGTCGACGCAGCGCTGGGGCGCCACCCACAGTTCGATGTGCTGGTTGTTGGCTTCGGTCATCAGGTTGAAGCGGCCGTCGCCCAGTTGTTCCTCGACGTACGGCACTGCCAAAGGTGGATGGCCTTCGCGTTCCAGCACCATGCCCTTGGCCGTGACATTCATTGCCCAAGCGGGTTTATGGCCGTTGGCCCGCAGGATCATGCGCTTGAAGTCCGGGTCGGAGCACGCTGAGGTCGAGCGTTCGACGCGATACAGCTGTTGCAGGTCCACTGAACCCTGGGTGCCGCTGGCGACCCCGGAAAACTTGCCACGCAGGTCGGCAAACAGCTTGCCCTGCTGGCCGGCCAGCGAGGCGGCTTCCTGCAGGACGCTGGTGCCGCCGGTGTCGTTGACCACGTAGCTACGCTGGTCGCCGCACGGCTGGAACAGCAGTTTGCCGTCCACCGCCGTCAACTCACCCTGCATACGGGTCAGCCCGACAGTCGATGGCTTGGCCGGCTCGCTTTCGAACAATTGGCAGGCGGCGAATACAGGAAGCAAGGCAAACAGGACGAGGGTACGGGCGGCGCGCATTATCGGGTCTCCAGGCAAGTGCCGCCACGTTACGCAGGCTGGCCGTGCATCACAAGCCCGCTTGCCAGCTTCAGGCGTTTCTTACAGCACTCACCCTCACCCCACGATAAAGGTCTGACCAGTTTGTAGGCCCTCGACGCTTTTGGCGTAAGCCAGCGCTACATCGGCGGCGGGGGCAGGTTTGTAGCCACGGAAATAAGGGGCATAGCTGCCCATGGCTTCCAGCAGCACCGTCGGGCTGACCGAATTGATACGCAGGCCGCGTGGCAATTCAATGGCCGCCGCTTTGACGAAGGCGTCCAGAGCACCGTTGACCAAGGCCGCCGAAGCGCCGGTGCGGATCGGATCACGGTTCAGGATACCGCTGGTGAAAGTGAATGAAGCGCCATCGTTGGCGTACTCACGGCCGATCAACAGCAGGTTGACCTGGCCCATCAGCTTGTCACGCAGGCCCAGTTCGAAATCGCTGTCGTGCATGTCTGCCAAGGGCACGAAGTTGACGCTGCCTGCCGCGCAGATCAGGGCGTCGAACTTGCCGGTCTGTTCGAACAGCGTGCGGATCGAGGCGCTATCGCTGATATCCACCTGGAAGTCACCGCTGGTGCGGCCGATGCTGATCACTTCGTGGCGCTGGGCCAGTTCCGCCTTGACCGCTGAACCGATGGTGCCGCTGGCACCGATCAATAGAATTTTCATCGTGCTGTTCCTTTGGGCTGATGCCCTGTAGGAGCGAGCTTGCTCGCGAAGAACGTCAACGATCACGCGGTAAAACTGACTACACGGCGGCGATCTTGAGTTTTTCGCGAGCAAGCTCGCTCCTACAGGGGTTGGGATTTGCGTTCAGTCTAATGTGGCTTTTTAACTGGATAAACGTGCTAATAGGCAACCTTTGGTTTTCAAATGGAAACAGTCGATGAGCGAAATGGATGACCTGGCCGCGTTCGCCGTGCTGATCGAAGCCGGCAGTTTCACCGTGGCGGCCGCACAATTGGGCTGCAGCAAAGGGCAGTTGTCCAAGCGCATCAGCCAGTTGGAAGCGCAGTTTGCCGTGGTTTTGCTGCACCGCACCACGCGCAAGCTGAGCCTTACTGCTGCCGGCGCGGCGTTGCTGCCCCAGGCACAAGCATTGGTGGTGCAGGTGGAACGCGCCCGCCAGGCATTGGCGCGGCTCAAAGATGATTTGGCTGGCCCTGTGCGTATGACCGTTCCAGTGTCGTTGGGTGAAACCTTCTTCGATGGCTTGCTGCTGGAGTTCTCCAAGCAATACCCGCAGGTGCAGATCGAGCTGGAGCTCAATAACAACTACCGAGACTTGGCACGGGATGGTTTTGACTTGGGGGTACGTTCGGGCGCCATCGAACATGAACGCTTGGTGGCTAAGCCTTTGCTGGCCTGGCATGAGATGACCTGCGCCAGCCCGGCTTATCTGGAACAGCATGGCGAGCCGCAGACCCCAGCGGACCTGGCGGCGCACAGCTGTTTGCTCAACAGTCATTACAGTGGCCGCGAGGAATGGTTGTACCACCAGCAACACGAATTGCTGCGGGTAAAGGTGAGCGGCACCTTCGCCTCCAACCACTACAACCTGTTGAAAAAAGCCGCGTTGGTCGGCGCCGGTATTGCCCGCCTGCCGTCCTACGTTCTACCCACGGAGCTGGCTGACGGCCGATTGCGCTGGCTGCTGCGCGATTATCAGACACGCAGCATGCCGATGTACCTGGTGCATCCCTACCAGGGCGGTTTGCCTCGGCGTACCCAGGTGTTGGCCGACTACCTGGTGGACTGGTTCAAGCGCAGCGGCGAAGCGCTGGATCGGCTTTAGCGATAACGACGGGCAATCAGGTAGTCGATGGACAGGCAGCCCGGGCCTTTGGCAAGCAACAACAATAACAGCGCAAGCCAGGTGCCGTGAGTGGGGTAGGCGTCAGGGTAGACGAACAGCTGGATGGTCAAGGTCATGCCTATCAAGGCCAGGGCCGAGAAGCGCGTGGCGAACCCCAGCAGAATCAATACCGGGAAAAAGTGCTCGGCAAAGGTTGCCAGGTGCGCGGCCACCTCTGGCGACAGCAGAGGTAATTGGTATTCGCTGCGAAACAAAAAGAGCGTCGAGGCGGCGAGTTTGGGCTCACCCCATTGGAAGGTGCCGCTGATCAGGTCAATGGCAAAGCCTTCGACCTTGGTCTGGCCAGACTTCCAGAACACCGCCGCAATGGAGAAGCGCGCCATAAAGGCGATCAGGCTGTAGGGGATTTTTTCAAACAGTGCGACGGTTCGTTTTACCAGGCAGGGAGCGGGAAAGTTCATGGCGATACCTCTGGTTGCAGATGCAAATGGGTGATGGCGTCGTGGCTGATCAACAGCGTGAGACATAGGTGCAAATCGAATTCGTCGGAGGCTTGCAGGGCATCAGCTATGGCCATTTCCAGCCCTGCGCCTTGGTTGAGTCGGTTGATAAAGGTCACAGACCCGCGGTCGATGGCGAATACCTTGACTACCAACCCTTGGCGCAAGACCAGCGCGCCTTGTGCATGCCAGGGGTTCAAGCTGGTGATGGCCCCGTCGGCCTGGTGCGCCGCCCAAACCGATACCACCGCGTAGGAAGATTCCAACGTGGCAAGTGACGGATGCAGCCCTACACGCAGTTGCCCCAGTTGTGCGTAACCTTGCAGTTGCCGAAGTACGCAGTGCTGATCCAGAACCTGGCAATCCGCCGCGTGATAAGCACAGACCCTCAAGCGCTCCAGCCGGGCGACATCGGCCAGGTAGGGCACGCTCCAGGCTGGTTCGAAACCCTGGATAAAGTCAGCGAACGTGCCGCCGTACTCACTGATCAAGGGGCTGGTGGGCGGGTGGGCCTGGGCATACAGACCGGCCATGGCGCGGAAAAACTCATCGCCGACCAGTTGCCGCGCCACCGGGTAGGCGGCTGCCAAAGCATTGATCAAAGCGCTATGGACATTGTTTCGATACACCGCAAAGCGGCTCGCCGGTTCAGCACCGTTGCTGCTGAACACGCCCTCGGGGCAGGTGGCTTGCGGGGCCAGTAAAGCCTCTGCGAATGTTTGCTGAATGCTCATCGGGCCACCTGCGACAAATACCATTCGGCCTGCCGGGCCTCTGCTTGCAACACGCTGAACGCGGGCACCTGGTTATCCCGCTCGATCAGCGTCGCCACCGCTCCGGTCCGCGCCAGTACCTGTGCGTAAAGCTGCCATACGGCGTTATCGATCGGCGCGCCGTGGTCATCGATCAGCAGGCGGTCGCCCAGGCTGTCGGTGTCTTCGGCAAAACCGGCCAGATGAATCTCACCCACTGCGTGCAATGGCAGGGCGTCGATGTAGGCCAGCGGGTCGCGCTGGTGATTGATGCAGGACACGTAGACGTTGTTGACGTCGAGCAGCAGGCCGCAACCGGTACGGCGGACGATCTGGCTGATGAAGTCGGTTTCGTCCAGGGTAGAGCGTTCGAACTGCAGGTAAGTGGAGGGGTTTTCCAGCAGCATCGGTCGCTTGAGTGCGCTCTGTACCTGATCCACGTGTTCGCATACCCGCTCCAGGGTGCAGGCGTCGTAGGCCAGGGGCAGCAGGTCGTTGAGAAACACCGGGCCGTGGCTGGACCAGGCCAGGTGTTCGGAAAAAGACTGGGGTTGATAGCGTTCGATCAGCGTGGCCAAGCGTGCCAGGTGCTCGCGATCCAAGGGGGCTTCGCCGCCGATGGACAGGCCGACGCCGTGCAGTGACAGGGGATACTGCGCACGAATCAACCCCAGGTAGTGATGAAACGGGCCGCCGGCCACCATGTAGTTTTCGGCGTGTACTTCGAAGAAACCGATGTCGGGGCGGGTCTCGAGCACCTCGGTGAAGTGCTCGGTCTTGAGCCCCAGCCCGGCCCGATAGGGGAGGCCGGGCACCTGAGCCGGTGAGACCGCGTGTTGGGCTGTAAGCGTCATCATCAGTACTCAGGCTGCGCGGGGTTCAGGATTTGGCGGTGAAGGCCGCTTCCTGGCCAAAACCGGTCGGCGAGGTGGTGCTTGGGGTCTTGGTGCAAGTGCCGGCGGGTACCAGCTTCCAGGCATTGGCCTGGTCTTTGGTTTTGGAGGTGCCAGCGCAGGAAGTACCGGCGCCCGCGGCGCAGTCATTCTTGCCGGCTTCAGCCACGCCGAAGCATTTCTGCATGTCGTCGGCCGCGTGGGCGGTGGTGGTCAGGGCGGACAGGCTCAGGGCAGAACCAAGGGCCAGGACGAGGGTGGCAGCGGACAGTTTGGTGGTCATGGTGTGTCTCCAGCAGTGGTTGAATGCGCAGGCTTGATTGCCTGCATGCACCACTAGAGAAAGGGGGAGGGAATTCGTTACAAAGCCATCGAAAAAAACTGCAAACAACACCTGTTTAATGACTTATACAAAGCAAATGTGGGAGTCGGGCTTGCCCGCGATGCAAACGCCTCGGTTTTTCAGATACACCGGGGTGATGCTATCGCAGGCAAGCCAGCTCCCACACAAGCCAGCTCCCACTCTGAACTCACTCTTTCTTAGCCGCCGAGGTACGCCTCCCGAACCTTCGGATCGGTCAGCAATTGCTCACCCGTGCCCTGCATCACCACCCGGCCATTCTCCAGCACATAGGCACGGTCAGCGATTTTCAGCGCCTGGTTGGCGTTCTGCTCCACCAAAAACACCGTCACACCGTCCTTGCGCAGCTGTTCGATGATGTCGAAGATCTGCTGGATGATGATCGGTGCCAGGCCCAGGGAAGGCTCGTCCAGGAGCAACAGCTTGGGCTTGCTCATCAGCGCCCGGCCGATGGCAAGCATTTGCTGCTCGCCGCCGGACATGGTGCCGCCGCGCTGGCTGAAGCGTTCCTTGAGGCGGGGGAACAGGTGCAGCACCTTGTCCATCTGCTCCTGGTAATCGCCCTTGTCGGTAAAGAACCCACCCATGGCCAGGTTCTCTTCCACGGTCAGGCGCGAAAACACCCGGCGGCCTTCCGGCACCACCGCAATGCTCTTGCGCATGATCTCGGCGGAGTGCTTGCCCACCAGTTCTTCACCCATGTAGCGGATGCTGCCACTGTAGGCTTGCGGCGAACCGCACAAGGTCATCAGCAAGGTCGATTTGCCGGCACCGTTGGCGCCGATCAGAGTGACAATCTCACCCTGGCGCACTTCCACATTGACGCTGTGCAGGGCCTGGATCTTGCCGTAGAAAGTGGAAACGTTTTCGAATTGCAGCATTTTACGCTTCCCCCAAGTAGGCTTTGATCACTTCAGGATTGTCGCGGATCTGCTCCGGCGTCCCGTTGGCCAGCGGCGTACCCTGGTTGATCACCACGATGTGGTCGGAGATGCTCATGACCAGCTTCATGTCGTGTTCGATCAACAGCACCGTGGCGTTGTTTTCCTCACGCAGCACACTGATCAGCGCCTTGAGGTCTTCGGTTTCCTTGGGGTTCAGGCCCGCGGCAGGTTCGTCGAGCATCAGGATGCGCGGGCGGGTCATCATGCAACGGGCGATTTCCAAGCGACGTTGCTGGCCGTAGGCGAGGGTACCGGCCGGGCGGTTGGCGAACTCGGTCAGGTTGACCTTGTCCAGCCAGTACGCTGCGTATTCCATGGCCTCGCGCTCGCTCTTGCGAAACGCCGGGGTCTTGAACAGGCCGGCGAAGAAGTTGGTGTTCAAGTGACGATGCTGGGCGATCAACAGGTTCTCGACCGCCGTCATGTCCTTGAACAACCGCACGTTCTGGAAGGTACGCACCACGCCTTTGCGGGCGATTTCGTGGCCGGCCAGGCCCTGTATGGGTTGGCCGTCCAGCAGGATGCTGCCACCGCTCGGCTTGTAGAAACCGGTGAGGCAGTTGAACACCGTGGTCTTGCCGGCGCCGTTGGGGCCGATCAGCGCTACCACTTGTTTCTCTTTGACGGTCAGGGCCACGCCATTGACCGCCAGCAAACCGCCGAAGCGCATGCTCAGGTTTTCGACTTTCAGGATCTCGCGGCTCATTTGCGCAGCTCCATGTGTGGACGTTGCATGGGCAGCAGGCCTTGAGGGCGCCAGATCATCATCAGCACCATCATGGCGCCGAACATCAACATGCGGTATTCGCTGAACTCACGCATCATTTCCGGCAGCAGGATCATCACGATGGCCGCCAGGATCACGCCCAGTTGCGAGCCCATGCCACCCAGTACCACGATGGCGAGAATGATCGCCGACTCGATAAAGGTGAACGATTCCGGCGTCACCAGGCCTTGGCGAGCGGCGAAGAAGCTGCCGGCAAAACCGGCGAATGCAGCGCCCAGGGTGAATGCGGAAAGCTTGATGATGGTCGGGTTCAGGCCCAGGGCACGGCAGGCGATTTCATCTTCGCGCAGCGCTTCCCACGCACGGCCGATGGGCATGCGCAGCAGGCGGTTGATCACGAACAGTGCCGCCAACGCCAAAAGCAGCGCCACAAGGTAAAGGAACACCACTTTGCTCACCGGGTTGTAGGCAATCCCGAAGTACTCGTGGAAGGTCTGCATGCCTTCGGCCGCGGTGCGGTCGAACGACAGCCCGAAGAACGTCGGCTTGGGAATGCTGCTGATACCGTTGGGGCCACCGGTGATATCGGTGAGGTTACGCAGGAACAGGCGAATGATTTCGCCGAAGCCCAGGGTTACGATGGCCAGGTAGTCACCGCGCAGGCGCAGCACCGGGAAGCCCAGCAGGAAGCCGAACGTGGCCGCCGCCATACCCGCCAACGGCAGGCAGATCCAGAAGCTCCAGCCCAGGTAGTGCGAGAGCAGCGCGTAGGTGTAGGCACCCACGGCGTAGAAGCCCACATAACCCAGGTCGAGCAGGCCTGCCAGGCCCACCACGATGTTCAGGCCCAGGCCCAGCAACACGTAGATCAGGATCAGCGTGGCAATGTCGACCGCGCCGCGCGAGCCGAAAAACGGCCAGATCAGCGCCGCGATGATCAACCCGATGATGATGTAGCGCTGGGTGCGCGGCAGGGTCAGAAATTGGCTGACCTTGGGCGACACCAACGGGCCACGGTTGCCCTTGAACAAGGCGCCGACCTGCTGGGTGAACAGTACACGCAGGAACATCAGCACCGAACACAGCGCGATGACGGTCAGGGTGACGGGCCCGGTGCCATGCACTTCCAGGTTGATGCCGACAATGCTCAGCTTGAGACCGAGTACCGGAAAGGCCACGGCCCATACCAGCAAGGCGCTGAAAAACGCCGATTTAAGATATCTGCTCATACTTTCTCAACCTCCGGACGGCCCAGGATGCCGGTCGGACGGAACAACAACACCAGAACCAACAGGCCGAACGCGACGACGTCCTTGTACTGGTCACCGAAGATATCGGCGCCAAAGGCTTCGGCCACACCCAGCACCAGCCCGCCGAGCATGGCGCCCGGAATGCTGCCGATGCCGCCCAATACCGCTGCGGTAAAGGCCTTGAGGCCCACCAGGAAACCGGCGTTGGGGTTGATCACGCCGTATTGCATGCTCAGCAACACGGCCGCCACGGCCGCCAGCGCAGCACCAATGACGAAGGTCAGGGCGATGATGTTGTTGGTGTTGATGCCCAGCAGGTTGGCCATCTTGATGTCTTCGGCGCAGGCCCGGCAGGCGCGCCCCAGACGGGAGCGGGAGATGAACAGCGTCAGGCCCAGCATGGCCACCAGGGTGACCACGAAAACCAGAATCTGCATGTACGAAATCAGCACTTCTTGTGCGCCACCCGGGCCGAAGGAGATGCTCCCCGGAATCAGGTTGGGAATGGACTTGTCCTTGGAGTCCTGGGACAGCAATACGGTGTTCTGCAGGAAAATCGACATGCCGATGGCAGAAATCAGCGGGATCAAACGGTTGCTGCCCCGCAGGGGACGGTAGGCAACCCGCTCGATGCTGTAGCCATAGGCACTGGTTACGATGATCGACGCCAGGAACGCAGCGGTCATCAATAGCGGCAGGGAGTGGATCCCCATCATGGCCAGCCCGGCAAGGGCGATAAAGGCCACGTAGGAACCAATCATGTACACCTCGCCATGGGCGAAGTTGATCATTCCAATGATGCCGTAAACCATTGTGTAGCCAATGGCTATCAAGGCATAGGTGCTGCCAATGGTCAGGCCATTAACCAGCTGTTGGAAAAAATGATAGATCTCAGGCATTACAGCGCTCCTAAAAACCCGATACGCATTTCACTGGTGGAGTCATTTCCGGCTCGGTGCCCTGTTCTGTGACCAGGTTGCACGAAGCGTTTGCCAGCGAACCGCTGGTGACGGTTTTAAGATTTTCAGGTGAGCCAGCGCCCGGATCGCGGGTGACATGGCCCATAAACCTCGTAAAACAAAGCCCACTGCTTGCACAGTGGGCTTGTTGACCAGTAACGCCTGGCTTACTGAGGGGAAACTTCGGTTTTTGGTTTACCGAAGTGCCATTCGTATACCACGAACTTGAAGTCCTTCAGGTCGCCCTTGGCGTCGAAGCTCAGATCGCCGGTAGGGGTCTTGAAGGTACCGGCGTGGATGGCCTCGGCCACTTTGGCGGTGTCTTCGCTCTTCGCAGCAGCGATACCGCCGGCGATGACTTCAACCGCCGAGTAGGCCGGGAACACGAATGGACCGGTTGGGTCCTGCTTGTTCTTGGCGAACTCTTCGACGATGGCTTTGTTGGCTGGGTCGGTGTCGAAGGACTTCGGCAGGGTCACAAGCAGGCCTTCGGAAGCGCCCTGGGCGATTTGCGAGATAGAGTCGTTCCCCACGCCCTCTGGGCCCATGAACTTGGCGTTCAGGCCTTTTTCTTTGGCTTGGCGCAGGATCAGGCCCAGCTCAGGGTGGTAACCGCCGTAGTAGACGAAGTCGACGTTGGCTTGCTTGAGTTTCTGGATGATCGAGGAGAAGTCTTTGTCGCCGGCGTTCAGGCCTTCGAAGACGGCAACCTTGGTGCCTTTTTCTTCAAGGGTCTTCTTCACGGCGCTGGCGATACCTTCACCGTATTGCTGCTTGTCGTGCAGTACGGCAACGATTTTCGGCTTCACGTGGTTGGCGATGTAGTTGCCGGCCGCTGGGCCTTGCGCGCTGTCCAGGCCGATGGTGCGGAAAATCAGCTTGTAGCCACGGGAAGTGATTTCAGGGCTGGTGGCAGCGGGGGTGATCATGATGACGCCTTCGTCTTCATAGATATCCGATGCTGGCTGAGTGGAGCTGGAGCAGAGGTGGCCAACGACGAACTTGACGCCATCATTGACCACTTTGTTGGCAACGGCCACGGCTTGTTTTGGATCGCAAGCGTCGTCGTATTCCTTGGCCTCAAGCATCTTGCCGTCTACGCCGCCCTTGGCGTTGATGTCTTTGATGGCTTGCTTGGCACCCATGAATTGCATGTCGCCGTATTGCGTCACCGGACCGGTCTTGGGACCGGCGATGCCGATCTTGATGGTGTCGGCTGCGAACGAATGGCCGGCAACCCCAGCCAGGACCATAGCGGCAAACAGTTTGGAAATCTGCTTAGTAGCCTTATTCATAGTGCTCCACTCTTACTGTTGTATTTTTTATAGTTCTAGCGGCCTTGTGAGCTGCAGAACCGGATCAGATATCGCGGATATCCCCCCGGCATTGCCCTGGCAACTGTACCGGTACAGTGTAGAGCGCCGGTTGATCGCTTGAAAAGCTGGCAGCTGGGGGCAAAACCTGGGTATGTCGCTTAAGTGAAAGAAAAAGACAGAATTGCGCCGGGCTGCTAACCGCTTTCAAGGCATTCCTTGGCTTTCCTGGCAGTTTCAATCGCTACTTCATTTGCTACTGGGTTTTTCTGCCTGAGCGACGGGGCTATGATTGCGCCGATTTTTTACTCAGGTGAATTCCCATGACGCAAGAACCAAGCACCCTCTATGCCAAGCTGCTCGGTGAAACCGCCGAAATTTCCTGGAAGGAGCTTGAACCGTTCTTTGCCAAGGGTGCCCTATTGTGGGTCGATGCCGGCCTGGATTTGATCGAGGCCGCCGAAGGAATGGCCGAAGACAACCGTGACAAAGTCGCCGCCTGGCTGGCTGCAGGTGCCCTTGGCGAGGTGTCTGCGACGCGGGCATTGGACCTGGTCGAACGGGATCCAAGCTTATGGGCGGTGGTGGTCTCGCCATGGATCCTGATCCAGGAAAGGGCGGCATAAGAATGTCGCGCACGAAAAAGGTGCGTATTTTTCACGCGCTGAAGTGTGTAGCCGAGTAACCGCTGAACGCGTGATGGCACCTTGCCGTAGAGAAAGGTCACAGCCGAGGGTGACGTAAACGTCACGGGAACAGTTGAGGTCCGAAGGAATGTGTGGCGCAATTGTTTCCAGGTATGACCCGGTGTGAAGAGAAGCCGCGATCACACCATCACTCCCCGTGCCTGGGTCTCAGCGAATCGGCCTGACAATAGACGGCGGACCGATACGCCCTGGCGTCGGGTCTTTTGGCTGTGGAGCGTCGTTGTTCTCCACGCTGAGCGGATATAGCGGATTGCGCATGGCAATCCCCTGCATCACGCCGATGATGTCATTGAAAGGCACCGCCGGGCTGAGCAGGTAGCCTTGGATGTAGTCACAGCCATGCTTGAGCAGCAACTCGAACTGTGCCTGGGTTTCCACGCCTTCGGTGACCACCTGCAAGTGCAGGGTGTGGGCCATGCCGATAACCGCCTGGACAATTTCACTGTCTGCGGTGGATTTGGGAATGTCCTGGATAAACGAGCGGTCGATCTTCAAGGTGTTGAGCGGCAAGCGCTTGAGATAAGCCAGCGACGAATAGCCAGTGCCGAAGTCATCGATGGCCAGTGACACACCCAGGGCGCGAATTTGCCGCAACAGTGCCAGGGTGCTGCTGATGTTGCCCATCAGCGCATTTTCAGTGACTTCCAGTTCAAGTCGGTTGGTGCCTATGCCGGCGAAGCGCAGGGCGTCTTCGATTTCATCGGCCAGTTCGTCACGCGCCAGGTTCAACGCCGAGCAGTTTACCGCCATGATCAACTCGGTGTAGCCCCGGTCAGACAACAGGCTCAGGTCGTGACAGGCCTGGCGCAATACCCAGTGGTCCAGCTCGGCAATCAGCCCGTTGTTCTCGGCAATGCCGATAAAGCGGTCCGGGGCCAGCAGCCCGTGTTGGGGGTGTTGCCAGCGCACCAGGGCTTCAAGGCGCGTGACCTTGCCCAGCTTCATGTCGAAGATCGGCTGATAAAACAGCACCAACTGGTTGTGCGTACGCAAGGCGGCGCGCAGTTCTTCCTCCAGTTGCAGCTCAAGGAAGGCGCGTGTTTTCAGGTTGGAGCTGAAGAAGTGCAAGCTGTTGCGCCCGGCGTCCTTGGATTGGTACAGCGCCAGGTCGGCAGTTTTCAGCAGCTCTTCGCAGGTGTGGCCGTCCTCGGGAAACAGGCTGATGCCGATGCTGGTGGTCATCACCATGCGCCGGCCAGCCAGCTCGATGGGCTCTTTCATCTTCTGCATGATGCGCTGGGCCATCTGCCGAGCTTCGTCGCGGTGATGAATAGTGATCAGGATGCAGAATTCATCGCCGCCAAAGCGTGCCACCACATCTTCATGGCTGCGTATCGAGCCCTTGATATGCCCGGCCAGCACCGTGAGCAACTGGTCGCCCGCATCGTGGCCGAGGCTGTCATTGATGCGCTTGAAGTGATCAATGTCGAGGAAGATCACCGCCAGCATGCCTTGGCTTCGGGTTTTTTCCGCAACCTTTTCCGCGAAGATCTGATTGAAACCACGGCGGTTGAGCAGGCTGGTCAGCGCATCGAAGTGGGCCACTTGTTGCAGTGAAGCGCGGGCCTGATCGAGTTCGCTGAGCAGCGCATTGACCCGGCGCAGGTCCCGTTCTTTGTGTTGCAGCTTTTTATCTGCCAGGGCTGCGCTGACACTACTGCCGATCACCAGCAAGGTAATTACCGCCACCGACAACCCCAGTTGAATCGGACTGCCATCCACCGGCAATGAAAGATCCGCGCCAGCGGGCACCAGCATTTGCATGGCCGCCATGCCGGTGAAATGCATGCTCAGGATCCCGGCCCCCAGCACCAGGCTGGCGGCGTATTTGAGCAGTTGGTGAAACATGCCGGTTCCGTTGCGCAGGTAGCTGGACAGCAACAATGCCGCCAGGCTGGCGCCGATGGCAATCGCCACCGAGGCCAGGAACAGCCGTGTTTCGAAGTACACCTGGGCCTGGGAGCGCATGGCCGACATGCCCACGTAGTGCATCAGCGCGATCCCCAGTCCCATCCACACCGAAGCCACCAGGTACTGATGAAAGCGCAGGTGGGTATGACTGAGGGTCTGCATGGCGAGCAGCGAGGCGATCAGGGCGATCAGCAGCGAGGCGAACGTCATGATCAATTCGTAGTGAATGGCGATGGGGGCCTGGAACGCCAGCATGCTGATGAAATGGGTCGACCAGATTCCGCCTGCCAGACAACCCGCGCCCAGCCAGCGCCAATGGCGGCGGGCGGTGGGGTCTTCGACATGGCCCACACGTTCGGCCATGTCCAGCGTACCGAAGCCCGCTGCGCAGGCGACCAGGTACGCCAGTAGCACCAGAAAGGGGTTATGACTGCAATTGAGTAATAAATGCCCACTGTCTGGAAGGTCGGTAAAAAAGTGCTGCCCCAGCCATTCCATAGCGTATCCCGTCATAGAGCCATGTCACTGCCAGAGGCGATGACCGATGGGGTCGAGTATAGAAGTCTCCGAAGATTTGCCATGGGTAATGGCGTTTTGATCTCAAATTATTTTGACATGCCTTCCATAGCGTTTGGTGCTAAGCGCTGATGGGCAGGTCGAGTTCGAAGTGTGGGGCTTCCAGCGGCGCCAGGCCGAATGCGGCACGGGCGGCATCGCAATCGACATTTTGCACACCCTGGCTCCAGGACGAGTCGAACTCACGGCATACGCTGGAGCGTTGCTCATAAATAGAGCAGCTGGTGGCCTGTCCGACTTCACCTTCAAGGCTGCAGCACCGTGCAGGTTTCTGATCGGTGCCGATCATCGCCACGCGGCTGGGGTTGATCTGCACCACCAGGTCATCGGGCACCGTGCCCCCGGACGAGGCGCACTCACCCCAGAAGAAAGACACGCGAAAGTGTGAACAGCAGGCACCGCAATTCAGACACGGACTGGCTTCGGACATGGGCGTCATCAATAAGAAAAGTAGGAGGAGGGTGCTACGAAAGGCTCGCCATTCTATCCGTGCCATCGCCATTGGGAAGAGGGGCACGCACTTATATTTTCGTGGGCAAAATCCGCTGTTGGCTGGGTGAAATCATGCCCTATCAGCTTTACGAATCATTACAGACAATCACTGCCAGCCTGACTATGTTGCAGTGACCTGAGCAGGATGCATCGGGCATCGCAGCTCTCATAACAATAAAAGAGACGGACCCATGCAGAACTCGACCCAAGCGGCGAATGCCTGGCGCATTCTGTTCCTGCTGTTCCTCGCTAACCTGTTCAACTTTTTTGACCGCACCATTCCCGCGATCATCATTGAGCCCATCCGCATGGAGTGGCACCTGAGCGACTTCCAGCTCGGTATCATCGGCACCGCTTTTACCATCGTCTACGCCATTGCCGGGCTGCCGCTCGGGCGCCTGGCCGACACCGGTTCACGCAGCAAGTTGATGGGCTGGGGCCTGTTCGCCTGGAGTGGGCTGACGGCGGTCAACGGCATGGTCGGCAGTTTCTGGACCTTCCTGCTGGTGCGCATGGGCATTGGCATCGGCGAAGCCAGCTATGCACCCGCGGCCAATTCGCTGATTGGCGACCTCTTTCCCGCCCACCGCCGTGCCCGAGCCATGGGGATTTTCATGCTTGGCCTGCCGTTGGGCCTGTTGCTGGCGTTCTTTACGATCGGTGCGATGGTCAAGGCGTTCGACAGCTGGCGCGCGCCCTTCTTTATTGCGGCGGTGCCGGGTCTGATCCTTGCGGTGTTTATGTTCTACATAAAAGAACCCAAGCGTGGTGCGGCGGAAACCGTGCAAGTCTCCCAAGAGCGCGTCGACCGCCCGATCCGTCGCGTGCTGGCTGTGCCGACCTTTCTGTGGCTGGTGCTGGCCGGGTTGTGCTTTAACTTTGCCACCTATGCGTGCAACTCGTTCCTGGTGCCGATGCTGCAGCGCTATTTCCTCATGCCGTTGCAGGACGCGGCCGTCGCGACGGGTGTCATCGTCGGCCTGACCGGTTTGGTGGGCTTGACGCTGGGGGGCTGGATTGCCGACAAGATTCATCAGCGGGTCGCCAATGGCCGACTGTTGTTCGCCGCCTTCAGCTTGATCATCTCCACGGTCACCACCGCCTGGGCATTGCATGCCGGGCGTGTCGAAATCGGGGTGTTTGTCGCGCTGTTCAGTGTGGGCTGGTTGTTTGCCTACAACTTCTATACCTGCGTGTATACCGCGATCCAGGACGTGGTCGAACCACGCTTGCGCGCAACGGCGATGGCGCTGTTCTTTGCCGGGCTGTATCTGCTCGGCGGTGGCATGGGGCCGGTGGTGGTCGGGGCGTTGTCCGATCACTTTGCCCATTCGGCGATGTATGCGGCTGGGGCGCAGCAGATGACAGAGGCTTACAAAGCGGTAGGCTTGCATGACGCCATGTACCTGATTCCAGTGGCGTTGTTCTTGACCATGCTGTTTCTGTTCCAGGCCTCGCGCAGTTTTGTGCGTGATGCCAAGCGGATGAAGGAAGGGTTGAGTGCGGTTGAGGTGCCGACGGCTGCGGCTACAGCTTGAGACCGAGGTGACCCTTTCGCAGGCAAGCCAGCTCCCACCTTTGACCGAGTTGTTTGAACTCTACTCGGTCAGTGTGGGAGGGGGCTTGCCCCCGATGAGCATAGGTATCTACACAACTTCGGTACGACGCTAAACCTGTGGCGAGGGAGCTTGCTCCCGCGACGGCCTGGCAGCCGACGCTGATCTAACTGACGCACCGCGATCCAACTGTGGGAGCTGGCTTGCCTGCGAAGACGGCTTGACAGTCAACACAGTCGGACCGTGTACATATCCATTCCTGCGGTAACGGCCACTTAAGGTTCCGCCCTGACGGCGGCTCACTTTGCAAAAGCGGCAAAGTAAGCAAAACGCTCTTGCCCCACCACTCGGCACCTCGCCCAGGCTCGGTGTGTCCGTAATCCGCCAGTGATTTGGGGGGTCGCCGCCACGCGCCATCCATGGCGCGGGGCGGCTAAACCGGCATCCCTGCCGGTTTACCCCCCAAATCCCTGTCGAATTCCGGCCAGCGTGGTTTGACGGGGCGCCTAAGATCAAGATCAAAAGCAGATCAAGAGCGGCTCGCTTCGCATCGTGGTTAGCATCGGCAGTGGCTACAAAAGTTGTGTAGATACCCATGCCTATCGGGGGCAAGCCCCCTCCCACATTTGACCGAGTTGTTTGAACTCTACTCGGTCAGCGTGGGAGGGGGCTTGCCCCCGATGAGCATAGGTATCTACACAACTTCGGTACGACGCTAAACCTGTGGCGAGGGAGCTTGCTCCCGCGACGGCCTGGCAGCCGACGCTGATCTAACTGACGCACCGCGATCCAACTGTGGGAGCTGGCTTGCCTGCGAAGACGGCTTGACAGTCAACACAGTCGGACCGTGTACATATCCATTCCTGCGGTAACGGCCACTTAAGGTTCCGCCCTGACGGCGGCTCACTTTGCAAAAGCGGCAAAGTAAGCAAAACGCTCTTGCCCCACCACTCGGCACCTCGCCCAGGCTCGGTGTGCCCGTAATCCGCCAGTGATTTGGGGGGTCGCCGCCACGCGCCATCCATGGCGCGGGGCGGCTAAACCGGCATCCCTGCCGGTTTACCCCCCAAATCCCTGTCGAATTCCGGCCAGCGTGGTTTAACGGGGCGCCTAAGATCAAAAGCAGATCAAGATCAAGAGCGTCTCGCTTCGCATCGTGGTTACCGTCGGCTGCTACAGCCTACAAAGTTGTGTAGATACCTATGCCCCGATGAGGCCCTCAAGACCAATAAAAAGGCCCGCACTAATCGGGCCTCCTAATTGGCTGCGGATTATCAGCCCGCCACCAACACCCGAATCGCTTCCAGTCGCAGTGCCGCTTTATCGAGCATGGCCAGGCCTTGCTCGCGCTGGTTGCGCAAGGCGACCAACTCGCTGTCACGTACGGTCGGGTTGACCGCTTGCAGCGCGGTCAGGCGCGCCAGTTCTTCGTCGGTATCCGCGGCCAGGCGACGCTTGGCTTCGGCCACACGCTCGGCGTGACGCGGGGCGATCTTCTCTTCACCGGCGTTGATGCGCGGTGTGAGTTGGTCGCGCTGCGCCTGCACGAATTTGTTCGCGCTGGCCCGTGGCACGCTTTCCAGCTGGTCATTCAAGGTCACGAACGACACGCGGCCCGACAGGTCATTGCCGTTGGCATCCAGCAGGCAGCGCAAGGCGGCCGGTGGCAGGTAGCGACCCAGTTGCAGGGAGCGCGGGGCGACCACTTCGCTGACATACAGCAGTTCAAGCAATACGGTGCCTGGCTTGAGCGCCTTGTTCTTGATCAGCGCCACAGCGGTGTTGCCCATGGAACCGGACAGCACCAGGTCCATGCCGCCCTGCACCATCGGGTGCTCCCAAGTGATGAACTGCATGTCTTCGCGCGACAGCGCCTGGTTACGGTCGTAGGTGATGGTTACACCCTCGTCGTCGCCCAGGGGGAAGCTGGCGTCGAGCATTTTTTCGCTGGGCTTGAGGATCAGCGCGTTTTCCGAATGGTCTTCGCTGTCGATGCCGAATGCGTCGAACAGGGTTTCCATATAGATCGGCAGGGCGAACTGATCGTCTTGTTCGAGGATGTCCTCGACCAGTGCATCGCCTTCGCCGGCGCCGCCGGAATTGAGTTCGAGCAAGCGGTCGCGACCGGTGTGCAACTCCTGCTCCAGGCGCTCGCGCTCGGCACGGGCTTCGTCGATCAGGGCTTGCCACTCGCCGTCGTCGGCGGCTTCCAGCAAGGGCAGCAGGCGTGGGCCGAACTGATGCTGCAAGGCGTTGCCGGTCGGGCAGGTGTTGAGGAAGGCATTGAGCGCCTCGTGGTACCACTGGAACAGGCGCTCTTGCGGGCTGGTTTCCAGGTACGGCACGTGCAGTTCGATCACGTGTTTCTGGCCGATCCGGTCCAGGCGCCCGATACGCTGTTCCAGCAGGTCGGGGTGGGACGGCAGGTCGAACAGCACCAGGTGATGGGAGAACTGGAAGTTGCGGCCTTCACTGCCGATTTCCGAGCAGATCAGCACCTGGGCACCGAACTCTTCATCGGCAAAATAGGCAGCGGCGCGGTCACGCTCCAGAATATTCATGCCTTCGTGGAACACCGTGGCCGGGATGCCGGAGCGCACACGCAGGGCGTCTTCCAGGTCCATGGCGGTTTCGGCGTGGGCGCAGATCACCAGGACCTTGGTGCGCTTGAGCATTTTCAACTGGTCGATCAGCCACTCGACCCGAGGGTCGAAACGCCACCAGCGGTTCTCTTCCTCGATGTCCGGTTGCGCCTGGAAGCTGACTTCCGGGTACAGCTCGGCGTGTTCGCCCAGGGGCAGTTCGAGGTATTCGTCCGGGTTCGGTAGCGGGTAGGCGTGCAGCTTGCGCTCGGGGAAGCCTTGCACCGCGGCACGGGTGTTGCGAAACAGCACGCGGCCGGTGCCGTGGCGGTCCAGCAGTTCACGCACCAGGCGTGCGCTGGCCTCGGTGTCGCCATCGTTGACGGCGGTGAGCAGGGTTTCACCTTCGTCACCGAGGAAGCCTTGAATGGTCTTGTGCGCGGTCGGCGACAGGCGGCCCTTGTCCAGCAGCTCCTGCACGGCTTCGGCCACCGGGCGATAGTTTTCGCTCTCGGCGCGGAAGGCTTGCAGATCGTGGAAGCGGTTCGGGTCCAGCAGGCGCAGGCGCGCAAAATGGCTGTCCTGGCCCAGTTGTTCCGGGGTGGCGGTCAGCAGCAGCACGCCAGGAATCACTTCGGCCAGTTGTTCGACCAGCGAGTATTCGGCGCTGGCCTTGTCTTCGTGCCACACCAGGTGGTGGGCTTCGTCGACTACCAGCAAGTCCCAGCCGGCGGCGAACAGCGCGTCCTGGGCCTTCTCGTCGTCCACCAGCCATTCGAGCGCAACGAGTGCAAGCTGGGTGTCTTCGAACGGGTTGGTGGCATCGCTTTCGATAAAGCGCTCTTCATCGAACAGCGCAACCTGCAGGTTGAAGCGGCGGCGCATTTCCACCAGCCATTGGTGCTGCAGGTTTTCCGGGACCAGGATCAGTACGCGGTTGGCACGGCCCGAGAGCAGTTGGCGATGGATCACCAGGCCTGCCTCGATGGTCTTGCCCAACCCCACTTCGTCCGCCAGCAACACGCGTGGCGCGATACGGTCAGCGACTTCGCGGGCGATGTGCAGTTGGTGGGCAATCGGTTGGGCGCGTACGCCACCCAGGCCCCACAGCGAGGACTGCAACTGGCGGCTGGTGTGTTCCAGGGTGTGGTAGCGCAGCGAGAACCACGCCAGCGGGTCGATCTGCCCGGCGAACAGGCGATCACTGGCCAGGCGGAACTGGATGAAGTTGGACAGTTGGGTTTCTGGCAGGGTGACCTGCTCGTTCTGCCCATTGAGGCCGTGGTAGACCAGCAGGCCATCGACGTCGTCGACTTCCTGTACGGTCATTTTCCAGCCTTCGAAATGGGTGATGGTGTCACCCGGCGAAAACCTCACGCGAGTGAGGGGCGCATTCCGTAGCGCATACTGGCGAGTGTCGCCAGTGGCCGGATAGAGCACGGTCAACAAGCGGCCGTCCTGTGCCAGAACGGTGCCTAACCCCAGCTCTGCTTCGCTGTCACTAATCCAGCGTTGCCCCGGTTGATACTGCTGCGCCATGCTGCCTGACTCCCGCCGTGAAAAAGCCGACTATGTTAACGGAACACGGCCCGGCGCCCAAGAACTCTGACAAAAACTACGCTGTTTGTACGGGCAGGCGGAAATTGAATCGACGGGTGGCGGGCACTTGAGAGTGTCGACTGAGTCACAGCTTGGCACGCGGGTGCTCAAGTCGCCCTGCCACCCGCCGACAGCCTGTTGATCAGGAGAATAATTATCATGCTGCCACCCATGCTGCCCGTCAGTGTTGTGCCGGTCACGTCGCAACTCGACCCGGCACGCCAGAAACCGGATATTCCGCCGGTGGTGCCCGTTCAACCGGGCTCCAACGAGAGCACGATCGACCTGAAAAAAGGCGATGCCGAGCAATCGACCTTTCTGCTGCGCGAAGAGCAGCGTCGCCAGCAGGAGCAGCAGAAACGCCGGCGTGAAGCCGACGACGACGCGGAGCAGCATTTGCCGATTCCCGGCGACTTGCTCAACGCTGACAACACCGTGCCCGTGGCGCCGCTGATCGAAGACGCGCCGCGCCAGGGCCTGTGGGTGGATATCGAGGTTTAATCGTTCAGTTCGCGCAGCGCCTTCACCAGTAACTCAATCTCGTCATCGGTGTTGAGCGGGCTGACGGAGATGCGCGCAATGCTGTTCAACCCACGTGCTTGCATATCCAGCGGGGTGTAGGCCACGCCATTGGCGCCGATGTTGATGCGCTTGCAGGCCAGGCGTTGCTTGAGTTCAAAGCTGTCCCAGCCGGCCAGGTTGAACGCGATCAAGCCTGAATGCGTTCTGCCTAAGTCATGCAAGGTAATTCCCGGTATCTGACGCAGTGCCTCGCGGATTCGCGCGCTGGTCTTCGAGACCCTTTGCCATACTTGCTCAATCCCCAGTTGATTGATCTCGTGCAACGCATTGCCCAGGCCGGCCAGCAGGGCGAAAGAGACTTCGCTGGTTTCAAAGCGCCGGGCGTCGTTGCGCAGGTCGAAGCCCTCGACGGTCCAGGGCGCTGAAAACACGTCGCGTTGGGCCGGGTTCAGATGTGGCAGAAAATCTGGCCTGATATACAGTAGCGCGGTACCGCGAGGCCCGCGCAGGTGTTTGCGGCCGGCGGACTTGAGCACATCGCACTGCAACGCTTGCACATCCACCGGCACCTGGCCGACGGCTTGGCCCGCGTCGATGAAGTAGGGAATGGTATGCCGCCTGGCCACATCGCCGATGGCCTGGGCCGGGTTGATCAAGCCACCGTTGGCCGGCAGCCAGGTGAGGTCGATCAGCTTCACCTTGGCATCCAGCATCGCCTCCAACGCCACCGGGCAGGCCGCGCCGCTGGCATCACACGGGATGACGTCCACCCGCGCCCCGGCTTGAACGGCCAGTTCCATGCTCGCCAGGTTACCGCCCCATTCGTGGCGCCCCACTAGAATACGATCGCCCGGCTGCCATGGCCCCAGCGCCTGGAAGGCCATGCTCCAGGCCGTCGAGCCACTGCTGGCGAAGGCAATCGATGAGGCGGGCGCATTGAGCAGTTGGCCGGCGGCTCGGCGGGCCTTTTCCACTAAGACGGCACCCTGTTCTCCGGCCTCCATCGGGCCGTCGCGGGCTTCGCGTTGCAGCTGTTCGATGATGGCGTCGAGCGTCGCCTGGCTGGGCAAGGACGCCCCGGCGTGGTTGAAGTGCACGATGCCGGACTGGCAACCGGGCGTGGCTTCTCGCAAGTGCTGGACTTGCAGCGGGGTCATGGCTGCAGCTCGAAAATGGCGTCCACTTCCACGGCGACACCAGCCGGCAGACTGCAAACCCCTACGGCGGTGCGCACGTGTCGACCCTTGTCGCCGAGGGCGTTGACCAGCAGGTTCGAAGCGCCATTGGCGACCAGGCTTTGGCGCTGGAAGTCGGCGCTGCTGGCAATGAACACGCCCAGGCGCAGGGTGCGCACCACCCGCGACAGGTCATCGCCCAGCGCATCGCTCAATTGCCCCAGCAGGCCCAGCGCTGCCAATTCCGCCGCTTGGGCGCCATCTTCATCGCTGAGAGAATCGCCCAGCCGGCCAAGGTAGGCAGGTTTGCCATCGGTCATGGGAATTTGTCCCGAGATGAACAGCTGGTGTTGGCTGATCACATGATTGACGTAGTTGGCAGCGGGTTGGCTGGGCGTGGGCAGTGTCAGGCCGAGGGCGTGTACGCGCTGGCGGATGGAATCGGTCATGGTGAAATCCTCTGGTGTCAGAAGGTTCCAGCATGTTGGCGGTGGCGAGGGGCGACAAACGGATAGATCTCAACCGACGTATCGAAAAACCTCACGCGTCGGCACACGCCTGCTTCAACCACTGGCTGAAGCACTCAGCCGCCTCACTGAGCGGGCGCTGAGGTGCGATCAGCCAATAGCCGATATCGCTGTGATAGGGCGGCCAGTCAAAGGCCTCTACCAGGCTGCCGTCCTGGAGCCTGCGTTCGATCAGGCGATGGCGGCCCATGGCGATCCCCTGGCCGGCCACGGTCGCTTCGACCACGATGTTGTAGTCATGCAGCATCACGCGGGGGTGGTGATCAAGGTTGACCTGGTAATGGGCCGACCAATCGGTCCACTCGAAAGGGCGGTGGGAGGTCGCCATCAACAGCGCGCCACTGGCGATCTGCCTGGCTTTGAATCCAGGGCTGCATACCGGTGACAGGGTTTCGGCCATCAGGCGTGTGGCGCGCACCTCGGGCCAGTCGCCCTTGCCGTAGCGGATGGCCAGGTCAACCTCGGCCGTGGCGACGTTGGCCAGTTGAATGGCGGGCAGCAACTCCACCTGGATATGCGGGTAGCACCGTAGAAACTCGGCCAGGCGCGGCGCCAGCCATAACGTGGCAAAGGATGCCAGCAAGCCGATACGCAACACACTGGCGCTGGGCGCACCCCGTTGGTTGCGCGTCGCAGCGGCGATGGCGTCCAGGGCAGGGCGGATTTGCGCGTAGTAATCTTGCCCGGCCAACGTCAGGTCAATCGCACGAGTGCGCCGGATAAACAACGGTTTGCCCAGGTGGTGTTCGAGCTTATGTACCTGGTGGCTCAGCGCGCTTTGGGTCACCGACAACTCGTTGGCCGCCTTGATAAAACTCAAGTGCCGCGCCACGGCCTCGAAGGCGCGCAGGGCCAGCAGCGGTGGAAGGTCGTTGTGCAAGGCCACCTGGATGCGCCTCCTGGGCAGGGTAGAAAGTGCCGATTTTGGTCGATGGCCTGCATTTTGTCGCCCGCTTAATTGCCGTCGGGCGGGGCAGGCCGCATTATTGAGGCATTCCCGCCACGACGTAAGCCAAGCCATGAGTGATGACGACAAGCTGATCGACCTGAACGCCGAACGTGCCAAGCGCGTGCACGACCTCAATGACAAACGCTTGAATGAAGTGCGCCAAGCCTTTGAACAAGCCATGCCCTTGGGCAAGCCCAAGAAAAAGTCCAAGAACAAGCCGAAAAAGCGTTGAAACGCCCTGCATCCATTGATGCAGGTCAGTTATTCCCCTTCTTTACGCCCCGTTGTGGGCGACATTGATCCTGGTCAATTTCCCACTGCGCCTTCTCCATTAACTTAGCCCTATCGCAACAGGGCAAGTGCAGGAGGCCGGTCATGTTTTTCGATAATGTGGTTTTCGCCGGAGTGCTGACTGTTAGCCTCATGGTGCTGTTTTTTGTAGGGTTTGGATTTTTTATCTGGAAAGACGCGAACAAGCGTAAAAAACCTTAAGTCTTTCCGGGTTACATGAGCACGCAAGGCATTTTGGGCGACTTCGGTCGCCCTTTTTTTTTGGCAAAGCGCACCGCAGTCCACTTGTGGGAGCTGGCTTGCCTGCGATAGCGCAGTAAAAGTTGATAAATATATGAGCTGACCCACCGCGATCGCAGGCAAGCCAGCTCCCACATCTTTACCTTCTGCCATCAATTAACTTGAATAAAAAAAGGTGCGACCTTCGCGGATCGCACCTTTTTTATTGCCGGCTGGCTATCAGTTGCCCAAAGCCTTGGACGCCAACCAGAACAAACCGGCCGAGAGGCCTACGGTCGCTGGCAAGGTCAATACCCAGGCCATCAGGATGGTCTTGACGGTGCCACCTTGCAGGCCGCTTTTGTTGGCAACCATGGTGCCCGCCACGCCAGAAGACAGGACGTGGGTGGTGGACACTGGCAGGGCGAAGATATTGGCAAAGCCGATCATGGTGGCCGTGGTGATTTGCGCTGACATGCCCTGGGCATAGGTCATGCCTTGCTTGCCGATCTTCTCACCGATGGTCAGTACCACGCGCTTCCAGCCCACCATGGTGCCCAGGCCCAGGGCCAGTGCGACCGCGAGAATCACCCAGAACGGGGCGTACTCGGTGGTGGCGGTCAGGTCTTTGCGCAGCTTGTCGAGGTCTGACTTCTCACGGGAGTCCAGGCCTGGCAGCTTGCCGACCTTTTTCGCGGTGTCATCCAGGCAAAGCAGGTAGCGACGCACTTCGATGCGGTGGTCGGCCGTCAGCGAGTGGTAGTCCGAGACGCCCTTGAGGGTGCCCAGCAGCGCGTTGATCGTCGGTTCGGTCTGCTGCGGGTTGCAGCGGAACTTGCCCGGCAGGTCATCCTTCACGCTTTTGCCCAGGGCCAGGAACTCACCGAGGGTCTCGTGGTTGCGCTGGTAGAACTGGTTCAAGTGCAGGGTGGCGTCGCGGGTACGTTCGATCTGGTAAGTGGTGCTGCCCAGGTCCAATACGAACTGCGCCGGCACGATACCAATCAGTACCAGCATGATCAGGCCGATGCCTTTCTGGCCATCGTTGGAGCCGTGCACGAAGCTTACAGCCATGGCCGAAATCACCAGGACCAGGCGGTTCCAGAACGGCGGGTGCTTCTTGTCGTCGAGCTTGCGGCGCTGGTCGGGGGTCTTGTGCATCTTAGACAGCGGGCGCCACCACTTCAGGCCGATCAGCACCAGGGCGGCGACCAGGAAGCCCGCCATCGGCGAGAACACCAGGGAGGCGCCGATATCCACGGCCTTCTGCCAGTTCACACCGTCAGCCAGGGGGATGTCGTTGATCAATGCATTGGCCAGGCCGACACCGAGGATCGAGCCGATCAGGGTGTGGGAGCTGGAGGCGGGGATACCGAAGTACCAAGTGCCCAGGTTCCAGGTGATCGCCGCCGCCAACAACGAGAAGACCATTGCCAAGCCATGGCCGGTATTCACATTGATCAGCAACTCCACCGGCAGCAAGTGCACGATGGCGTAGGCGACACCGACACCACCGAGCAATACCCCGAGGAAATTGAACACCCCGGAGAAGAACACGGCCAGGTGTGGCGGCATGGCTTTGGTATAGATGACTGTGGCCACCGCGTTAGCGGTGTCATGAAAGCCATTGATGAACTCGAAGGCGAGGACAAAGGCCAGGGCGAGCAACAGGCTCACGAGAACCCAAGCATCCAGTCCGCTGAATAAATCGATCATGAAGGTTTTCTGACCCGGTCGTAAGGGGGCGCGATTATGCCAGAAAACATCAGTAATCGATGCATTAGCTGCTCATCGGTAACAATCTTCCTGGAAAAAAAACCGGTAAGACACACGTATCCCAGGGTTTTCGGGGCTTTGGCAAGTCTTTGATTTATAAAGCGCAGGCCGCAGAAGGCGGACTTTTGTCATGAAAATGCCATGCTTGAAACATTTGTATGAAATTTCGTGGGTGGCTGTAGGTTACTGACCAGCGGCCGCTGAACCAGTGCTTGACCGGCAGCGACTGCAAGGCGCTGAACTCGACCGAAGTGCTCAGGGCTCCTCGGTCTTGAGTTCCTGCTCGATTTTTTGGATTTCCTGGGCAAATGCCTGATCCAGCAGGCTGGCTCGTTTGCGCCATGGTTTGCGTTCCGGCTCAGGTTGCGCGGCGTAGGTGGTGACTTCCCCGCCGTAGACGTCCTTGTAACGTTGCTCCTGGCGCTCAAGTTCCGCGCGCAGTTCATCTTTCGTCACAGTATTACCTAATTGAGTTGAGTTATTGATTGCGCAGTGTCATGCCTGAAAGTCGTGCTCGGGGCGATTCCAAATAGAACAGTCGAACCGTTCAAGTTGGTATACGGGCCTGAGGGCCGTTCTTTTAAGCGAGTACTTGTGACCGGCGTTGCCTGCAGCCTGCAATACCTGGTGAGCTCCCCTCCCGATAGTGATACCGGGCTGACCTCTGCACAGGTTGCATTATAGCGGCGCATTTGAATAACACTATCATCATGAAGTTAAAAAGCGTCAACGGCGTGCTTGGGTTTTGTTACATATCGCCGACGTATTTGTGAACAGCGTCATCTTCATATCTGTATTCATACTGATAGAAGGGTAAATGCCTACACTTTTCGGCGACATCAGCTAAATCTCGAACGTTATCTGCGGGATCTGCACCCATGCCGGCCAAATTGCGATAATCGCATGGTTGTCCGATAATCGCCCAATGTTACCGGCGTTGACTTGTGCAGGGCGGCCGGCACGGCTTGTAATAGCCGCCAACCCTCCCGTGGTGATAACAAGAGAAGGCCCGTTGAAATGAACGATCAATTGCGCAACTCCTTTGCATCAGTGGCGCCGCCGATCGTGGCTTCACCGGCCAAGCGCATCCAGGCATTCACCGGTGATCCGGATTTCATGACGTCCCTGGCCCGTGGCCTGGCCGTGGTGCAGGCGTTCCAGGAGCGCAAACGTCACCTGACCATCGCCCAGATCAGCCACCGCACCGAAATTCCCCGCGCCGCCGTGCGCCGTTGCCTGCACACCTTGATCAAGCTCGGCTACGCCACCACGGATGGGCGCACCTACTCGCTGTTGCCCAAGGTGCTGACCCTCGGTCACGCCTATCTGTCGTCCACACCGCTGGCCGTTTCGGCACAGCCTTACCTGGACCGCATGAGCGAGCAGCTCCATGAAGCCTGCAACATGGCTACCCTGGAAGGCGATGACATCCTCTATATCGCCCGTTCCGCCACCACCCAGCGCCTGATCTCGGTTGACCTGTCGGTGGGCGGGCGCCTGCCTGCGTATTGCACGTCCATGGGCCGCATTCTGCTGGCCGCCCTCGACGATGCCTCGCTGCAGGATTATCTCGACCATGCCGACCTGCAAACCAAGACCAGCCGCACCCTGACAACACCGCAAGCGTTATTCGAATGCCTGCAACAGGTGCGTCAGCAGGGCTGGTGCATTGTCGACCAGGAACTGGAGCAGGGCCTGCGCTCCATCGCGGTGCCGGTGTATGACGCGTCCGGCCAGGTATTGGCCGCGCTGAATGTCAGCACCCACGCCGGTCGGGTCAGCCGCAGCGAGTTGGAGCAGCGCTTTTTGCCGAGCATGCTCAGCGCCAGCCGTGAGCTGAGTGCGCAGCTGTTTGCCTAAGCTGTTCGGTGACCGCACAGATCCCGGCGGGCTCGATTGACGGTGTTTCCCTTGGCTTATTAATGTGCGGCAGCGCTCTGAGGAGCTGCCCAATAAGAATGACGGCCCCAGGTCGTCAGCCCGCCATCGGTGTGGAATAAAAATAATGAATCAGCCTTCTGTCGGTACCACCCTGGACGTACAGTCCTTTATCAACACCCAGCCACTTTCGCGCTATCAGTGGCGCGTGGTGATCCTGTGTTTCCTGATTGTCTTTCTCGACGGCCTCGATACAGCCGCCATGGGCTTTATCGCGCCGGCACTGTCCCAGGACTGGGGCATCGACCGCGCCAGCCTCGGCCCGGTGATGAGCGCCGCGTTGATCGGCATGGTGTTTGGCGCACTCGGTTCCGGCCCTCTGGCCGACCGCTTTGGCCGCAAAGTCGTGCTGGTCGGCGCGGTGTTGGTGTTTGGTGCGTTCAGCCTGGCGTCGGCCTACAGCACCAATGTCGACCAGTTGCTGGTGCTGCGCTTTCTCACCGGCCTGGGCCTGGGCGCCGGCATGCCGAATGCCACCACCTTGTTGTCTGAATACACACCCGAGCGGCATAAATCCTTGTTGGTGACCAGCATGTTCTGTGGCTTCAACCTCGGCATGGCCGGTGGTGGGTTTATTTCGGCCAAGCTGATTCCCGCGTTCGGCTGGCACAGCCTGTTGCTGATAGGCGGCATCTTGCCGTTGATCCTGGCGGTGGTGCTGTTGGTGTGGCTGCCGGAGTCTGCCCGCTACCTGGTGGTACGCAATCGCGGCACCGACAAGGTACGCAAGACCCTTGCCCCCATCGAGCCAGACATCGTTGCCCAGGCCACTCACTTCAGCGTACCGGAGCAAAAAACCGTCAAGGCCCGCAATGTGTTCGCAGTGATTTTCTCGGGCACCTACAGCGCTGGCACCTTGCTGTTGTGGCTCACGTACTTCATGGGCCTGGTGATTGTTTACCTGCTGACCAGTTGGCTCCCCACTTTGATGCGTGACAGCGGCGCGAGCATGGAGCAGGCCGCGTTTATCGGCGCGCTGTTCCAGTTTGGTGGCGTCCTGAGCGCGGTGGGCGTGGGCTGGGCGATGGACCGGTTCAACCCGCACAAAGTGATCGGCACTTTCTATTTGCTGGCCGGGGTGTTTGCCTACGCGGTGGGGCAGAGCCTGGGCAACATCACGCTGTTGGCCACCCTGGTGCTGGTCGCCGGGATGTGCGTCAACGGTGCGCAATCGGCAATGCCGTCGCTGGCGGCGCGTTTCTACCCCACCCAAGGCCGTGCCACCGGGGTGTCGTGGATGCTCGGCATTGGCCGCTTCGGCGCGATCCTGGGGGCGTGGATGGGCGCTACTTTGCTGGGCCTGGGCTGGAACTTCGAGCAGGTGCTCACCGCATTGGTGATACCGGCGGCCTTGGCCACGGCAGCGGTGGTGATCAAGGGCATGGTCAGCCATGCCGATGCGACCTGAAACTGATCACTACCCCTGTGGGAGCTGGCTTGCCTGCGATAGCGGTGCTGAATCCACTCGCGCCATCGCAGCATAGGTATCTACATAACTCTGTTAGCTCAACGGTAACCACGATGCGAAGCGAGCCGCTCTTGATCTGCTTTTGATCTTAGGCGCCCCGTTAAACCACGCTGGCCGGAATTCGACAGGG
>NZ_JAENSV010000018.1:0-110106 GCF_016613265.1 Pseudomonas sp. MF6751
GGCGGCCTGGCGCTTGATGGGCCAGTAGGAGCGGCCATCCTTACCCATCGACCAGACGTTGCTGACCTGGTTTTCCAGTAGAGGCAGATGGGCGCATAGAGCTTCCGGCGACGCGCTGGCCAGCGCGGTGCGCTCGTGGGTTCGCCAGCGCTGATGCCAGAGTTTCTTGTCCTCGCGCTCGCTACGGCAGGTCGTGTGCCCAACGATGGGCGTTTTGCGGCGGCTGCGGCTCATGATGTGGTTGTCTCCAAGAACATTCAGGACAGGCTTTCTGGGTAGAGCGCCGTCAACCGGGACAGGGTTTCTTGCACTTGTTCCAGCGAGGTCATCAGATGATCAACCTGATCCTGAAGATCCACGGCGAGATCAAATAGCTCAGCCACTCGGCTGCGTGATCCCTCGTTGAACGCGGCCATTGCCAGTTGATGCAGCTTCAACAGGTCGGTGCGCAGTTGCGGAGGTGCGCCGTCTGCGCTGTCATTCAAATCGCCGCGCAGCACGTCCACGGCATCGACTGCACGCAGCAGTGCCGTGGTATCGAAATTCTCGGGAGTCAGTTCGTCCCATTCGTCGTCGGTGATGCGGGCTGCCATCAGGAGAGCTCCGATTAAGCGGTTGCGAGCGTTAGATGCCCGATCGGCTCGGCTGCTGGCCGTACCTTGATTTCGATGTCGTAGCCGAGGCGATTCAGACAATCCATCAGCTTGCGTTCGGATAGATTGGTGAAGTCGCCGCGCATCATGCCCGACACCTTCGGTTGCGGGATGCCCATGCGTTTGGCCGCCGCTTGTTGAGTCAGCCCAAGGGCGCGCATGGCCCTCCTGATCTCGACCACCAGGCCGGTCTTGATCTTGAGCTTTTCAGCGTCAGGCAGTCCAAGGTCGGCAAAGACGTTGCCCGAGCTGCGCTGAACCTCGACGCCTTCAATGATTCGTTTTTGCATTTCGTAGCTCCTGTGCCAATACCTCGGCCACCTTCAGCCGAGCGCGGATGATGTCCATGTCGGCCTTTGGCGTGGCGATTCCGCTCTTGCTCTTCTTCTGGAAGCAGTGCAGGACGAACACCGCTTCCGCAAACTTGACCGTGTATACCGCTCGATAGGTGCCGCCGGCATCGTCTTCGACGACCTCCAGCACGCCGGTACCACCGAACCCCTTGAGCACCTTTGCTGCGTCATCCTGATCGCCTATCTGCGCCAACGAGAGCGCGTAACCGAAACGGCGACGCACGTCGGACGGCAACGCCATCAAATCCTTGTGGCTGCTCGCGATCCATTCGAGCGGTTTTTCTTTGTTTGTCATGACGGAATTTTATACCTGTTCAGGTAATGATGTAAACGCGGCAACCTCAAGGAGGTGTCGTAAAACATTTGTTTTGCGACAGGCTGTCAGCCGCCGCTGTGCTACCTGTGCAACACCCCCTCAAAAATGTACGGAAAACTCTATCGCTATTCACTATTATGCGGAAACCTGTTTTTGATGGTTATCCGCCTATGTTGGTTGGCTACATGCGCGTGTCGTCGGACTCCGACCGCCAGAGCACGGACTTGCAGCGCGACGCGCTGCTCGCCGCCGGCGTCGATCCGCGTCACCTGTTTGAGGATCGTGCCTCTGGCGCGAAGGATGACCGTGCCGGCTTGGCGCGGGCGCTTGAGTTCGTTCGAGCCGGCGATGTGCTGGTGGTGTGGAAACTCGACCGGCTCGGTCGCTCGCTGTCGCACCTGCTCGCCATTGTGACTTCGCTCAAGGACAAGCGGGTGGCGTTCCGCTCGCTGACAGAGAACCTGGACACTACGACGCCCTCGGGCGAATTCCTGTTCCAGGTGTTCGGTGCGCTCGCGCAGTACGAGCGCGCCTTGATTCAGGAGCGCGTCGTCGCGGGCTTGGCCGCCGCACGCAAACGCGGCCGGATCGGCGGCCGGCCGCAGGCGATCACTGGTGAGAAGCTGGACGCCATCGTCGCCGCGCTCGATGGCGGCATGTCTAAGGCGGCGGTGTGCCGCAACTTCAATGTCAAGCGCACTACGTTGATCGAAACATTGACGCGAGCAGGTTGGCGTGGTGCGGGAAGGACGGTCGATGAGCAACAAGAATAAGCTACTCACCGTCTTTTCTGACGCAGAGCAGGAAGCCTTGTACGGCCTACCGGACTTCGACGATGCTCAGCGGCTGGAATACCTGGCGTTGGCCGAATCTGAACTGGCGTTCGCCAGCAGCCGGCCTAGCCTGCAGGCCCAAGTCTATTGCGTCTTGCAGATCGGCTACTTCAAGGCCAAGCATGCTTTCTTCCGCTTCGATTGGCATGAGGTCGAGGACGATTGCGCCTTCGTGCTGAGTCGCTATTTCCACGGCGAAGCGTTCGAACGCAAGGCGATCACCAAGCATGAGCACTACAGCCAGAGGGGTCAGATCGCCGAACTGTTCGGCTACCGGTCGTGGGCGGCTAGCTTCCTGCCGCAACTGGCACAGCAGGCTGAACAGATCGTGCGGCGCGACGTAATGCCAGGATTCGTGGCCGCCGAACTGATCGTTTGGCTCAGCGAGCACAAAATCATCCGGCCCGGCCACACCACCTTACAAGAGCTGGTCAGTGAAGCCCTGTCCACCGAACGCAGGCGCTTGGGCGGCTTGCTGGCAGAAGTGTTGGACGAATCGGCCAAAGCTGCGCTGGGCCAGCTCCTGGTGCGTGACGACACCCTGTCTCAACTGGCAGCGCTCAAGCAGGACGCTAAAGATTTCGGCTGGCGTCAGATGGCAGGGGAGCGCGAGAAGCGCGCCACGCTGAAGTCCTTGCACGGGATCGCCAAGGCGCTGCTGCCCAAGCTCGGCATCTCGCAGCAGAACCTGCTGTACTACGCGAGCCTGGCGAACTTCTATACCGTCCATGACCTGCGCCACCTGAAGGCGGAGCAGACCCGGCTCTACCTGCTGTGCTATGCCTGGGTACGTTACCGGCAGCTCACCGACAACCTGGTCGACGCGATGGCCTTCCACATGAAAAAACTTGAGGACGAGAGCCGCACGGGTGCGAAACAGTCCTTTGTCGCCGAACAGCTGCGACGCCATCAGGAAACGCCGCAGGTTGGCCGCCTGCTGTCGCTGTACGTGGACGACAGCGTGGCCGATCCGACGCCGTTCGGCGAGGTGCGCCAACGCGCCTACAAAATCATGTCCAGGGAATTGCTGCAAAACACGGCGCAGCGCATGAGCGTCAAGCCACTGAACAAACTGGCGCTGCACTGGCAGGCGGTGGACGGCCTGGCCGAACGCATTCGACGCCATCTACGGCCGCTGTACGTCGCGCTCGACTTCGCCGGCACGGCCCCCGATAACCCATGGCTCGCGGCGCTGACTTGGGCCAAGAGCGTGTTCGCCAAGCAGCAGCGCCTATCACAACGGCCACTCGACGAATGTCCGGCGGCAACGCTGCCGAAACGCTTGCGTCCGTACCTGCTGATGTTCGATGCCGAAGGCACGCCGACAGGCCTGCATGCCGATCGTTACGAATTCTGGCTTTACCGTCAGGTCAGGAAACGCTTCCAGGCGGGCGAGCTCTACATTGACGATAGCTTGCAGCACCGGCATTTGTCCGACGAGTTGGTTTCGATGGACGAGAAAGCCGCCGTGCTCGCGCAGATGGACATCCCCTTCCTGCGGCAGCCGGTCAGTGCCCAGCTCGATGCACTGGCGACCGAGTTGCGTGCGCAATGGGTGGCGTTCAATCGCGAGCTGAAACAGGGCAAGCTGACGCACCTGGAATACGACAAGGACACGCAGAGACTGACCTGGCGCAAGCCCAAGGGGGAGAACCAGAAGGCGCGCGAGCAAGCTCTCTACGAGCAACTGCCATACTGCGATGTCGCCGACGTGTTTCGCTTCGTCAACGGCCAGTGCCAGTTCCTGTCGGCGCTGACACCATTGCAGCCACGCTATGCGAAGAAGGTAGCCGACGCCGACAGTCTGATGGCGGTGATCATTGCCCAAGCCATGAACCACGGCAACCAGGTTATGGCACGTACCAGCGACATCCCGTACCACGTCCTGGAGAGTACCTACCAGCAGTACCTGCGCCAGGCGACGCTACATGTGGCCAACGATTGCATCAGCAACGCCATCGCCGCACTGCCGATCTTCCCGCATTACTCGTTCGACCTCGATTCGTTGTACGGTGCCGTTGATGGGCAGAAATTCGGCGTCGAGCGACCAACTGTGAAGGCGCGCTACTCGCGCAAATATTTCGGCCGCGGCAAGGGCGTCGTCGCCTACACGCTGCTGTGCAATCACGTGCCGTTGAACGGCTACCTGATAGGCGCACACGAGTACGAGGCTCACCACGTGTTCGACATCTGGTACCGCAACACGTCGGACATCGTGCCGAGCGCGATCACCGGCGACATGCACAGCATCAACAAGGCCAACTTCGCCATCCTGCACTGGTTCGGACTTCGTTTCGAGCCGCGCTTCACCGACCTCGACGACCAGTTGCAGGAGCTGTATTGCGCCGATGATCTGGCATTGTACGAGAAATGCCTGATCCGGCCGGCTGGCCAGATCGACCGGCAACTCATCGTCGGTGAGAAGGCGAACATCGACCGAATCGTCGCCACACTGGGCCTGAAGGAAATGACGCAGGGCACGCTGATCCGCAAGCTGTGCACCTATACGGCGCCGAACCCGACGCGGCGCGCAATCTTCGAGTTCGACAAGCTCATCCGCAGTATCTACACACTGCGCTACCTGCGCGACCCGCAACTGGAGCGTAATGTTCACCGCTCGCAGAACCGCATTGAGTCCTATCACCAGCTACGCTCGACCATCGCCCAAGTCGGTGGGAAGAAGGAATTGACCGGCCGCACCGACATCGAAATCGAGATCAGCAACCAGTGCGCCAGGCTGATCGGCAACGCGATCATCTTCTACAACTCGGCGATCCTGTCCCTGCTGCTGACGAAGTACGAGGCAGCTGGCAATGCCAAGGCGCTGGCGTTGATCACGCAGATGTCGCCAGCGGCCTGGCGGCACATCCTGCTGAACGGGCATTACACCTTCCAGACTGACGGCAAGTTCATCGACCTGGATGCGCTCGTGGCGGGACTGGAGCTGGGCTGACGGAAATTTCTGGGATTCCGGCGTACAACCCCGTAAAATAGAAGAGTGAGCACTTGATTTGCTGGTGCTTTCAAACAACGGTGTTGTTTTTTTAACAGCCGAACTGGAAAGGGAGGCTGAGCTGCTCAGTGATCACTTTATCCGTTGGCTGATTTACGCCGGCATGTTCGCTACAGGCACTGAACGACAACGCAGATGGTATGGTCTGTGCGTTCTGACTCGTCAAGGATCGGCCAATGGATCGTTTGTCTAATTTGCTCTCGCGGTTCGGCGTGCGGGCCAATCTGTTCTATGACGGCGACCTATGCGGCTCTGCATCTTACGATGGCGCCGAGCGGCGAGGTTATATCCATCTGCTTCAGGCCGGCAGCGTGACGTTGCTTGGTCCCGATCGCAAGGATTTGCAGCTCACTCGCCCTAGCTTGATTTTTATGCCACGCCCCGCCAAGCATCAATTGTTTGCGGGTGAGTCCGATGGCGCAAAGTTGTTGTGTGCTTCCATGGAGTTTGAGGGCGGAATTGATAATCCTTTGTCGGCTTCATTACCGGACTGTTTGGTGCTCGCACTCGATGATCTGCCCATGCTGGCAGACACGTTGGAGTGGATGTTTGCCGAGGCGGCAAATGTGCATTGTGGAAGGGAAGCCGCGCTTGAGCGCTTATTTGAGCTCCTAATCATTCTGTTGCTCCGTTACCTGCTCGATCATCACCAGTTGCGCACCGGAATGATGGCTGGACTGGCCGACATGCGGCTTGCCCGATCGCTTTTACAGATGCACAACTCCCCGGAACATGCCTGGTCAATAGCAGAGCTGGCCAGTGAGTCAAATATGTCACGCGCTGCGTATGCCGTGCATTTCAAGAGTGTCATCGGACAGACGCCTGCTGATTATTTGTTGAGTTGGCGAGTTAGCCTGGCTCAGAAGCTGATGCGAGAAGGGCGCTCGATTACGCTGATTGCAGCTCAAGTCGGCTACGAAAGTCCTTCGGCGCTGTCTCGCGCATTTAGACGCAAGACGGGGTTGAGCCCTCGTGACTGGTTGAAAGATCTGGCGGGGGAAAATGATGGCAAAAAGGCCTAAGGCATTACTGCCTTAAGCCATTGAAAAAATTATGCATTAATTTTACGTTTTTCCAGTTCAACCAGCGAATGGCCTGCCACAAATATCGAAACAGCAAGCAACCCTAAGTCTTTAAGCAGAAACTGACCTGGCGCAACGGAAATCGCCGGAAACCCTAAACTAGGCTCAATGACGCCCGGAGTGGAAAACATAAAGCTAAGGGTTGTGAAGAACAGGCCTGCAGACAGAGCGCCTCCTACCACGGATAGTTTGGGCGACAGCATGCGGCCTGCGATCAGAGTGCCGATCGAAATCTCTAGTATGCCGAGCAGGCTGGAGAACATGTCGACCGAAAAAATGCTATACACCCATCCCAAAAGCGGGCTGTTGCTCACCAGTGGAACCAGGCCCTCGGCCTCGTAGTGGGTAAATTTCATGCCGCCGAACCAGAAGTAAATAATAGCGAGAGCCAAGTACGCGCCATAGATACCTAGCCCCATAGTTTTGGTTCCAAGCGTTAAGTGGGCCTGTACGCTGGACTTCGAGTTTTCAATGCCTATGGTTTTCATGTCTGAGCTTCCAGTAGTGAGTGAGAGTGTGTTGGCTGCCGAACGCCGTATGCGTTGGCGATGAGATGATTATGGCTGGCATCTCTAATCAAGAGGCATCAGAAAGTATTGATTTCAGTGCAGATCGTCTTGGGCGGTGCAATTCGCGATGAAGGGATCGCCGTGGAGAGCGATGAGTGCACTATTTCGATAAAGGAGTCGTTTTACATAGGTCGATGAAGCGCGTTGCGGCATCGCCTACTGTCATTTCTCAAATCTGACTATGGGGCTTGGGGCGAAGGGCGGCACTGACTAGGCTTAGAACAGCTACCAACTAGCCGCGCGGCCGCGATGCACAAAGAATGGTAACTGAGCCGTGAGTGCGGTGGGCGCCCGCATTTATTTCCAAACCCTACAGATACATCGATCTTCGACTTCAACCGGGCAGATAGCTGTTGCAGCAAGCCTATCAATCGACTTTGACGTGTTAAAGAGGATAGGTTTTCCAGGGTTGGGGAACAGCATGCCCTGCAGAACGACACACGTCACTTTTGTTAAATTAATAAGCTAGCTACCTATTGGGCATAACCTTGCAATTTGCTTCAATTTACGCACATGCACTTGCGACCTCAAAATGCAACGTAAGCCCCGAATATCTCCATTATTGTCGCCGCCAGCCTTAGTTACAGCTGCTATGATGAATGAGATCGAAAACTGAAATCCCCCACTAGAATTGTTGACTGGAGTCAAAATGAATAAAAAGCGGCCGGTTAATCTTGATATTCGAACCATTCAGCTTCCTCTCACGGCGCTTACATCGATTCTGCACCGGATTTCAGGAATTATGCTCTTTATTTTTCTGGGACTGATACTGTATATGCTGAGCAAATCGTTGGAGTCAGAAAAGGGTTTTAATGAAGTCAAGGAGATTTTTTCTTCACCTTTCGGCAAAGTTAGTTTCTGGTTGGTATACTCTTCATTTATTTATCATCTCGTAGCCGGAATTCGACACCTAGTTATGGATGTGGGTGTTGGTCATACTTTGAAAGGCAGCAATCGCGCCTCTACTATTGTTTTAGTAGTGTCGGGTGTTTTAATGGTTGCTGGCGCCGTATGGATTTGGTAGCTGTGGAGTCGTAATGCGTATTTACAAGGACTAAAAGCGTCCTTTAAAGCTAACTTACGAAAGTATTTATAATCGACGGTTCACGCTTAAACGGTTGAATCCTTTCGGGCTTCCGAATAGCTGTTAGCTGAAAGCTATCATGAGCTAAGTTTTCTGTGCATCATCAAATGTGTTAATGGGAGCGCCATAGTACTAGGTACAAATATGGCTCTAGGACAATGTTAGATGTTTTGGATTTTGAGGCGGATCGCTCTTATCGAAGATCGTCTAATTCGCTCTGAAGCGCAGGTTTTTTGAAACTATCACCTGGTTGGCACACTGTGCGAATCAACATCAGATATGAGAAAGCCAATCAGGTGAACACTACCCTCGAGGGCTCATCTGTCCAGTTAAAGCCTCGAGTCTTTCTGGGTGCGCAAAAGACAAGAAGGTTATATGGGAAAATTATGAGGCCTGGATACCATGCGTCATGGGCGTGCCGATGCTGTGAGTGACAGAGCGAGAAGCAAGTGAAAGTCCCTGAAGTAGGGGCGGGATGCGCCCGAGTGGCATTTTTTGTCTTAAGGTAGATCGCGTAGCTGTTCTTCAGAATAATCTTCAGAGCGTTGACGACAGCCATCGCTGTGCATTCCTCAAGAATAGAATGTGTCGGAAGGGTGGCGTCATTGGTGTTAGTCATCGCTTAGGATTTCTCAATCTGGCTTACACGGGCGCCTGTACCGATATCCCCGCGGATGGCGACGTATCGATGTTGAATTCCTCGCCAGACGAAGTGCAATGAGCTGCGGCTATAGGCTTGCGCAGCCTTAGATAGCCGGCCGTCGCAGGCGCGCCGGTTGGCCGGGATCTTCTTCTGCCCGTCAGGTGTCCGGTCGGAACTCCAGCACGAACGCTACGACCTTTTCGGCGGACATTTCGCACGGCTTCAACAATGTCCTATCTGATGTAACGCGGAAGAGGTTGAAGCTGACAATGTCAGTCCCGTCCAACTCCCTGGCGAACAGACTGTTGCGACGTCCGTCCCCAGATCGCCGGACGATCAAGCTGAAACGCCGGCCTTCATAAGTCCCTTCTCTGTATCCCTCCGCAAGCTTCGCGAAAGCGGCATCGAACTCGGAATGCTCCATGTCATCCATCCTTATTGATAGAACAGAGGCGCGGCGGGTGCGAGACCGCCAGTGCCGGGTCGCGCTAAGGTGCCGGGCAGATTCCTGCAGCCGACGAGGCCCGGGGTGGGCAGGATAATTGAGATGTCGGCGCCCGCATGGCTATCAGCGAAGTCGTCCGTCCAGTCTGCTAGGCAACGTCCACGCCTTTCCAGAAAGCGATGTAATCCCGGATACCCTCGGCATCCGGAGTGGGGGCGGGATAGGTCCAAGCGGCGTTCACGTTGAGCGCGTCACCCGCGCGAACATGAAAGAAGCGCGCGGCGCCTTTGATCGGACAGACAGATGTGTGCGGGCTCATCTCAAGCAGGCTCAGGTCGACTCCTGACGGTGGGAAGTAGTGATTTCCCTCGACGATGACTGTTTCGTCGCTTGTGGCGATAGTAGTGTCTTTCCAGATGGCTGAGACCAACGGACTCTCCTTTTGTATTCATCAACCGGCGAAGGCTCGCGGGCTGGCTGCCCCAAGCCGCACCTCCTCAGGTGGCAGGCGGGTTGCGCCCGAGAAGTTTGTCGAGCTCGCCTCTGACATCGAGCGCGAATAGCTCATCGGAGCCACCGATAAGGGTGCCATTGATGAAGATCTGCGGCACGGAGCTTCGCCCCGACGCTTCCGCCATGGCCTGCCGGTGAGCCGGATCCGCCTCAATATCGAGCTCCTTCCATCGCACGCCCTTTTCCTTGAGGAGCGCCTTCGCTCGGCGGCAGAACGGGCACCAATTCGTGGTGTACAGCAATACATCAGTTGTCATATTGCATCTCCGGCAGTTGCACGCGGATCGCTGTCATGGCGTTGATCTCCAATTCGCGGCGTTCAAAGATGGCGACTGCACCTTGGCCGACATCGGAGCAGATGCTGACGATTGGCCGCTATCCAGGCGACATGGCCCAAAGTGCTTTCACCGCCAGGCAGAGGCCGCACGCGCCTCCTGTAGCGCCGAGCCGATGCTCTAAGGTAACCGAGCCTCGATTGGGACGGAAGCGGTCCCGCTCGAATCGCCCATCATGCTGGTCGAGCATATCAGGACGACGGATAGTGCAGGAACTTTCAAATTGAGCTTGATGTCGAGCCAGGTATCGCGAGCGAAGGCGTTCTAGAGGCCGGGGGGTACGAAGACTGTGTTCGGCAAAACGGTTCACGTTGATCGCCAAAGCTTCCCAGGGCGCACGTCTACGATCGGCGCGACGTGAGATAGCTCGCGCCGCTAGCCCCCGTAGCGCTCCGTCTTGATGATGGAGGCGTCCAAGCCCGCCAGCAGCGCGCTATCGGTTGCGATGTTGACGAATCCGTTAGACCCGCAGACGAACACTTGCGTCGGCTTTCCCTGAAGCCTGGTTAGAATTTCTTGGACCATCATGCCGTCGATCCGTCGCGCAAAGTCCGATGCGCGAACCGGTTTCTCGCGCGTAATCGCGAGCGCCAGGACGAACGCCGGATCGCTGATTTCGATGCAATGAAGTTCTTCTGAGAAGAGAACGTCCTCGGCGGTTCGTGCGGACAGGAGCAACGCTGTCGGAACGGCTTGGGCCAATGCGCGGCGCTGCCGGATCATTGCCATCAACGGCACGAGGCCGGAGCCTCCCCCGATCAACAGAACCGGATCTATGGCAGGCTCAGGCCAAAGGAAATGGCCACCGAGCGGACCGCGAACTTCGATTTCGTCACCAATCGCCGCGATGTCGTGAAAAAACGGCGAAACTTCGGCATCCGGCATGCGCTCGATAGCTATCTCGACGATCGGGGTCGAAACTGCCGATGACGCGATCGAGTAGCTGCGCATTGCACTGTAGCCGTCGGGCGCGGTCAGCCGGATATCGACGTGCTGACCTGCGGTGTGCGCGAACGGCTTGCTCAACCGAAGGAAGAAGCTCTTGATACTCGGTGTTTGCTGGATGATGTCGTCGATCACGCATGATTGCCACGAACGGACTTGCGCTTCGTTTTCAGTCATGGGTGTATCGTTGTTCGCGCCACGGATCGCCGTAGATGTGATAGCCGTGCAGCTCCCAAAAGCCGGCCTCGTCACGCGTCGTGAATTGCAGCGCATTCACCCATTTGGCGGATTTCCAGAAGTAAAGGTGCGGCACTAGAAGACGCGCCGGCCCCCCATGATCGCGGGAAAGTGGCTTGCCCGCATAACTGAGGGCGACCATCGCTTTCCCGGAAAGCAGATCCGTCAGAGGGACGTTTGTCGAATAATTATCGTAGCAGTGCGCCAAGACGAAATCGGTAGGCCGATCAAGCTCTGCATCTGCAAGGATGTCTTCAATGAGTACACCCTCCCAAACGGTATCCAGTTTGGACCAAGAGGTGACGCAGTGAATATCCTTTGTCACCTGGGTCTTTGGTAGAGTGTTGAATTCGCCCCAATTCCACGTTTTGACGGGCTTCGGACCAATTTTGACTGTGAATTTCCAGTCGGAGGGCTCTACCCTCGGCGTAGGGCCGGCCGACAGAACAGGGAAATCCTCCACCAGATGCTGACCTGGCGGAATCCGATCGGACTGGTCGCCTGAACCGCGACCGGTGAAACCTCTGGTGACCATAGTGACCCCTCTTGCTCGATACGGCAGACCGAAGCCGGCCTTCATTTCAGTACTCTGCGTAAAGCATTTGCCCGCACATCCGCCGAATAAGCCAATCGACTAAAAATCAGATACAGATGCTCTATCATCGTAAAAAATCGCGTATCGAACATAGCGTCAGGCCAGCATGATTCCCAATACCCAATGGCTATAGGGTAGATAACCCCAAGGCTGCGTACGCTGATCTGCGGTATGCGGAGCGGAAGTTGCAGGTTCGCTCTCAAACGGATGGGCAGCGTGCAAAGCTCAAGGCTCACCAGCGCATGGTTGCCCAGTTCGCGCTCGCCGGCAGCTTGAGTATATTAAGGACGAAATGTCGATCTGATCTATTCTGGCTTCAGGAAATAGGGAAAATAAGGTCGGACGTTCGCGCACCGTCGCGACGCGCGATCATCCACTAAGCTTCTGTATCGGGGTTGGAGGATCAGATGAACGAGATCGAACGACAAGCGCCTGAGCTGCGGGTGCAAAAATGGATTGGCAAAGATGGGGAAAGTATCGCGCCGTTCAAACTGTCAGATATCGGGCCCGGCCCGAAAATCTTGTTTGCCTTCCAGCATTGGTGCCAAGGTTGCCATTTGCATGGGTTTCCGACGCTACAAAAGTTGCATGCAGCGTTGAGCTCAAAAGACGTGGGGTTCGCAGTGATCCAGACCGTCTTCGAAGGAACGCATGAGAATACCTTCGAGAAGTTGCGCGTGAACCAGCTCAAGTATGAGCTTCCTATCGTTTTCGGTCACGACGAGCAACCGACCGGCTCGCCGTTTCCAACCTTCATGGAAGACTACCGCACACGAGGAACTCCGTGGTTTACGGTTATCGACGCTGGCGGTAGCATTGTTTTCTCGGACTTCCATCTCGACGCGGAGCGACTAGTGAAGCAACTTGAGCAAGGTTAATCGTTGGAAGGTGGGCAATCATCCTGATTGCCACCCATCCCCTGATGCCCACTACAGGCGTTGCGCGCTGTAACTCTGTTGATCAGCGTGCGAAAACCCGGATCCGGATAGGAGGAGCGTCAACGATTGAATCAATCCGTTGGGAGAGGGCGGCTCCGCTCCGTCAGCTCGGCAATAGATAACCCATTCTCGCCGAGCAACTCTCTGATCCGATCGACGATATGAGCCCCTAGCGCCGCTGTCTTGGTCCCCCCCACAGATTCCCAAGATGCGAGTTCACACGCCGATACCTCGTGGTCAGCGCCGAAGTGCTTCTGTCGGTATGTCACCGCCGCCCTTCAATGATAAAGGCGCGGTAACGGGAACCGGCAAAGCGTTGAGCAGCGATGGTTTGGTAGGCGGGACTGTCATACCAGTCGCGAGCGGCCTGCATCGTCGGGAAACGCAAGATTACGGCCCCTTCGATGGGCGGCCCCTCCAAATGCTGGATCGCGCCATAAGCGGCGAGAAAGGTAACGTCGTGACCATCGAACGATGGTCCGACGCCTGCAGAATAGGTTGCGAGTGCATGTGGGTCGCTGGTTTCTTCCCGCGTAAAGACGACGAACGCTTCCATCATTAGGCCTCTCAAAGGTTGGATCTGTTGGCCATTACCACCGGTGATGGCCTCACAGTCGTCAGGCTGGCAACTGGAACCCGATTTTCATGAGTGCCTCGACGCACGCATCCTGATCCTGCTGATAGTTGCCTCCGGAGATGCCTATGCCGCCGATCAACTTCCCATCCTCCAGAATCGGATAACCGCCGCCGACAGCGACCATCCGAGGGCGATAGGCTAGCGGCGCCACTTTTGGATCGTTGGTCACATAGTCGTTCCAGACATGGGTCGGGAACCCAAACGAGGCGGAACTCCAGGCCTTGTCGATGGCAACATCGACGGTAAGGAACGGCGCATCGTCGGTGCGCTCGAACGCGCGCAGGTTACCGGTGGCGTCGACGACGGCGACGGCAGCCGGGATGCCGATGGCACGGGCCGCAGCGAGCGCCGCGTCGATGAGGGCGACTGCGGTTTCGCGGTTGATCGAGGCGGTGGCAATAGATTTGGTCATGGGATTCTCATCGCTGGGGCATAACCCGTTCGGCTTTTTGAGGTTGGACAAGATGTTTGGCGATCGCGGTCGTTAGAAGCCTTCGAGGACGATCTTGCCTTTAGCCGCGCCACTTTCGATCAGTGCATGCACCGTCTTCAGATTGGCGGCATTGATCGGCGACAGTCGCCGGGTCAGCGTCGTGCGGATTTTGCCGTCGTCAACCAGCGCTGCCATCGCATCCAGAATCTCGCCCTGCTCATTCATGTCGGGCGTGCCGTAGATCGACCGCGTGAACATCAGCTCGTGGTGGATCGACACCGCCTTGCGCTTGAAAACCATGATATCGAATGCCTTGGGATCGTCGATCAGTCCGAACCGTCCTTGTGGGGCGATCAGTTCGGCGATGTCGGCGACATGTTGCTCGGTATGTGTGGTCGAAAAGACGAAAGCGGGAGCACCGATGCCGAGTTCGGCGATCTGTGGCGCGAGCGGACGAGAATGGTCGATGACGTGGTGAGCTCCAAGCCCTCTTACCCACTCTTGGGTTTCCGGTCGAGAGGCTGTGGCGATGACGGTGAGGTCCGTGCGCTGTCGCGCGATCTGGACGGCGATCGACCCAACCCCGCCCGCGCCACCGATGATGAGGATCGCCTCCGCCGCACCGGGTACGGGCTTCGCCACGTCCAGGCGGTCGAACATCGCCTCCCAGGCCGTCAACGTCGTCAGCGGCAGCGCCGCCGCTTCCGCCCAGGAGAGCGACGCAGGTTTGTGACCGACAATCCGGGCGTCGACGAGATGGAACTCCGCATTGGTACCGGGCCGTGTGATCGATCCGGCATAATAGACCTCGTCGCCTAACTCGAACTGCGTGACGTCGGGGCCGACCTCGCGCACAATCCCGGCGGCATCCCATCCCAGCACCTTCCAATCGCCATCTGCCGGCGGCGTGCTGTTGCGGACCTTGTAGTCGACCGGGTTGACCGAGACGGCCTTCACCTCAACCAGGATATCGTATCCTGCAGCGACAGGCCGAGGCAGATTGATGTCGACCAGCGCGGCATCCGCGGCGATGGGTCCCGGAACCTTGTAACCAATGGCTTTCATAAATGTCTCCAGCTTGCTTGATCGGATGACGCGAATGCTCGTTAGTCAACTTCTTCTACATTGAGGTCCCGACTCTTGAACTGGGTCGCGGTAGCAGATTTCATCGAACACGTCGATCAACAGGCCCTTATGCTCGGTCGCCGGATCGGTGATCGCGTAGAGGGTGGAGGCGTTATCGCCATCATCACCGCTTCCGAGGCGAAACGCCGCGTCGACGCAGATGCCGCACGGACCGATGGTTGATCCTGGCTCGAGATCGACGAGATTGCTGTCCTTGACGCGCTATTCGCGGTCTTAGCCCTTGGCGATGAAGGACTGAACTGCTTGTAGAGCGTCGGTCAGCTGCTATGTCATGGACGCACCTTCATCTTGAGTTGGATTGGACAAGCTTCCGTATAAGGCCCGCTGTAACCGTCAGATGACGGCGAAGAAAACGATGGGCAGTATTCACAGCCACTTAGCCTTCTTGAAGCGCACAAATAGGAAAACGCACGATATCGCTATCACTCCGAGCACGACAAAGTATCCGTAGGCCGTGTCCAGCTCCGGCATGTGCTTAAAGTTCATGCCGTATATTCCAGCGATCGCCGTCGGGACTGCCAGTATTGCCGCCCAAGCCGCCAGCTGGCGGGTGATCACCCCCGTCCTTTGCGCTTCAAGAAGGCTGCTGGCCTCAAAGACCGTGGACAGGACAAGCAGGAGGCCGTCGACCATGGACTGCACGCGGTGGACATGGTCCGCGACGTCGTGGAAATATGGTGTCATTTCGGCGCTGATGCAGGGAAAGTGGCCGCGAACGAGCTTTCGCACCAGCTCGGCCATAGCCCCGAGCGTGCGCTGGAACCGCGTGAGTTCGGACCTTAGTTCGAAGATTCGCGCCACCTCTTCTGGCCCGAGGAAATCGTGCAGCGACCGTCGCTCCATCGCCAGGACGTCGTCCTCGATCATTTCGAAGATGGGCAGATACTGGTCGACCACGCGATGCAAGATCGCGTGCAGCACATAGTCGACACCCTTGCCGAACTGCGTCGGCGATGCCTCGAGTTGCTCCCGAAGTTTGCCCAGCGCTCCGGCATTGCCGTGCCGCACGGTGATAAGGTGATTGTGACCGGTGAAGATCGCCATCTTGCCGTAGCTGATCCGGTCGCCGACCAGCTCGGCGGTCTGCGCGACGACGTACAACTCATCGTTGTAGACCTCGAGCTTGGGCGGGCACAGCGGGTGCATCGCGTTGTCGATCGCCAACGGATGAAGATTATATGTCCTTTGGATCGCGAGTAGTTCCTCGGGGGTGGGTTCGCTAAGCGCGATCCAGCAGAAGCCCGAGCGACTCTCGCCCAACTTGACGTGCTCATCGAGCGCGATTTCGCGAACTCGCTTGCCTTCGTTGTAATAATAGGCGGCGATGATGCTCATGCTGGCCTCGCGGGAATGTGGAGGCCACGCTGGACGGCCGGTCGAGCCAGCCCGCGTCCAAGCCATGCGCGGACGTTCGAAAAGCTGCTGAGGCCAAGGATGTCACCCGCAGCGTAGAATTCCACCAGCGCATTCACCCAGCCGAGCGTCGCGATGTCCGCGATCGAATAGTCGTCGACGATCCAGTCGCGGCCTTCCAGCCGGCGATCCAGAATCCCCAGCAGACGCGTGGATTCGTCGATAAAGCGCTGTTGCGGCCGCTTGTCCTCATAGTCCTTGCCGCCAAATCGCAGGAAGAAGCCGAGCTGACCGAACATCGGCCCGATGGCCGACATCTGAAAGAACACCCACGCTAGGGTCTCGTAACGCTGGCCTGGTTCGGTGGAGATGAACTGACCCGTCTTGTCGGCCAGATAGAGGAGGATCGCACCGGATTCCCATAAGGCGATGGGTCTACCGTCAGGGCCAGCCGGATCGATGATCGCCGGTATGCGTCCGTTCGGGTTCAGCGACACGAACGCCGGATCCTTCGACTCGTTGTTCGAGATGTCGATCAGGTGGGGCTCGTACGCCAGGCCAGTCTCCTCAAGCATGATCGAGACCTTGACGCCATTGGGCGTAGGGGCTGCGTAGAGTTGCAGGCGATCGGGATGAGATGCCGGCCAGCGCTGCGTGATCGGAAAGGACGAGAGGTCTGGCATAAATCTGCGATCCTGGTGTTGCGATGGCGACTGACTGGAACGAGCCGTCACTCTGAAGTAGGGTTCGATGACCGCGTCGCTGAACGACGCGGTCACGAAGATTGCGGACCGGATCGGCGCAGTGGCAACGGCAGTGAAGCCTATTCCGCCGCGGTCCCGGCCGCTGGCTGTACGTCGTCAACCTTTTGGCGCTTCGGAAGCACCCAGCCGGGACGGACGAAGTGGCAGGTGTAGCCGCCCGGGCGCTTCTCCAGATAATCCTGGTGATCGGGCTCGGCCTCCCAGAACTCGCCGACCGGCTGGACCTCGGTCACCACTTTGCCATCCCACAGCCCCGAGGCATCCACATCGGCGATCGTATCCTCGGCGACGCGCTTCTGCTCCTCGTCGACATAATAGATGCCCGACCGGTAGGAGAGCCCACGATCATTGCCCTGGCGGTTCAGCGTCGTCGGATCGTGGATCTGGAAGAAGAATTCCAGGATGTTCCGGTAGCTCGTCACTGTCGGGTCGAAGACAATCTCGATCCCCTCGGCATGCGTGCCGTGATTACGATACGTGGCGTTCGGAATATCGCCGCCCGTGTAACCCACACGGGTCGAGATGATGCCGGGCCGCTTGCGGATCAGATCCTGCATGCCCCAGAAACATCCTCCTGCGAGAACAGCGCGCTGATGCATGTTAAGCCTCCTCTACTTGATCGAGATATTCACCGTATCCCTCGGACTCCATCTCGTCGCGCGGGATGAAGCGAAGGGACGCTGAGTTGATGCAGTACCGCAGACCGCCGCGGTCGGAAGGACCATCGGGGAACACATGGCCGAGATGACTGTCTGCGTGTACTGACCTGACCTCCGTCCGGACCATGCCGTGTGCGCTGTCCCGCACCTCGTTCACGTTTGCCGAAACGATCGGCTTGGTGAAGCTGGGCCAGCCAGTACCCGAATCGAACTTGTCCGTCGAAGCGAACAGTGGCTCTCCCGACACTATGTCGACGTAGATGCCAGGCTCCTTGTTGTCGTTGTACTCGCCCGTGAAGGGCCTTTCGGTGCCCGCCTCCTGGGTAATTCGGTGTTGCTCGGGAGTCAGGTGGTCGATTGCTGTCTGTGACTTTTCAAACTTCATTACAGTCTCCAATACTTATCTAGAGGGCCAGGCACGCTACCGCTAATTTTTTATGTCTCCTGATTTGCTCCTACAATGGTAGTGGGATGGCAAACGAGGTTTTACTAAGTGTTGGAAAATTAGAGATTTAAATTTCGCGTCTATTAGTTCTAGCGCAACTGAGTGGTTAAGCAAGTACGTAATCAGTAAATATTAAAAAAATAACACAAAAGCACGATTATATAATACAGTGTCAGTGTTTTATGATAATCAACAACGCCTGTCAAGGCAATCGCATGAAGCTCACCTGAGACCTAATAGTTCAGCCCGATAATCATCAGAGGTTGCAGCAATCAGCCTTCGTGCCTTGATGCCACCCTTGCGCTTGACCGGATCCAACCGGATCAAATTCAATGTAAGTTGCTTGAGAACGGCCATGTTGTGGGCAGCATGCCCGGTTCGGATCCGCATCTGATCGTCACCAAAAATGACATCCATGCACCAGTGGACGCGGTTCTCCACGCCCCAGTGCGCCCTGATGGCATGTGCGATGCGCTCTGCATCCGGAGCAAGACTGCTGATGTAGTAACGGCGCTCCAGGCTGGTCTGGTTGCCCACAGTCCGCTCGGACTCCAGCATCACGAAAGTGCGCAGTCCTGGCCAGCGTTCTGGCTGTGGCAGGCACTGGAGTTGGTCGAAAACATGGCAGCGACGAACCTCCAGCCGGCCATGGTCCTTCTCGACATGCTCGAAGTGCGCATGGGGTACCCGGGCAGGATCGCCGTCCAAAAAGGTGTCAGCGAAGTCATCGATCGCTTCGGCCAGCTTCGGCTGGTTTCCCTTGATGGCCAGCAGATAGTGCGCCCCGCGATCGAGAATGGCCTGTGCAATGTCCGGCTGGGTACCCATGGCATCGATCGTCACGGTGCAGCCCTCAAGCGCCAGTGTGGCCAGCAGCTCAGGAATGGCGGTCTTCTCGTTGGACTTCTGGGAGGTCGCCCTCTGCCCGAGAATCAGCCCTGAATCAGCCGCAAAAGCGCTGACCAGGTGCAACGGGGCCGTGTTTTTCTTGCCGGAGCGGCGACTGGTCTTGCCGTCTAGGGCAACCACTTGCGGAGAAAGGGCCGGTAGGATCGCCGCAACCCAACAGCGGAAGGCCTGCTCGAACTCCTCTGGATCGATCAGGCTGAATAGCCGTCCAAAGGTGTCGTGTGAGGGAATGCCGTGGGGTAGTTTCAGAATACGGCGGAACCAGTCCAGCCGCTGCTCAGCCCAGAGTTCGATTTCGATGAAGGTGTCAGCGCCGGCAAGCACGCCGCAGATAGCCACGACCAGTGTTTCGACCAGGTCGTGACGAATCTTGCCCTGCTGACGGGGATCATTGATGGCGACCAGAACATCGGAGATTGGTATGTGATGCGACATTGCAGGGCATCCTGAGTAGAGAGGCGCTCAGGATGCCCGCTGGGAAAGGACTCATTCAAATCGGCAGGCGTTCATGCGATTGCCCTGCAACGCCTGTTTAGATGCTGGTAGATGCGAATTTTTTGGCGTACAGTCAAAATTTTCTGATGGTTGCTTAGTGTGTTGGCGCTGATGGAAAATTGACCCACCCTGCCGATTGAAATTTGACCCAGGGCGGATTGCTGATTTTGTTACCAGCAACTGTGGATAAGTCTACCAGCGCAGCTGCTGTTGCCCCCACTCCTTCGCTAGCCCAGTTCAGTTGTTTAAGACCTGCCACACGCAGCCATGTAGCAGGCCGTCGTCGCCATGAAATCAGAACGGCTCATCGTCCTCCGGTTCCTGGCCGCCCTTACGCTTTCGCTCCCGTGATTTGATCTTGGCCTGGGCCGCCAAGCTACTGTGTTGCAGGCGATAGGACTCGTTACCGGTTTCGACGATGTGGCAGTGGTGGGTCAGCCGATCCAGCAGGGCGGTGGTCATCTTGGCGTCGCCGAACACGCTCGACCATTCGGCGAAGCTCAGGTTGGTGGTGATCACCACGCTGGTGTGTTCGTACAGCTTGGATAGCAGGTGAAACAGCAACGCACCGCCGGCCTGGCTGAAGGGCAGATAACCCAGTTCGTCGAGGATGACCAGATCCATGCGCAGCAGAGCTTGGGCGATCCGCCCGGCTTTGCCGTCGTGCTTTTCGCGCTCCAGCAGATTGACCAGATCGACCGTGGAGTAGAAGCGCACGCGCTTGCCGTGCCGGGTGATGCCGGACACGGCCAGCGCAGTGGCCAGGTGGGTTTTACCGGTGCCAGGCCCACCGATCAGCACCACGTTCTGCGCGGTGTCGGTAAAGGCCAGACTGGCCAGTTCGCTGATCAAACGAGCGTCTGCGCTGGAGGCGCTGAAGTCGAAGCCGGCCAGGTCGCGGTGCATCGGCAGCTTGGCCATGTTCATCTGGTGGCTCACCGAGCGCATGGCGCGATCTGTGTGCTCTTGTTCCAGCAGGTGTTCGAGCAGCCACTTGGACGAGGCTGTGTTCGACTCACCCTGCGCAGTCAACTCCGCCCAGGCCGTGGCCATGCCGTGCAGGCGCAGCTCCTTGAGTTCCGCCATCAAATCACGCATGACCGATCTCCTCGGTCTGGCCACGCAGGCGGTCGTAGCGCGCCGTGTTAGCGACGGGGGCTTCCTTGAGCGACAAGTGGGTTTCGACGCTGGGTGGTGGTTCGGTCGCGGCCAGGCGCGCCACGACATTGAGGATGTGTTCGGCGCTCAGGCTGCCGCTTTCCAGTACCAGCTCAACAGCCACCAGCACCGCATCGAGCCCGGCGACCGGTACGGCAGCCAGAACTTGCGCCATGATCCGGTCACCGCCGGCATGACGCCCCAGACCGTGCTTAAGCTGACGCAGCGGCGCCGGCAGATCAGCAAAGGGCGCGCCGTTGCGCAGCGCACCGGGCTTGCGTTCGATCAGCGGGAGGTAGTGCTGCCAGTCATAGCTGACCTGGTCGCGATCCAGCAAGCGGACATGGCTGGCGATCAGCGCGTCGTCAGCCACCACCTCGATTCGCGTCGGATACAAACGGCTGCTGACCCACTTACCCGCATACTCACACGGCACCGAGTAGCGGTTGCGCCCGACGCTGACCAGGCAGGTGCTGGAGACCCGCGCAGGCCGCTCGACGTAACCGTCGAATGGCGCTGGCACAGGCATCAGTTCAGCGCGCTCCAACTCCAGCACTTCGGCCACACTCAGCCCGCTGTATTGAGGGTGCGTCAGCTCGTTCCAAAGCGCGCGGCAGCGCTGGCCCAGCCAGGCATTGAGTTCCTCGAAGGAGTGAAACTGGCAGTCCTGGGCGTCTAGCCAGATACGCCTGCGGCTGTCTTGCACGTTCTTTTCAACGATGCCCTTTTCCCAACCAGCGGCGACGTTGCAGAAGTCCGGATCGAACAGGTAATGCGCGCACATCACCGCAAAGCGCGCATTCACCGCCCGGCCTTTGCCCTTATTGACCTTGTCGACGGCGGTCTTCATGTTGTCGTAGATGCCCCGGCGCGGCACGCCGCCCAAGGAGCCGAACGAGCGTGTATGGGCGTCAAATAACATCTCATGGCCCTGGCTCGGATACGCCACAAGCCAGAACGCACGGCTGGCACACAGCTTCAGATGTGCCACCTGCATACGCCGGTAAATGCCGCCGACCAGCAAGCCTTCCTCGCTCCAGTCAAACTGAAACGCCTCGCCAAGAGCAAAGGTCAGCGGCACAAAGGCCTGCGACGCCTTGCCCTGTCCCCCTCGCCAGGCACGGATAAACGCGGTGAGCTGGCTGTAGCCACCGTCATAACCTTCGGCTTTGATTTGCGCCAACAGCGCCTTGGCACTGCGCCGCTGTTGCTTGGGCCGCAGCGAATCGGCTTTTAGCGCCTGCTCCAGCGTGGCGTGAAAAGGGCTGAGTTTGTTGAAGATCGCGCGGCGTTGGTAGACCGGCGGCTTGGCCTCAGGTGCTCTGACCCACTTGCGAATCGTGTTGCGCGCCAACCCGGTGCGCTTGGCTATCTCATGCAGCGACAGCTTGTCGCGGAAATACATCCGGCGAATTTTGCCCATCATTTCCATACTGATCACCCTGTGTTCTCCTGCTCAAAAATTGAGCAGAAGCAGTTGAACACCTGGGTCAGTTTTCAGTCGGCAGAACAGCCTCTACTGGGTCAGTTTTCGGTCAGCGGCAACAGTTGTTGTACGAAATCGAGAGCGAAGTCCGCGATCTGGAGCCGGATTTACGGCGGCGAATACGGAAAGAAAAAGCCGTCCCGGTAATGGACATGCTACATGTCTGGATGAGCGCCCAGCGCGACCTTGTGCCCGAAGGCTCAGCCATCAGCAAAGCACTCGATTACAGCCTGAAACGCTGGGCAGCGCTGTCGCGCTACCTCGATGACGGGGCTGTACCCATAGACAACAATTGGGCAGAGAACCAGATCCGACCATGGGCTCTTGGACGCAAGAACTGGCTCTTCGCAGGGTCGCTACGCAGCGGAAAACGGGCGGCGGCGATCATGAGTTTGATCCAGTCTGCGCGGCTCAACGGTCATGATCCGTATGCCTATTTGAAGGACGTGCTCACACGCCTGCCGACGCAGCGGGCGAGTGAAATCGATCATTTGCTGCCGCATATTTGGCAACCGGTCTAATTGCGTAAGACGTGATGCTCGGATGCAAACGTTCAGTTGCGCCCAGTAAGCAGCGATGATGTCATATTGGACAAGCACGCTTATCGTGAGAAATTGGAACAGCCTTACGAGGTTGTGCCCGATACAGTTACATCAGAGCTCTTCCTTTGCCTCGGCGAACTGGCGCACGGCGTCGACTACTTGCCGTGCTCCGCTCTGAATTTCCTCTATCACAAAGCCGGCTTGGCTGACCAAATCGACGCCTTGATCGACCTTTTGGCGACTAGCCTGCATGCTCTCCACAGCATCCTGCGCTAGTTCATGGTTGCGCTTCACAACATCGACGATTTCCACGGTGGCCTGCGCCGTGCGGGCTGCAAGGTTTCGTACTTCATCGGCGACCACCGCAAAACCTCGGCCTTGTTCACCCGCCCTTGCAGCTTCGATAGCAGCATTTAGAGCAAGTAGGTTGGTCTGCTCGGCGATACCTCGGATGGTCTGCACGATGCTGCGGATCATCTCTGACTGCTGATTGACTGCAGTGATGCCTTCAGCCGCTCGTGAGAGCTCGGCTGCTATGCCTTGTACCACCTCGACCGTTTCACTAATGACCTCGGCACCATGGCGAGCGCTTCTGTCCGTCTGCTGGGATATATTGTAGGCGAACGTGGCTGCATCGGATTCTGCCTGCTGCTGGCGCACTTGGGACGTAATATCACGGGCAAACTTAACTACTTTGTAAAGCCGGCCACTGGCATCGAATACCGGGTTGTAGGTTGCGCTCAGCCAGACGGTATCGCCATGCCGGTTGAGTCGCTGGAAGCGTCCAGAGAAGAACTCACCACGGTTCAGTCGCTCCCAGAAATCGCGGTATTCAGGAGAGTCCGCTTCACCTCGTGTGCAGAACATGCGGTGGTGCTTTCCCCGAATCTCATCCAGGCGATAGCCCATGGCCTGCTCGAAGTTTTCGTTGGCGTCGAGAACCTCACCTTTCAAGTTAAAGGAAATCGCAGCCATCGAGCGACTGATGGCCTGAACCATGCTGCTCTGCTCCTGCTCACGGATCACCTGAGTAGTAATGTCGGTGGCCAGCTTCAGCACGCCTTCGACGCGACCATCGGCGCCTCGGATAGGGTTGTAGCTGGCTTCGAGCCAGACCTCCAGGCCTTGCTTATTACGCCTCAGGAAACGTTCACGTATGTACTCGCCACCAGCCAGGCGCTGCCAGAACTTACGATAGTCGGCACTCGCCTGGTAATCAGGAAAACAGAAAATACGATGGTGCTGTCCGACGATCTCCTCCAGTCGGTAGCCCATGGTGGTAAGAAGGTTCTCATTGGCACCTATGATGGTGCCATCGGGTTTAAATTCAATTGTTGCCGTCGAACGGTCAACGGCCACGGCCCTTGCTTCTGCGGCCTGAAGCTTTTGCAGAGCCTCAGCCAAGGTCTGCTTGATTGCCTTGTTGAACATTGATTAGCCTTAGAGTGAATTTTACTATCGGACGAATGAGGAGAAGCCGTAAATCCCAATTCGAATGTTTAACTGATGCTTAAATCAGGTGATGTAGCGGGTCTGCAAATTGCACCAGCAAGCACCAACTTGAATCTATGGCTTGTGCAGTATCACGCTAGAGTCTTGGTCGCGCTTAAGCTTTCCAGCATCCTCTCTGCGCTCATCGGCTTGCCCAGCAGGTAACCTTGCAAAATGTCGCAACCCAACTCGGTAAGCATCTGTTGTTGTTCAGCGGTTTCCACACCCTCTGCAACGATCCTCAGCCCCAGCGTTTTACCGAGCGCTACTATGGCCGAAACGATAGCCGCGTCATCGTTACACTTAGCCAGCTCGGTGATAAAACCTCGGTCGATCTTCAGTTCGTTGGCTGGTAGGCGCTTAAGATAAAGCAGGCTGGAATAACCGGTACCAAAGTCGTCGATGGAGATATTCACGCCCAATGCTGCCAATTGATCAAGAACAATCAAAGCAGCTTCAGCGTCCCGCATCGCCGTAGATTCGGTAACTTCCAGTGTCAGGAAACGGGGGGGCAGGCCACTGCTTTGCAGGGCATTGCGCACGACATCAACGAGCTTTGCATGGGCCAGTTGTACCGTCGAAATGTTGACCGCAATACTCCATTCGTCTTTACCTTCGCCTAACGCTTGCCATTCGGCCATCTGCCGGCACGCCTCATGGATTACCCAGCTACCGATTGGCACGATCAATCCAGTACGCTCTGCCAAGGGCAGGAAACGGACGGGCGGCACCAAGCCCAAACCTGGCTTGTTCCAACGCAGTAAAGCTTCAACGCCGATCATAGGGCCATTTGGGGCGAGCATCTTCGGCTGGAAGTGCAGGATAAATTCATTCCGATCCAGTGCGCACCGCAGATCCTGTTGCATTTCCAACTGCAGGTGAGCGTTAACGTTCATAGCTTTTTCAAAGAAGCAGTAGCCATCGCGGCCCTGCTCCTTGGCGTGGTACATAGCCGCATCGGCATTGACCATCAGCTCATGCTCGGTTAGGCCATTTTCTGGGAATATAGCGATACCGATGCTAGCGGACACATGCACTGTCTGCCGCCCAAGTACGTAAGGTAATCGAATATTTTCCACCAAGCGTTGCGCCAACATCGCAGCGTCTTCAGGTTCGCCGGGATCGATAAGCAGAACGAACTCGTCGCCTCCGAGGCGAGCCACCGTATCTTCGCCGCGTTTGGCGTCGTTGATTCGCTTTGCTACTTGCAGAAGCAACTGGTCGCCAGTGTGATGACCGTAAGTATCGTTAACAGCTTTGAAACCATCCAGATCCATGAAGAGTACGGCAAAGTGGCTCTTCTGCCTGATGGCTTTATGAATCGCTTGCTGAAGACGGTCGTTTAGGAGGATACGGTTAGGGAGGCGAGTAAGATTGTCGTGAAGAGCTAGCTGCACCAGTTCACTGTTTGCGAGGTCAAGGGAGCTGGCAAGTATGCTGGTGCGGACGTCAAGCATTGATACGATCAAGGCAATAGCGCAGACAGCCAGCGTGATCAGAATCACCAAAACCATTAGCCAGTTGCTATCAATGCCTGCATTGACCGCTCCGCACACGCTCCCGATAGGAAATTGGGCAGCCGCCATTCCGGTATAGTGCATTCCAACAATGGCACACCCCATAATTAACGAGGCGCCGATGCGTGTACGATTGATGTACTGACCTTCGCCACGCAGGCGGAAAGCGAGCCACAAAGCCACGCCCGAAGCAAGGATAGCAATCAGCACCGATAGCGCGAACAACGACGGAACGTATTCCACTACAGGATTCATCAGCAGCGCCGCCATTCCAACGTAGTGCATGGATGCAATTCCGATACCCATGAGCACCGCACCAAGCAGCAAACGCGGCAGTGGCATTTCCGTCTGGCATGCTAGCCACAAAGCAAAGGCGGAGGAGGCGATGGCGATCAACAACGATAAGCCAGTCAGCGTCAGGTCGTAACCCAGCTCGATGGGCAGTTGGAAGGCCAACATGCCAATAAAATGCATCGACCAGAGGCCCATGCCCATGGCGGAAGATCCACCGGCAAGCCAAAGTGCCGATGCTTTGCCTTCGGTACGGGTGACTCGACCAGTCATGTCCAGCGCGGTATAAGACGCCAGGATCGCTACGGCGAAGGAAAACAGCACATACACGCTGTTATAGCTGCTTACTAGCATTGAAACCCCGAAGGTTGAATTTGGCTCCTCTGGGCCATCGGCGGCACGAGCAGTTTCTGAAGAGTACGCTTCATCCTATCGTCAAAAATTTTACAAAAAAAAGCGTCATGCCAGCCTTGCGACTTCCACGGGCACGCTTACGGCTGAATGCGATGCTGGCAATTGTAGTGCCGTGCTGGGCACCCATATTGAATGACCTGGGCTTTGAAGGCCTTGGAATAGGAACCGAGTGTTGGCTGCATGAAATACCCGTTTAAAGGCTAGATCTGGTGCTCACTTAAATTTGAGTGCACTCGATGTCTTGGCTTTGCGGGGCTGGGTAGATGACATGGCCGGACGGTTACGATTATACCGCCATCCCGCGACTAAGTAGCAAGGCGTTGTGGAACGACACTAACGCACGTTGGTAGGCATCCGCTGCAACACGGTATTGGTCGTCAAGATCCTCGGCCAGTTCACGGTCTGTCGGCTCCATATAGGAGCGTCCACCAGCTGACCTTTACTTTCAAGAGCGGATCGCCGCAGGGGAACACGGTAGCGCCTGCTCGTTTACTGTGGCCGGTTCGGATAACTACCCGGTGGAAATCGACCTTGCAGATAGCTTGTCGGATCTCGAAGGTGACGACACTCAATAATCACCTGGTGCGGTGGCCACCGCACCAGGAATACCCCGTGCTACGTTGAAATCTGACGAATCCGCGGGGCTCTACACCCCCACTTTTCAAGAGAATCCATGCTCTAACTCTCTCCGCTTGCGAATATCCGCAATGGGAGCCGGTGTGACCCTCGCTAACTTGGCCAGCAGGTTGTTGGAGACGATGCTCGTAGCGAGCAACCCGCGGCTAGCACCGAGCCTTTTCGAACGCAGCGGTGATGATCTTGGCCAGCGTGTGTGTCGCAAGTTGAAAGCGAAGCGACCGCCGTCAAGAAACTCTCGATCTGCCTTGATCTCTTTCGGAAACATAATTACGGCCTCACGTTTGGGTTGTGAGTATTAGGGGTGAGGGAGCGGCGGAATAGAAAGTGCACTTAATCCCACCACCTGCCCGCAAACCTAATCGTCCAGCTCAAATTGCAAGGCTGTCTCGAAGTCCTGCCCACCATAAAAAATGCCCAAGATGGAAACCTGCTTGGCATCAACGGCAAATGAAATCACGACCCGCTTGCGATAGTTCGTGATACGCAGACCTGGTCGTATATCGTCCCTCTGGTTCCCTCGGTGCGGGAACGTTAGTAACTCTTCGCAATGGGTCACGATGGCGTCGGTATACCGCTGGGCAGTCTCCGGCGAAGCCGCCGTGGCAATGTAGCGATAGAGCGCAGCCAACTGATCTAGGGCTTCCGGTGCAAACTCGACGGTATATGCCATTACGATTTTGAAGTGGCGTTCTGGTGTTCTGCCGACAACCGGGCACGCACCTGATCGGCGCTCAGCGCACGCGAAGGGTCAGCTTTCAAGGCATCGTAAGCCGGGGCTACTTGGCCAACGAGCCAGCTTTCCAAGGCGCGATCACGGGCCAACAGCGCCCGCAGGCCGTCACGGATCACTTCGCTTTCAGTAGCATATTCACCGGTAGCCACTTTGGCTTTCACAACGTCGGCCATCTGGTTGGGCAGAGTGATGCTGAATTGTTGAGTGCTGCGCATGACGAACCTCCTTGGTGAGATAGGATTTAATCCTACTCCACATCTGGAAAAGATGCCCATGAATTCTTAGGTGCAGCTACATGTCAATTTGGGCTGAACCATTATCGGGCGTCAGGCCGACAACCTGTCAATTGGCTTGCTCGCTTCCGCACTGCACGTACATCTTTCAAGTCGCCCTTTGGTTTCTCTAGACCTTTACGTCGAGTTGCTGTAGCAACTCGACTAGCAGTTTTGTCATTGTGATCGAACAGTCGGCGCTCCTACAGATCCTAATACCGTGAGTTAGCACCAAAGGTTTTCTAGATTTTTGAATCCCCACTTTGCTGGGTCTTCCCGGCTGACAATACGATCTGTTGTCGAAGGTTGTGATAGATCTATCACTTGCGGAAAAATACTAGTGTTTGACTGAAGTGAAAAGAAAACGCGCACAATAGGCTTGCCGAGGCGATCCGGGTTTTTCTCGATCACCACACCCAAATTACCGGAATTTAATCTGACCAAACTACCAAGCGGATAAATTCCGACAGTTTTGACGAAGGCATTAAAAATTTCTTTGTCGAAATGTCCCGTCCACTTCGCCATGCGCGCAAGAGAGCTAGCGGCATCCCAGGCTTCCTTGTACGGACGATTTGAGGTAATAGCATCGTAAACATCACAGATTGCCGCCATGCGCGACAATACACTAATTTGCTGGCCTTGAAGGCGGTGCGGGTAACCGGTACCATCGACTTTCTCATGGTGGTGGAGGCAGACATCTAGCGCGCACTGGGGAATCATTTCGCTCTTTAGAAGCATGGCATGACCAAGTTCTGGATGGGCGCGCATTGTCGAAAACTCATCATCAGTTAGCTTACCGGGTTTGTTCAGCACTACTCGCGGAATTACTATCTTACCAATGTCGTGCAACAATCCAGCAATACCCGCTTCGCGAGTCTGCTCCTCATCCAGACCTAATTGCTTGGACAAGGCGACCATCAGCGCGCATACTGAAACGGAATGCATATAGGTGTATTCATCCTTGGTTTTCAGTCTCGCCAAGCCAATTAGAGTGGATGAGTTTCTCGCCACAGATGTGGTGATTGCTTCTACGGTAGGTAGACATTGTCCTATATCGATCGCTTTTCCGAGCCGGGCATCATTGAATAACTGCATCACAGCATGTTTGGAATGGTTGAGAATCTGCGATGCACGATGTAGTTCTTCAGCAACTGTTGTAGAAGCGTGCGTTGGCTTTTGCAATAGTTTTTCCGTATAAGAAAGCGCTTGTTTTCGTTCCTGACCCAGATTTTCAACTATATCTGTGACATCAATTCCTTTTGAGCAATCGATCCACACGGCCGAAACTTTGCTGCTTTGCAAAGCCTCAAGGTCAGCCTGATCGTACAAGACAAATTTTGCTTTCCAAAACGGATGCGAGAACCAATTACCTTCAAGGGATTGGATATACATCCCAAGCCTGACTTGCGATGTGGATATTTTTTTCAGCATCAGATCTGCTCGAAAGAATTGGTTAACGATCAGACTTTTTCGGGTCAGCATCAACCGGCCTTAAAGGCAGCGGTAGATGCCTAAGTGAGCGTAGCTGTCCTGCTTCAGCAGGATTTTGGTTAATTACGTCGCGCGCCCACGTATCAGCAAGGTTTTCTAAGAAACTAGCCAGGGTTGACGGTTCAGGTAGGTTCGCGCCCCCAAGCAAGAGCCATCCCTCCAGAGTGTAGAACGTTGCTGGGCGAAGCTTGACAGCTACCGTGACTTTTTTCCTTTTGGGTTTCTGGTTTGGCATTTAACATATGATTCCTGGGACGCCGATATCAGCTCGTTAACTGATTGACTGATTGACTGATTGACTGATTGACTGATTGACTGATTGACTGATTTCATTAATTAAATTCTCCAGCGCGCATGATGTCATAATAACATCATCCGACAGGTTGCAGTCTACGTCAAAATCCTTATTGACAATTATGTTTTGTATGGTTTCTGCTTGTCGTTCGAGGCGCTCATACACCCATCAGGACTAGCGTTTCTACCAAGCTGATCCATGACTTCCTGATCCATGGCTTCATAAATCTGTTCAATCACGAGCATAAGCTTGTAAAATTCCAAAAAAATTGAATTGGCCAGATCGTTGTATCCGCAGTTTTCGAGTAGAGTGGCTTGCTCCCTCATTTGATTAGCTACACCTAGAAGCCTAGAAGCTTCGCGATTGAGAACCGCCTGAAGCTATAGATCAACGTCATCACCTTCTGCAATTCCCGCATTTTTAGCTCATCCTGGATGACGGCATCACCGTACCAAGATGCGGACGGTTCATCACTGATGACTCGAAGCTACCAGTAATTTTAAGTATATCGTCCTACAATTGTAATTCTTGAGGCAGGAAATACTGGGGATATGGTATCCGCGCCATAGGGCTCACCCTTCATTCATCGGCATCCGGGTGCGGGAGTTCGCGCCCGGCCTGTTTCCGCTGCTTCCCAGCAGCCTGAACCACTGTGGCCGATGCGCTATGGCAGTGGCTGAGAGTGATTGATCTAGCCAAGCTCACTCCCTATAAAGTGGAGTCGGTACTGGCCGACGATACCTACGACGACTGCCCGGCTGCTGCGTTCGACTTTGGGTTGGGATGAAGGCGAACGCGTGCCCGTGCTTCACTCGGAGGTTTGTCGTGATTCACATGTACAGCAAGTTTTACTAAAAAGGGCCGGGGTTGCGTGCGAGCGTGAGAATTGTGGCAAGCACCGGGACTTCGCTGGCTTCCTGGCTATTCATCACATCTTAGAGGCCGAGAAGTCAGACCATGTATAAACTGCGTGACCTGTGCCCGTGCAGTCACCTTGGAGCACACTACGCGCCATATGCAGATAAGCTCTACAAGAAACTACTCACATATATCAAGAGGTTCGGCTAAACCACTGCGCAGTGCGATCTGGCCACAGGCTAGAGGACAGGCGTTTCGGCTACTATGGCTGTCCACAATATCTTAGCGTACGATTTTTTCCGAATCCTGTGGGCTCCCCTGCAAGAGCTTGCGAGATATTGCCGCAGGGTATTTTCAAAGTCATGTGACGCTCCTAGACATCGCAGATCCGGGGTAGCCGCCCCGTTTTTAGAGTGTATGCGTACGTACGTACATACGTATACTAGGCTTTTGCCTTCAGCTTGTCACCAAAAAAGATGTCGATCAGGAGCCGGGTGCCCAAAGCTACAAAAGCGCAATTTAGGCTCGACTCCATCAAGCCGCGCTCAAGCTCCCTCCCGCTAAATTGCAATGCCATTCCATAGAAGATGAGCCCGAAGATTACAATGTATGCCACGACCATGCTGAGGCGGCGAACAGTGCGGATAAGATTCAACAAAACTGGGTTCATGGCGACTTCGCTCGTTTAGAAGTGAATTTGGCGGAAGTTTGCGATCTGTCCTTTTTCAAGCATGCGTACCGCACCGCTTGTTTGTGGACGTAGGTATTTCAAGTCTTTGATATCGATTTTCAGCTTACGAGCAGCCTCGTCCCAGTCAGCAGTAGCGAGGTTGAGCAGTAACAGAGTGCCGGCGTTCTTGATGAAGTCGGAGCTGAAATGCGCTGGGGACTGACCGGCCAGAAGTATTGCCAGGCCAAACTTACGCATTTCTGTAACGACCACGTTGATCGGGTTTGAGGCGTCTTCGTCATTAAATTTCTTTGACTCATCCAGCACGATCAACCGGCGCAGTTTTCCGTGGGATTCGCCACGCTGCATCATCTCCCGGATTATTGCGCGCATCCGGAACCTGACAAACATCTTCAACTCATCCTCGGACTGGGCAAGGGGTTTGATGTTGTGCCGGCGAATCCGCGAGTTGCCGAAAGGGGGCGGATTGGGATTGAAAATCCCGGTCGCGATCAGGTTTTCCAGTCGAGTAATGACGCTTAGCATCACATCCTTGCTGTGGTACTTCATCGCGTCATCGAATTCTCGCCCTGTTTGCAGGTTGTTCAAGAACGTTTGGTGTGCCTCCGTAGCCTTGATTTTCGACGTGTCGAGACGCTTCTCCAGGGCTTCAATATCCCCATCGCCATTACGACCTTGCGACTTGGCCAAGTCCGCCCGACGCTTGTTCATTGCAGCCATTGTTCTGCAGTAGTCCTCAAAGCAGCTCAAGGCCTGTTTGCCGTCGTCCTGGTCGTCTATCCCCATCCAGAGGGCACGCAACTTGCGTTTGGCCAGCCGCACAACATCGGAGAGGGTAGGATAGACGGCTTTCAGATCTGCCCAGCGCTTGTGTTTGATGATGTCTTTGATTTCGTCATCGGAGGCTTCTCGACGCTGCCAAGTATGTGGCTTATCCACATAGATGCCGCGGGCTGCGTAAGCGTCGGTGAGCAAGTGGCGCAGAACCCCTTCCTGGTTGCCACCAAGCTTTCGGGATGTGCTGTTCATAGCTTCAATCACATCATTCACAGCCCTGCGCACGCCCCCGTAGTGGGGGTCTGTGTTTAACACCAGTGGGTTAAACCCATAGCGTGTCGCTTCGCTGAAAAGAACAGTTTCTGCCCCTGGTATCTCGATGTCGCCGTGATAATCGAAGATGTCGATTTCCACCTGTTCATCCATGTTGGTGACGAACTCCCGGATCCAGTGTGTCTTGCCTGCACCGGAGGTTCCTGCAACACCGACATGATGGTTTGACACTGCATCAGGACGCCAATAAATAGGAAGCTCCACCTGGTCCTTGGTGTATTTCCAAAAGTCGTTGCCCAGCTTGATTGCTGTCATCGTGCCCCCTTATTAATCATATGCATCTTCTGGAATTTCAAAATCCTCACCGTCGTCGCCGAGCATTTCTTCGGGTTCAAGATCGGGTTTCGGTTGATGAAAATAACCAGTAAGGCCTTGAGCTTCCGCTGCATGAAGCGCTTTTCTTGCCGCTTGGAATAATGCGATGCCACGCTGTTCAGCAGGCACATCGAAACGCTGGATGCTGTCCAGGTGCCGCGCAGTTGCCACAACCTGATCGAGGATCGGGTCATCGAGGGCTGGGTAGTAGGGTTTCTCGACCCGGCGAAGCTGTGCCGCTATGTAGTCGACAGAGTGGGTATCCTGCTTACTGATGCGCTCAGCACTTTGTGGCAATCGGCTGAATTCCGGCCGCTCGATCTGCAGGAATCTGTTGATGCGGGCAGAAAGTTTGCTGGTTTTCTTGTGATCGTCGGGGATGTAGAAGCTTGATGCTGGGATTACAGCATCTTTAAAAATCAGCATTCCCTCACCAGCCTGCAGTTTTTTCAGCTCCCCAAGCTCGATCTTGTTTCGTCGCTCGATGTTCGCTGCACCCTGCGCCTGGTAGGCACCACCGGTGTTCTGGTCGTAGCCGGAGAGCACGCTGTAGTAAGCCTCCCCGCCAGCCTTGCGAATGTAATCGTAGGTGTCCTCTGGGTCTTCCAAGGCCAGTACCCATTTCACTTTGGTGTTGGCAAGCATGGAAGGTGCCTCGTCGGCAGCCTCGCCTCGTTTAAGGCCCTGAATATCCTGCACGGCGGCGACCATCATGAAGCCGAGGCTTCGCGCTTGAGCAAACATTACTGCGATGCCTGCAGCGAAGTAGTAGGCCAACTCATCGCTGATGATCAGGTACGGATTAGGGGCATTTGTGGCTTTGGTATCAAGGACGTCTGCCCGAGTACCTTCTAAGCGGTAGCCAAGGTTTTGAGCCATCATCAGCCGGATTGATGAAATGTACAGCTTGCCCAGCGATGCTGCCTCGGACGCAGATTTTTCGAGAGTCGGGATCATGACTGCGATCAGCCGGTCGTTGAGGAGGACATCGAGCATGTCAATTTCCGGAAATTTGTCCGCAAAAATATGACCGTACGTGTCCATCATCATCGACAGAGTGCGAGCAAACTGGCCGGTCAAATAACCATGCTGGTTGAACACCTCTGCATCCCACTTCGACGGATCACCAGCGAGTTGTGGGTTGAAACCTGGTAGGCCGGTTTCAAAGTAGGCTTTGATCGGCAGGTAGGCCAGTTCAGGGATCAGGCCTTGCTGGCCCTCGATGTAAAATTGGACAAGGTTTTGAAGTGCCAGGTAATGACGGATCACCCCGATGGAGATTTCAAGTTCCCCTTTGGCGCGCTTGTAGCAGAGCGTACGCAGCAGCGCATCGATCATATTGAGAGCTTTTTGCTGCCATTGAGCGCCGTCACCGCTGGCTACGGGTAGCAAGGAGGCCATCAGCTGCAGGAGGAAGTCAGCCGCAGCGTCCCCGAAAGGGTTCATGGAGTTCGATTGAGGCTGATTCATTGCATGAAGACCAGACTCCCTAGCCACCATGTGTTCGAAGGGATCCATGCCTCCTGTAAGGTAGTTGAGGATGAGGAAATCGTCCTCTCGGCCATGCCTGCGAGCTAGCGACCAGAGACAGAAGGCAAGATTTGAGTCAGCTTTACCGTCCCCGTACGACGCTCCAGTTCCCCAGCATATGGCGTTGTAGTACATGCCCATCAGGGTTTCACTTTTGCCCGAGCCCGTGGTGCCTGGCAAAAACAGGTGGGTACGACAATCGGAGTTGTTGAGCCACAGCTCCCGGCCTTCATCAGCGCTCGCTGCAATTCCGTCCGTATTCGGCGTACGGAGAAAACCGAGGTACATGATGCCCCCAGCAGCTAAGAGCCTGCGAAAAAGCCGCGACTTTGTGAGCAAGCCCCAAAGGAAGTTTTCCTCTACCAGCTCCTCGTAATAATCCGTTCGATCCAAGCCGCCAATGTCTTTGGGCATGCGGATAGGCATGCGAAATTTCTGGTCCTTAAAGGCCATGATTAGCATGGACAAGAAGAGGATCCAGACCGGCCACAAGACTGGCTGATAGAACAGCAGGCCAGCTATGGCTAAAAGTGCAAGCTTGAAGTTGTTCGGGCGAAACAGTGCAACATTGAACCTGGTCCAAGAGCTACGCACGTCCCTTGATATGCGGCCAGGCTTGATCTCGTGTTGTGAGTCGAGAGACATGTGGTGATCTCCTAGGCGGGCAACGCCATACCGATCGTTCTTTCGAACTGAGCGGTAAGAGCTTGTTTGTAGAGGGTTGCCTCACGGACGCGGGCGAGTATTTTGCGTGCCTTTTCAGCAGCGCGGACCTGCGATTCTGGTACGTCCATATCCAAGCCGTGCTTCACGTAGTCGGCCAAAAACCTGCTCAATGGATATGCGGTAGCCAATGCATCGTTCCATGCATCAAGCCCATGCGAAGCGATCAGCTGATCGGGGTCGCTGCCCTCGGGTAGAAAAAGGAACTGGGCAGTTTTACCGTCGCGGATTTCCTCTAAAACAACGGCAGAGGCTCGTAACGCAGCAGATCGGCCAGGCTTATCCCCATCGAAGGCAAATGTCACGGTGTCGGCATGGCTGAATAGCCGTCTTGCCTGAGTATTTGTAAGGGCGGTCCCCATGGGGGCCACCACTCTGCAGTCACCGGCCTGGTGAGCCGTGAGCACATCGAAATAGCCTTCAACGACGATAGCGTGCCGAGCGCTTCGAATTGTCGCCTTGGCGACGTTCAACGCATACAACTCGTTCCCTTTATGAAAAAGCTCAGTTTCAGGCGAATTCAGGTACTTGGGTGTTCGGTCGGGCTTTTCGATCATGGAACGTCCCGCAAACCCGATCAAAGCACCGCTTTCGTTGTAGATCGGAATCATGATCCGGTTGCGGAAGCGGTCAAATAGACGACCGTCCTCCGCACGGATGGCCAGCCCGCACTCAATGAGTGTTTCTGGATCATGACGCTTAGCCAACAGCTCAACGACGCCGGTCGCGACGGTACCCAACTGGTAGGAAGTGATTGTTTCTTCCGAAAGGCTGCGGGTGGTTGTGAGGTACTGGCGACCTGTGGGACTGCGTTCGATCCCACCCGCATATAAACGCGCCGCGTCTTGCAGGGCTTTGGTTAAAGACGCCAAGCGACTTCGGCGCATTTGCGATTCGGCTGAGTCGTCATCCTGTGATTCAGGAACCGCAATCCCTGAGTCCGACGCCACAGCGGCAACGGCTTCTTGAAAGGGGAGTTTGTGAAACTCCATCATCCACTTGATCGCATCGCCTTGTGCGGGGCACCCATAGCACTTGTATGTGTTCCGCTCAGGCGATACCTCAAAAGAGGGTGTTTTCTCTCCGTGAAAAGGGCAGCACGCCTTAAATGCCTTGCCTGCCTTTTTAAGGGTGATGTCTCTTCCTATGATCCCCACCAGGTCTGCGTCCTCACGCACACGGGCAAGGAATTCATCGGAGTACCGGATGTACTTGCCCATGAATATCCTCACTGCGCCTTTGTTTGATCCAGCCACTGCGAAATGGCCCGGGCGGTATTCGGAAGGGTCAGCGGGGTTTGTTCGCCGCTTGTGTTCACCACTGTGGGAGTGCCCAAGAAATTCAGCTTGCGGAATATCTGGTCATTGGCCGATACGGCGGCTTCGCCTTCGGGGCAAGTCGGTGCGTCGAGGCGATCACCCTTGACGATTTTTTTCCAGTAGTTGGCACGGTCTTCAGGTTTAGCGCAAAGCATTTGGGCAATCGCAGTGCTGGACTCAGACCCGCCGATCACTGATACCGGAAAAAGCTGGATGGTGTAGTCAGCAGCGAGCTTTTCAAGTTCTGGTTCAAAATTGCGGCAATGTGGGCAAGATGGGTCAGAGAACACATAGACAGTCCCTTTCCCCCCCTGAGAAAGCTGTACAGCGTACTTACCAGCCTTGGTGCCTGCATTGATGGCTTGCTTGACGATTGCTGGGTCAGCAGCTGGTGGAAGCCCGGGGATGTTACCAAGCTGGAGATTTTGAGGCTGTTGTGGCGGTGCAAAGCCAGGCTGCATTGCACCTGGGTTGAAAGCAGGCTGCTCATTCACCTGGCCCGATGGGCCAGGTGAAGCTTGCGAAGTGATGCCGGTCATTCGGGCTGCGTACATGTTCAAACCGAGGGCAAAGATCAGGCCGAACGCCGGCAGTAAGCCCCACTTAACAGCACCTTTAACACGGCTGAATATCACACGGCGCCGTGAGAAGCGGTCAAGCGCATGTTGCATTGCTTCAAAAGCATTACCAGCCAGAGCTTCAGATCCGAACTCTTCAAGCAAGCACTCATGATTTTCCCCTTGTGCAGAGTTGGACCAGAGCAAACGCTTTCCATCCAGGCGAACCTGCAGACTGTCGTTCAACGAAAGTGCCGTAACAGCACGGCGCTCGCCGGTAGATCCGAAGTGGACATGGAGAGACGAATCGTACTGGCGAATTCTGTCGCGATTTTTCATTGTGTTTCTCCTTGTCGGGCGACCAAACCTAGTTTGGCGAGATATTTTTCGACGCCATCAATCGCGTCTTCAACGAATGGCTCGGTAAGGCGATAGCCCACGTTTTCAGCGAACTCTTCCCACAGCATCTGAGTGAAAACCGCACCTTGTTCAAGGAATGGGGCTTTGCGCTTTCCGATGTTCAAGGCATAGAAAAGGTTACGGTCCATCCCTTTCAACCATCGAAACTGGGAAGAGGGCAACTTGCCGCTTTCGGAAGCACGCTTGTGCATAGCGAACAGCATCGTTCGGGGGTAGGGGTGTTTGAGGAGCCACGCTTGGGCGTCAGGATGTACGGAGTATTTTTTGAATGCTGCGTCAGCTAAACCGAGATCCGGGTACCCTTTTTTCCCTTCAAACGTACCTGTGTGACATGAACGGTTGAGGTCGTCCAAGAGCTGCTGGGCTACGCGGATGTCTTTTCCGTCCGAAAGTAGGCGAGCGCCGAAAACCGCGAACAATGCACGTTCCGTAGGACTAAATTCGTTGAGTGAAGCGACCGGCTTGCCTAGAAACTCGATCAGGAGTTGACGGCAACGTTCACGATCTAACTTGTGATTTACAATCAATCCTTGCTCAAGCGTCCATTCTTCCGGATGCACAGCGCTTCGATGCTCGACCGGATCATCGTTTAGCAGCAGAGTTTGAGGGTTGCCGTAGTACAGGGATGGAATGATAGCGGGGGAGTGCTTGGACATGATCCAAGGCAGGGTTTCAACCGTGACCTTCCTGCGCGTTTTGTTCATCGGGTGCCGGTGAGCGGCAAGAAAGCCCCTCGCGATGAAGAAAAGCGGTATGGGAATGTAAAAATAACCAGCCTTATTGAGAATGCTCAAAAGCTCGGGGAAAGTAACCCTTGATGGATACATAGCCATACCCGCAGCTTGTGCGCGCCACTCGCGAATCACCTCAGGCATAAATGGCCAATCGAAAACAGCGAGCTGGTACCAAACCCACTTGAGCGACCAGTAGCTAATCGTGCCGTGCCAGCGATGCCAAAACATCCATCCGAAAAATGCGATCAAGCCAATCATGACTAGCCATACGACCCCCATTCCGTCCGATTGATTTTGTCCGTGTCTAGCCATGAGCCCTCCTAGAACTTGAGCGAATTGTTGTAAACACGCTGGATGTACGGGTATTTGTACTTCGGTGTCCTGGAGTGGTAATGCCCAACCCCATCCCAAAAACTGCCATTCGCCTGGTTGATCTCGTAGCGCAAAATGTATGCAGCGGCGCGAGCGGACCAGCAAAAGTTCGTCGTGATCATTTGGGGTGATACGCCGAATTCACGCTCTAATTTCTGAGCCCACACGGTGTTGATCTGGAAAGGACCGTGGTCGACCGTGCCATTTTTGTTCGGGCTCAAAGTCCCTGTACTACCGCCCTCGGTTATCCAAAGCGCGATCATTCCCCTGAGGGGCAAACTGTAATCTCGCGCCGCTTCAACCAAACAAACCGGTACAGGCGGCTCAGCCACTGGTAATGGAATCATCGTTTCGTCCTTTCTCGATCCCTAGCAATGGTTTATAATTTTCCGTATGGTAGCCATTCTACGGAATCAAGGCAAGTTGAATCAGCCTTATGCAAATCCGCAAAAATGCTGGTTTCAGCCTCGTTCAGGAAGGAGTTTTTAATGGAAAAGGTTTTGTGGATTGCCGAGAAGGAATCCCAGCTTTCTCAGGGTATTTATTCGGCCATTCCGGGCCGCACCGAAGATCAGGGGCCAGGCTGGGCACGCAGAGGCGAGCAGTGGTTTATCTGGCTCGATGGCCATGCGTTTCAACAAGCTCCACCCGACCACTACCTTCCTGACGACGTGCCTTTGACAACCGGCAAGAAAAAGGTTTGGCGGATGGCTGATCTACCGATTATCCCTGGAGCTCGGGCCTGGAAGCTTTTGCCTGATCCACGCAAGAAGGCTCGAATCGCAAAGCTTAAAGAATTGTTGCAGTGGTGTGATGTTGTTCACCACCTTGGTGATTCCGACGAGGAGGGTCAGTGCCTTGTTGATGAAGCCCTCGAGTACTTCCAATTCAAGAAGCCTGTACGTCGGGTGCTGATCAACGACTACAACGCTACAAAAATCAAAGAGTCACTTGCCAACATTCGCGATAACACAGAACCTCAGTTCACCGGGTGGCGGCGCTGGGGCCTTGCTCGCAGTCGCTACGACTGGTTGCTGGGTATGAACGGCACGAGAGCGATGACCTTGCGCGGCCGTGAGGTAGGACAACAGGGTTTGCTACCCGTTGGGAGCGTACAAACGCCTTTGCTCTATATAGCCAGGGAGCGCGACAGGCTGATCGAGGAATTCAAGCCTCACGCCTATCAAGTAGTCACCGTACAACTGAAACCAACCGAAGGTCCGGACTTTCAGGCTCGGTGGAAACCGCGGGCTGATCAACCTGGCCTGGATGATGATGGGCGTGTGGTCGACACTCAAGTCGCCAAGTCCATTGCAGAAAAAGTCAAAGGCCGGACAGGTTCTGTTACCGAAAGCGCTGTGGTCGACAAAAGCAAGAAACCTCCACTACCTCTCTCCATGAACGAGCTGCAGATGGAAGGTTTCAGCCGGTATGACTATTCCGCTCAGGAAGTCATGGAAGCGGCTCAGAAGCTGTACGACACATACAAAGTAATGACCTATCCAAGAACGGATGTCAGGCACCTTTCAGAAGCCCATCACGATGAAGCTCCTGAAGTGATAGCGGCAGTGCTGCAAATTCGTCCTGACCTGACCCAGATTGCTGACCTGCTAAACCACTCCCATAAATCAGCTGCCTTCGATGACGCGAAAGTACGCACACCGACCGGGGAGCCAACTCCGCACCACGGCATAGTGCCTTCCATTCCCGAAAAAACGGTGAACCTGGCCGAGTGGACTGAACGAGAGCGAAACGTTTACGACCTGGTTGTTCGGGCATACCTGGCTCAGTTTGCCAGCGATTACAAATATCAGGCCGCAACGCTGCACGTAGATATTGATGGTGAAGCTTTTACGGCTAGTGGTACCACCCCCGTACAGTTGGGTTGGAAAGCGATCTATCAAGAACCACCGCCATTGGATGGTACAGAGCTGGAAGAGGACAACCTTCCATCGCTGACGCTGCCAGCGCTGAGTGAGGGGGATAGCGTCTCGTGCTTGTCTTGCAGCATGGTCGACCAAATGACCACGCCGCTACCGCGATTTGACGACAACATGCTGCTTGATGCGATGAAGAACCTGCACAGGTATGTAGTAGATCCGGAGCTTCGTAAACTCCTCAAAGAAGGTGAGGGCATCGGAACAACCTCCACTCGTGCCGGGATTATTGCGGATATGAAAAAGCGAGAGCTTTTCGTATCTGCGCCGAAGGGCAAGAAAAAACTCATGACGAGTGCGCAGGCCAGAAACCTGATCGATGCTCTTCCTATGAAGGTGAAAGACCCCGCACAGGCTGGCTATTTCAAACAGTCACTGGATAAGGTCGCCAGTGGCACACTCACCCATTCTGAGTTCATGGAATATGCCGAACGATTCGTTCGGGAAGTTGTTGAGGTGGCCAAAGTCGCTGAAATGGCAGATCTTCCACCTTCACCAGGGGAGCAAATTCCTTGCCCAAACTGCTCTGGCGAGCTACAGAACAAAGGGAAACGTACTGCTTGCAGCCAATGCAAATTTGTCCTCTGGCATGAAGCGTTCGGCAAGCTGCTTGGAGCAAAAGATATTGAAGCCTTACTTAAGAAGGGTGAGACACGACTACTTCAGAACTTAATAGGCCGTGAGAAAAAAACGAAATTCTCGGCGCGCCTGTCATTAGATCGTGCCACCGGCAAGACCAAGCCTCTCTTTGAAAATTCTGGTGCTAGTACATCCAAGAGCGAGACATCCTCCAAGGAGCAAATCATACTCGCTCCGCTTAACTGCCCTCGATGCCCGGGCATTCTCGAAGCAACAGGGAAGACGCTTGAATGTCCATCATGCAAATTCAAAATGTTTTCAGAGTTACTGGGCAGGGCTTTGAATGATGCTGAACTCAAAGCACTCCTCACAGACGGAATTACTGAAAAACTTAGTGGTTTTGTCAGCCCCAAAAACAACAGTGCTTTTTCCGCAAAACTCAAGCTCAACCGTGAAGCTTGGAAGGTTGAGTTTGAGTTTGAAAAGAGGGGGAGCTGACCGTGCCTCAGATTGAAAATGCTATTGCGCACGACCTCAGCTTGGCACCTTTTCTGGATGATTTCAGAGCATTGGTCCTTGGTCATATGAAACGCATGCCCAGTCAAGAATGGACACGGCTGCGGGTCTTGTCAGTTAGGGGTGGAACGGCAGGATCTGGACTCACAGCAAGCCCTGAAGAGGTATTGCGCACGTCATTCGGCAGTCCCGATCTCAGAATGTCGGACGTCATGAATGCTTTTGAAGACTACGCAGAGGTCATTGGAACTATCAATGATGCTCCCGCTTACTATTTCTCTGGGCTTGGATATTACGCCTGGGGATTGAGCCCTGATTCATCGCCGATGCTTGATGCCTCGATCACGCACCCAAACTCACCGCCTGGTTGGTGATAAAGAAAGGAGCAATACATGTTTATACGTTTGTTACCTCTGTTGCTTGCAATCCTTGTTGCTGGGTGCGATCAGTCGAAAAATCAGCATGAGCAGGAAGGAATGCAACGGCAGCTGATTCAGGGGATGCACGCTGAATTTTTCAAAGTCGCTGATGGCAACAACACTTGGTTTGAGGTTGCAATTTCGGTCGACAACAGCAAAACATTCAGGATGCCGGTTTTCTTCTCTCAAAATGGAAAGCTCGTAAAAGTCACCGATTCACAAGCCCAGTCAATATTTGATAGCTGGCTTAAAGAGCGTGCTAAGAACATTGCGGCATTCGGCTCGCTTGATGAACAAAGCGGCATGAAAGATCCATTCCTTGCGCTTGATGTGAACCGCTGGGAGAAAAAGTAATGTTCAACGAAGATGATATGAAGTTTGTCCCTGCGTATTACGCCACGAATGGTAAAGGCCAAAGCGTACCCTTCATTGTGTCGTTGATGATGGTCGATGCTGAGAACAAAGCTGCATTACCACCCGCTGTCTCGGCGTCCATTGACAGAACGCTAAGCATCACAGGAACGGAAGGGGTGGCTTTTGCGAACATTTACAACGTCGAACCACTCGACCTGGTTGTACCGGCTCACATTGATCGGGCGATGAAGATTCTCGGCGCTCTTGTGCTGTTCCGTTGCCAGAGTCCTGAAACAGCCGAAAATCTCATGGCGGTGATGAATGAAGCCTACACCCTAACCTTGGTCAAAGATAAGCAGAGCGATTCTGATGCTTAAACAGCGGATTTGGCGTACCTGTGTGGCTATTGGCAGCTCGATCATAGGGCTTTCTTACGCAGTGCTTGCAGTTCACCACAGGTTCGACGTTCCGGGCGAGCTGGTTCACGCAGCACTGTTTCTTGCAGCAGGGATTGCTCTGCTTTACCAAACATTCAAACGACAGCATGAGGGCTCTCAGATGCCAGGTCCATTGACCAGCCAGCAGGTTGCAGAATACGAATGCGCGATGGAAACCATCGGGAACGCACTCGCGGCACGATCACAGGCAATCCACGAGGAAAGGTCTAAGGCTGAGCCCGACCTTGAGGCTCTTTCAAAATTGCGTCAGGAGCAGGCTGAGCTCGTGCTGGAGCGTAGCAAAATATCCATAGATGACGTCGACACCATACGTCGTGTAATCGCGAACTACGGCGCCCAGGTACGGGCTCAGATTTAAGGACTGACCATGGACGATCAGAACAGGGGTTTAAGCGTTGAACTGGTGCAACACGTGGTTGATCGGTTCTTGGACAACTACAATGGAAATATTCAACTGAGAGCTATCGTCGTTGCGAAGCAGGAGGACATTTATGGACCAGAATTATCACGAGAAAAAATCGGAGTCCGAATCGACGGAGCCTACCACCCAAAAAACGCATTCTTCACCATTATCGCTTCCAATATGGGTGACGAAGGGGCCGTCCTCAGAACCTTGCGCCACGAGCTCCTCGGGCATTATGGGCTCAACACCTTCAATCCCGAAGAAAAGAGGGCGCTCCTGGATCGCGTTCTTGAAACGCGCAATGAACCAACGCTGAGCCATATTTGGGCAGATGTTGATAAAAACTACCACGACAGAAGCGAGCTACACCGCGCCGAAGAAGTATTCGCGTTCGTGGCGGAAGAGGAGCGGACGTTTTTAGGAAAAGCCTGGGACAAGACCCGCGCAGCGTTGCAGCAGATACTCAAGGCCACGGGCCTGGTAGACGACAAGTCCCTTTCCATTCATGAGCTTCGTGTAGAGGCTCTGGCCGTCGCTAATGGCATCAGATCCGGCGAGAGGCATCAGCAGACTTTCCCTAAAGACGATCAATCACAGTTCAGGCTTGAGGCCGAAGAGCATCAGCTTATTTTTGAAGACATTGCCCATCACGCTTTGATGCTTAGTAAACCGGTGCAGCAACCAGTTGCGATCATCCTCGGGGGGCAACCTGGGGCGGGGAAAGCGGCCCTCAGCAGTTATGCCACGACTGAACTGGGTGGCAATGCAATCAAGATTGACGCTGACGAGCTGCGCAAGTACCACCCCCACCTACTCAAGCTGATGCGTGAAAACGACCGTGACGCAGCGGATCTTACTCATCGTGATGCTGCAGGCTGGGCTGTGAAACTCACGAACCTGGCCATTAAAGAACGCAGGAACCTGGTTATCGATGGAACGATGCGCGATCCAGACAGCCTGGCCAAGCTCTGCAGCAAGCTGCAATCAGCAGGGTACCGGATCGATGCTCGTGTTTTGGCTGTTAATGACCTGGTGAGCCGTCTAAGCATTCACCATCGGTACGAGCTGCAACACGAGGCCAATGGCTTTGGGCGTTGGTCCAACCGAATCAACCACGACCTGGCGTTTGTAGGACTGCCCCTCACTGTTGATCGGCTAGAAACCGCCAATTTGGTCGACCGAATGCACGTGACGAACCGAAGCGGCACTGACATCTACGACAACACACGTATAGCAGGTGGTTGGCAGCAAACCCCCGTCCAAGGACGAGTTCATGTAGACACTGAGCGGTCGAGAGCCTGGACGCAGGCCGAGCGATCGTCCTTCGAACTGACCCTTGATCTTGTGCAATCCAAAATGCATCGTCGGCAAGCCGGTGAGGGGGATCTAGCAGAGCTTGCAGCTCTCCGTGCTGACTATGGCCGCAGCGTTGACGCACCAACCAAAGTGCATAGCACGCCTCACCGCAAGCTTCGATGACCCGCGTTTCAGTGGTGGGTCTGCTTGATTTCAATCAGTTCAAGGTTCTTCGCTAATGACAGATTTAATGCCCAAGCACACCGAGGCAAAAAAAAATAACACTGGATGGTATCTAGTAATTCTGAACTCTTTAGAAACACTGGATGCCATCAGCAAGGGTGCCACATACGCCGACATAGCTGCGGCACGGAAAATCACCAAACCCAGAGTTGCCCAAATATTAGGCTACGGGTTTCGTGCAATCCAAAAATATGACCCCTTGAAAAAATTTGGAGAAGTTCTCTCAGATTCGCCATCTCCAACGGACTGGCAAAAATTTCTAAGGGAGAACAGTGAGGAAATTGGCCACGCTATTACTAGGTCAATCAGTGCGATCCTTACCCCCTTGCAATCACCACTCACCTTAGACTCATCGGTTGACGCTTTGAACATCTCCTCGCGAGCTCGGAATTATTTACGAGGCGAATCCCTGACCGATATCAAATTTCTGACTTCATTTTCGAAGACAGAATTGATTCGGATTAAAAAGCTGCCTCGAGGCACCTTTGCCGAGGTCGTTACGGAGGTCGAGGCTCGGGGACTGGCATTCCGCCCTGAGTAGCACGCATCCGGGAGATAAGTTTTTCTAGAAAAAATCACGGCTTACAGCAAAGATTTGTACTCTCTTACGCATTTCGTATAATGACCATGATACGAACTGAATGGAGTAGGGTACGATGCCACGTAAACGGCAGCCGCATGACCATGCCCAGATGGGTTTTGATTTTGCTTTTCAAGAAAATGTTGATGCGATTGAGTCCCTAGAGGCCGCTCTCGACATCGATGACGAACAAGGAGAACACCATGATCACAAATCAAACCCAACCGTTGGAAATCGCAAGCCGGGAATTGAGCTCGGATACGATCAAGGCAATTCTTCAGTCTCCGTCATTCGGCCCACAGTCTTGGAAAATACTGGATCGTTGGGCATTGAACAGCCCCACGCAGTTGAAGCAACTGGAGAGGGAAGGGGAACTGACTCTGCTGGGGAAAGTGTTGGAGCAGCAACGCTTGGAACTGGAAGCACTGCACAGCCTCCCAGCGGAACACAAAACCGGCCTGACCGAGCACGAAGTGCTGGCCCTGCAGGAAGTGAACACAGAGCTTTAACACTAACCGATTACGCGATCACCGCGGCGGACTCGCTGGGATTAGGTGGGGCAAAAGCCAAGTTTCGGGACAACGTAGAGGCGATCCAGCTACTGCAGCTACTACGTGAGCAGAAGCGGGCAGCGTTACCAGCAGAACAGGCAATTCTGGTCAAATATGTTGGGTGGGGTGGGTTGCCTCAGGCGTTCGACCATCGTAATCAGGCTTGGCAGCGGGAGTACCAGGAACTGGGCGCGCTTCTCAGCCAAGATGAATTTGAGAAAGCTCGGCGCTCGACTCAAGATGCCCATTACACCTCTGCTGCTGTCATTGGAGGGATTTACGAGGGCATGCAGCGGCTTGGATTCCCGGGCGGGAAGATCTTCGAGCCAGCTGCCGGCACTGGCAATTTTATTGGCTTGATGCCCGAAGCGCTTCGGAAAGAAAGCCAGTTTACTGCAGTGGAGCTCGATCCTCTGACAGCCGAGATAGGCAAGCACCTTTACCCTTCAGCTACCTATCTCAACCGGGGCCTGCAGGATGTTGTAGTTCCCAGCGGTTATTTTGACGCGTGCGTGGCCAACCCTCCTTTCGGCTCGCAATCACTCTACGATCCCCATCACCGCGAGCTGAGCGGGTACTCCATCCACAACTACTTTCTCGCCAAATCCCTCGACAAGCTCAAGCCAGGTGGCGTGATGGGGGTAGTCGTCAGTCGCTACTTTTTGGATGCAGCGAACGGCAGAGCTCGTGAGCACATCGCTGAACAATCCCACTTCCTTGGCGCGATTCGGTTGCCAAACACTGCTTTCAAAGAGAACGCGCTGACGGAAGTCACGACCGACATTGTGTTTTTCCAGAAAGCGATACCTGGTGAGGAAACTGACAAGCGATGGGTAAATGTCGGCGATATACGAGATCGTGAGACAGGTGCCCCCATCACCATCAACCAATATTTCATTGAAAACCCGGGGCAGATGGCCGGTCGCATGGTCATTTCACGGAACATGCACCGAGACACCGCTGATTTGATCGGGGAGCCTGGTCGGGATCTGGCCGCTGAGATCTCCGCTCGGTTGGAAGCATTACCACGTGACGTTTACAAAGCTAATCCGTCTCCAGAATTAGTTGACGCTGCAGATGAGAAGCCTGAGCTGGTACTGCCTGAGAATCTAAAAGTCGGCTCCTACTTCATCACCGAGGCTGGCCTAATCGCTCGACGCCTTCCCGACCAGTTGGCCAAGACTGATTATCAACTGATCACACCCAAAAACGAGCGTGCAGGCGACCGAATCAAGGGCATGATCGAGGTCAGGAACGCTCTACGGACTTTGATGGCAGCAGAACAATCCGAGGGCATTGAAAGCGACCTCAATCTGCACCGGACTCGACTCAACACGCTGTACGATCGGTTCATTCGGAAACATGGCCATATCAGCAGCCAGGCTAACCGTTTGGCGATGTGCGACGATCCTGAATATCCATTGTTGAATGCGCTGGAAAGCAATTACGACCGGGGCATATCAGCAGATATGGCCCGCAAGCATGAGGTGGCCGCTCGTCCCCCAAAAGCCGATAAGGCATCGATTTTCAGCCGTCGCGTGATGACACCTCGTCAGGAAGTTCGGCACGTCGACTCGGCGACAGATGCCTTAGTCGTTTCCATGAACCAGGTCGGCCGTGTTGACCTAGAACGCATGGTTCGCCTTTGCGGTCGTTCCGAAGAAGACATCATTGCTGATCTGCGTGGTTTGATTTATTTCAATCCTGGAAAGGACCGATGGGAGACAGCAGACCAGTACTTAACAGGGAACGTGAAAGCTAAGCTTCGTGGTGCTATCAGGGCTGCAGAGCTAGACCCGCGCTTTTCGCATAACGTAGACGCCTTGCGCCCGGTTCAACCTGCAGACATCGATCCTGTCGACATCTCTGTCCAACTGGGTTCAACCTGGGTACCTGATACCGTCGTCGATAAATTCGTGGTTCACCTGCTCGGAGATGTGCAGAGACGCATCAGCTACCAGGCAGCGCTCGGAAAATGGATTGCTGATATTGGTCAGGGTGACAACACGACGTGTCGCGTAACTTGGGGTACGGAAGCATATCCGGCAAACAAACTGATTGAAGCGGTACTGACCAACCGATCAATTCAAGTCAAAACCGAGGTTGGCCGAGATGATCGCGGCCAACCCATCATGCAGGTAGACGAAACTCAAACCGCCGCAGCGAACCAGAAAGCGGATGAATTGCGCCAGGCATTTGTTGACTGGATCTGGGAAGACAAAGATCAGCGGGTGGAGCTGGCCAGGCTTTACAACGACAGGTTCAATACCAATATTCCATCGCGGTACAACGGCTCTCACCTCCAGTTACCTGGTGCATCACTCGACATCACGCTGCGTCCTCATCAGAAGGATGGTATCTGGCGGGGCATTCAAGACGGAACCGCTTTGTTCGATCACGTCGTCGGCGCCGGCAAGACACTGGTGTGCGTAGGGACCGTCATGGAGAGCAAGCGGATGGGGCTTCTGAACAAGCCGATGCTTGTTGTTCCCAACCATCTGTTGCTGCAATGGAAAGACGCTATCTACTCACTCTACCCAGACGCCAACGTCCTGGTTGCTGAGAAGTCAGACTTCAAAAAGGAAAACCGCGAGCGCTTGTTTGCCCGTATCGCAACGGGTGATTGGGATGCTGTCGTGGTAGCTCATAGTTCGTTCAAAAAAATTGGGATGCCTCAGGACACCCTTGAGAAATTGCTCCAGGAACAAATTAGCGACCTGAGTAATGCAATCATCGATCTCAAGAACGACCGCGGGGACCGCATCACCATCAAGGAAATGGAGAAGGCCAAAGAGCGGATGAAGGAACGGCTGGAGAAAAAAGCCGATACAGGTGCTAAAGACCAGGCAGTGACCTTTGCAGATCTGGGCGTCGACGCACTGGTTGTTGATGAGGCTCAGGAATTCAAGAACCTGTTTATTACCACGTCGCTGAGCCGGATTTCCGGTCTGGGGAACCTCACTGGTTCCGAAAAGGCCTTCGACCTGTTTGTTAAATGTCGGTACCTGCAGCAGAAGTACGACGGTCGAGGTGTATTCCTTGCTACTGGCACGCCGTTGAGCAACACCATTGCTGAGCTTTATACCGTTCAGCGGTACATGCAGTATGACGAACTGAAAGAACGCGGAATCGTACACTTTGATGCCTGGGCCTCTACCTTCGGCCAAGTGGTCACCGGCTGGGAGCTGGATGCCACGGGTGTGAATTACCGACTCAATTCAAGATTTTCAAGATTCCAAAATGTCCCTGAGCTGAACACGATGTACCGAACATTTGCGGACGTCATCACCAGGGCAGATCTGCAACAACAGGCCGCAGAACGAGGAACTCGTTTTCCTGTGCCTCGGGTTAAAGGCGGTCGTCCTCAAAACATCATTGTTGAACGCTCCAATGAACAAGCCCAATACATGGGGGTTCAATCCGAGGTACTGGATGATCACGGCAAGCCAATTCATCGTGCTGACGGCGGTGTTATCCGGAGCTGGAACAAGGGTTCGATCATCTACCGTATGGAACACCTCCCACGGGATCCGCGCATCGACAACCCGCTGAAGATCACCAACGACGCCAGGAAGGCGGGGCTAGATTTCCGATTGATTGATCCTGACTCTGAGGATTTCATTGGCAGTAAGGTTAATGCCTGCGTGGAAAACGTGCACCGCATCTGGGAGGCTTGGGACGCTCGGCAAGGCACTCAGTTGGTATTCTGCGACCTTTCCACCCCTAAAGGAAAAAAGCGGCAGGAAACCGCTCCAGAGGCCTCTCTTGATGAAGACGAAGATGGTGAGGTCATCTCCATGGACGAAATCTTGGCTGGCAACGCATCGTTCAGCGTGTACGAGGAGATCCATACGAAGCTCATCAACAAGGGCGTGCCGGCGGATCAGGTAAGATTCATCCATGAAGCCAATACAGACCTGCAGAAGTCGAAGCTTTTTGACGAAATGAATCGCGGTGATGTTCGGGTGCTGCTTGGCTCCACCACGAAGATGGGTGCAGGTACGAACGTACAACGCAGACTGGTTGCCCTACACCACGTCGACGCCCCTTGGCGCCCAAGCGATCTTGAGCAACGTGACGGTCGAATCGAGCGTCAGGGCAATATGTTCTATGAGCAGGATCCAGACGGTTTTGAGATCGAAATCCTGCGGTATGCGACCAAACAGACCTATGACAGCCGGATGTGGCAGACCATCGAGTACAAGGCTGCCGGCATCGAGCAGTTCCGGAAAGGGGATGGCCTTCAGCGTGTAATTGACGACGTGGCCAGCGAAGCTGCCAACGCTGCAGAGATGAAGGCCGCTGCGACCGGTAACCCGCTTATTTTCCTCCAAGTCCAACTTGCTGCTGACTTGAAGAAAGTGGAGGCGCTGTTCTCCAACTACAAGCGAAATCAACATGCACTGGATAGCCGGATTACCTGGCTTGAAGAAGCAGACAAGAGAGCTGACAGATCGGTCGCTCGTTGGAATGGCGAGATCGCCAAACGCGATGCCGGCACAGGTTCCAGCTTCTTGTTCAAAACGGCAGCAAAGAGCTATGGCGAGGACAACAAAGACCAGCTCCTGGGCGCAATCATGGGCAGCATGAAGGTGGCCGTCGACCGCAAGGCAGAGGACACTTTCCAGCGTGCGGCAATCATCCGTGTTGGCACCTATAGGGGATTTGAGATCGATGTCTCATGCAACCGGAACAAGATTCAGTTCACGGTTACAGGTAACGATTCGTACGAGCCAGATAACCTGGTATATCGAACCGACGACAAATTCAGCCTGCCAGGCTTCATCAGCCGCATTGATAATTTCCTGGACCGGTTTGAAGCTTGGCGAGCTGACGCTGAAAACTCCCGGATTGGAGAGAGGGATGAGCTGGCCAAGGCCAAGATAGAAAAGGGGAAACCATTCCAGCAGCAAAGTCGCCTGGAAAACCTGAGGGATGACTCGCGTGATGTGATGACAGAGCTCAAGCTGATGCAAGCTGACGACAACTATGTTTCGACGTGGACGCCAAAGTCGACAGTGCTGCAGGGCAACGCTGCACCAGAAGCGAAGAAGATGCGCGCATAAAGAAAAAACCCCGTTACCAATAGGTGCGGGGTTTATTCTGGAAGGCAGCACGGAGACACGTAATCGCTCCTCTCCTACTGACTACATATCCTGGTAAGGGGCCAGGGTGCGAGAATGTTGGTCGAAGTTGCCAGTGGCCCGTATCACGTCACGGCACCGTTCAGCTAAGTCCGTCCGCGCCTCGGACAGATTGTATCGACTGATAACATCAGGGTCTAAGCAGACCTGCACAGTTCCCGCTTGGTCTACCAGCGCATCGATGGCCTCACGCAACACCGTCAATTTTGACTGGATTAGTTCGATTTCCTTTTGCTCCTCGCTGTTTGGTACGACGCGGGAAGCTGCCATCGCAGCTTCAGCCTCAGCTGTGTAAGCCAAGCTACGGGCCTCTGCTTCGAACACACGCTCACCCTCCCTCATAGCCTGTTCTGCATCCAAGCACATCAGATCCGTTTCTTGACCATTCACTGATGCGATCCAATGGCCAGCGGCGCTAAAATCACCTTCCACAGCAAGCCCAAATTCATCTGGAGTACCAACGAAAATTGCTGGGTTAGTCGAGTGCTTAATGATGGTCATGTTCGTTCCCTTTAACTTTTCTGCTGGTACCCGGTATAGCCCTTTGGCGGCAGAATTAGGTGGCGGGCATCCACACCGTTCGCTTCCCGCTCGCGACCATACATTTCAACGTATGCAGCTTCTTTAAGCCGCTCCGCGAACTCTACAATTTCGTGCAATTGATCGAGGGTCGCTGTGCCCATGTTGTTGGCCAGCTCAATCGAATTGGCGTCCAGCTCCTGAACAGCTTGCTCCAGGTGATGGGTCAGGTCGTACTTTTCAACATCGCTCATCAGTGGTGCCCTCCTGGGCTAATTCCCTTAACTCTTTGCTGCTGAATCTTGGGCGGCTGTAAGGAGATTGTCGCACCATAAATCCAACCCCCCGGCACGGTGTACAATCGTCCCGTCGTCGATCCGCAGCCAGTGTTCGCGCAACACCCGATAGCGGTTTGCCTCTCGGCGCATCACGTCCAGCTCGTTGTCTGCTGCTTCAATCAAATCAACTGCGACGGACCTTGCTGTCCCTTGTACTTCTCCCCGATGCCGGGTTTCATGGTCCGCCTTATTCAGACCGTCTCGCAGGCAATGCGCCTGGTTTTTGTAAACCTGAGAACGATCCAGAACCTGGCTACCAGCGTCCGTGACCTGCCAAAAGCAATCACCGGCAAACACTTGGTCGACCAACAGCTCAAGAATTCGGTGGTCGTCAATCTGCACACTGAAAGTCAGCTCGAAGCCTTCTACTTTATCTTGGTCAACGCTCATGGCACTTTTTTCCCTTAACCTTTGACGTGCTCGAAAAAGCCCTCGGCTTCAAGCTCCTTGTACTGCTGCTCAAGCATCCAGCCACGGACTTGCTCTGCCGACAATCTGTCTGGCGAAACTTGCATTTCCTTTGCCGCAGCATCACGGCTAGCTTCAATTTCGGCTTCTTCTGCGAGAGCGATCACTACCTCATCTTCCTCCGTTCGGCTTCGACCAACGGCAATCCGCGTGAAGTCGTACAGATAAGAGCAGTGGCGGCAGAACAGCAGAGCTACCTTCGCATTTTCAACCTCGACCTCTGCCATTTCACCGCGAAGCCCATACCATGTTTCTTTGGCTACGGTAACGGTCATGGTCGATTGGCCGTCAGTGATCCAAGCATCGCACCGAGAACAATTCGTAATGACGTGCTTGATCGGTGTAATGGTTGCAGACATGGCTTTTTCCTTCCTATGTCCTGTTGGCTAAGTTGCTAATTAATGACATCACGCAACCCATGACCATCCCGCCGGTGAGACAAACCACCAAAAGCGAAAACAGACCAATCGACCTGGGCGCGTCTAGAAAAACAAATGGGGTAAGAAGACCAATCGCGAAACCAGCTGCAAACGGCCAAACATTGTGTTTCCTCTGATCGTTTTCGGCCTGATTTTCAGTTTTCAAAACGTCTTCCTCATTAACCTTTTGCATGATCTATTACTTCAAACGCAGTGCATCAGGCGGGGGGAGGTCGCGATATAGCTGACCATTGCTTAGTTGCAGCGTGACGCAATCTGGCACCATCGTTACGATGATGCCAGGGCCGTCGAGCTGGCCCTCGGGAATGTCCCAACCCTCAATGGTGCTGGGCGTAAGCTCATACAGTTCATCCGTCTTCAAGTCGCGCAGAACCCACGATTTGTTACCGGTCATTCCTTTATTGCTGACAACGTGAAGCTCGGTTCGCAAACCCTGGGGAAGCTGCGGCAACTGCTCGGTTTTATCACTCATTGGGTTGATCCTTTGTTAGACGCGAAACCCGCATCCTGATACCGCCAAACGCCCTTTCGGGCCATGCGATGATGATGCTTTTCTCGATGGCTCTGCGAGCAACTAAATCCATGGTATTTCCTCTCATTGGTGGCAGCGGATTTCTCTATTACCAAAAAGGAGACATGGCCACGGACTCGCGACGATCAAGTGCAGCTCCGTGCTTGTCATGGAAAGTTCGGTACGCATCGATGTTCGTTTCGCAAAATCGCTCCAGCGCTTCAGGATCCAGGCGCGGGCTGTAGACGTGCGGCGGCTCCTGATCAGCATCTAAGAACTGTAGAGTGCCGTCCTCAAACTCGTGTAGCCAAGCAACTGTCAGCAGAGTCTCAACCTCTGTGGTGAATGGCCAATCCCGGGCCCCGTTAGGGTCGAATGTAAGTGCTTCAAAAAACTTGATTGCCTTCAGTGCACGATCACTAAGCGGGCCTGAGGCGGGAGCTGATACCAAAACGGTTTTCCCGTCCGGGTAAACTTCGAACTGGGCGTTGCAGTCCTCACAGTCTTCGGGCCTTAACGGCAGGTCGTCTTCACGAACGACACTGATCTGCGTGGCCACCGTAGCTGCGCAGTTTGGACAAGCCACGTCCATGGTGTGCCCAGCAGGCCACGAGTGTTTTATTAGCAGATCGGCAGTGGTCTGAGGTCGGTTCATGAATCTACTCCGCTGTCCGCTCGTCATCCGGGAACTGAGCGGACAACCAACGAGCCAAATTCATAGCTTCGGTTTGCCACCGCTGACTCAGCTCCTCCACGAGCGGAAGGTTGTTGTCATCGTTGCATGCCAGAGCTTCATTGCGTGCAATCCGATATTGCTCAATATCGAGCATGACTTTAGGTGGGAGAGCCAAGATCAGTCCCCCAGCTTCTAACTGCTTGTTTGCCAATTCCTCGATCTGTTTCATGATGGCCACCTCCATGGCTATTACTTCCAGATGTCATTCCAAAACGCAGAGTCCGTTGAGCCGGAGCTTCTGGTGTTTTGCACGGATGGACCGCTGATATTCGTGTCACCGCTGCTGATCACAGTGCCCATTCCCGTGTCGTTGACACCGGTTTGGTTGATCGTGTCAGTCACGGCACCGTTCACTTGAGTCATGACACCATTGATTTCACCGTTGACCTGGGAAACTACCCCGCGTACTTGCGAGCTAGCGATTGAGCACACCTTGTCTTTGATCATCTGCCAGATTGCCGAGAGATCAGGGAAGCTAGTCGTGCCGAATATGCCGGTGATACCACCAATGCATTTTCCCAAGATATCGGATGAGGTTTTCTCAGCTGTTTCGTTAGAGTCCGCCGCTGACTGGTCACGAGACAGACCTGCTTCGCCACCGCGCATTGCCGCTTCACCGCTGCGGCAAGTGGCTGCTTGTACGCCGATGGAGGAACACATAAGAAGCACAACCAGTAGCGTGCGAGTGAGTGGTTTCATTACAGGTCCTCTCGTAACCAGGAAGCGGGCGAGCATTAAGCTCGTACTCGTTTTTTAGTGGATGGTACCGGGGCTGTAGCGTCGCTTACGGGTCCAGCGGCCGGCACTTCATCTTTTGGGGTAGCGGCTGCTTTCTCGCGCTCCTTGCGAGGCTCAAGAAAGCCCAACTTTTGGTGGAGCGACTCGTCGACGTGTTTTGTCTCCCTTGCCTTCACAATGGTACCTCCGACGTTAAACAGGACCTCGTCAAAGTGAACCTCTTTACCGTCGCCACGGCGGTTTACGGCATTGCCGTGGCCGATTTGGTTCCATTTTGAATCATCATCAGTGCCTGATTTGCTTGGCTCTGAAAGCGTGATGAAGTTTGGCTTGATTTCTCCGGTTGATGGGTCTGGATGGCGTTCGTTCATGAACGCAAGCACCTGGTGCTTAATCCCATCGACCTTCACAAAACCCTGCAGGTAGTCGCCTTTACCCTGGTAAAGCAGGACCGTTGTGTCGAAGGAGTCATCAGCGAGCTTGGTAACACCCCGAAGGATGAGTTTGGGTTCTTTCTCTGCATTGGAATCGGACTGTGCCATATCGGCCTCCTCTGGATTGAGTTCAATCACACCATCTGCGCTTGGGAACAAGCTCGCCGCGCCGCGCCCGCGCAACTCGTTGTTGTCACCACTGACAAAACCATTCGATTCATCGTTTTGCGAAGCCGTTAAAGCCTGCTTCGCAAGCCACTCAACCTCATCGACAGGCGCAGGCATTTGACGGCCAGCCTTGTCGAACCAGATGATTTGATCGACCCTTGGCTCAGGCCCAAGGACCTGGAGATCCGCCTCCATTTCCTCCAAAGATCTGCCCCACGATTCAATGGCCACTCGCTGCACGTCCCACCAGGAATGGGCCTCAACAGGAATCAGGTTGGCCGCGTATTGCAGATCTCGCTCTGAAAAGGGAATGCCAGATTTTTCAGTCAAGCCTGCAGGACCAGCGGCGTGTTGAGGGAGGCTTTCAGGCGCAACCGACAAGTCTGTAGCGGGGGACTGGGCAAAACGGCTCAGGTCGATTTCAGCTGGTTCACCGTTGTGGGTGAAGTACAGCGGCGAAGCTGAATTCAGCGAGTGATCCACTAATTCATTGGATGGCTGGCCATCTTCTTCCAGAGATGGTGGCTGCTGGACGTAGCGGGTCAAATCAATCTCGGCAGACTGGCCGTTATGTAAGAAATGCAACGGCTCATCAGTGAGCGGCGGCTCACCGCTAGTGGTGGAATTTTCGTCTATTGCTGAGGGCTGTGGAGTCGGTTCACCCACTTCGACAAAGCCACCACTCGCAGCTTGTTGATTGCTTTGAGCTTCAACGGTCTGACGGTGGCTTTCCAGTGACGCGAGGTATTGGCGATCGTACGCATCGATAGCGTCGATAACGGCGTCAATATCGCCTTTCGCCATGGCATCCTGAATGTGCGCTTCGGAGTCGATCACGGCTAATGGGATCGGACCATATTTGCTCTCAGCGTCAGCGAGCATTTCCTTTGCAACTGCGTACCCTTCAGAATCAGCAAGCTGCTTTTGGAAATGGTTGTTGTATCGTCCGAATTCGGCTTCAAACGAAGCCATGAAGGCCGCTCTATAGGTTTGCTGAGCCATCAGCCTTTCGACTGTGGCAAAGCCTTCAGCAGTGGTTTCGACACCATTAAGCAGAAGAACAGCATGATCCTCACCACGCATCGCAAGCATTTTCGGATGTGTTTCAAATGCTTCGACAGGCACGCCCATATCATTCAGCCACTTGGCATCATGAGCCTTAATTGCGGATTCGCCTGGCTCAAGTGGGGCAGGTGGGGTCACATCAGCGGGTGCCTTTGCAGTCACTTCAATGCCCCACTCATTGCGGTGGGTCTTACGTTCCTCGTATCTAAGGACTTGCCCTGCTTTGTCCCGGACAGGCACCTCAATGGTTACGTCCTTGCGACCGAGGTTAGTCAGCTCGACTTGATCGCCGCGACCTACGCCGAGTTCTTCGATTACTCGCTCCAGATCCACACCCCAAGTGGTCCTGGATTCACCGTCAGAGTTTTTGAGGGTGACGTAGAAACTGCGGCTATTTGACATATCGAACTGGTAAGGCGCGGAGCCAAACTCCAGTAGCTCACCTTTGTAGTGGTTCACTGGCTCAGCTGCAGTCGCAACCGGGATAGTGGCATCGGCTGCGGAATTGGGATTTGCCGAAGCTGATGGTCGGGGTTGAGACGGCTGATTCTGAGTGGCGGCTGGATCAGGTGCCGGCGCATTATCCTGTCCGGGAGCTGAGTCCCCTACAGGCGGCAACCCCATCATCTCCCGGCGCAAAGCTTCTTGTGCTGGATTCTTGAGCTCCACCTGCACATCGTGCTTGATCATCACCTCAAGAGCCCGACGTTTGAACTCGTCCGATCCGGTCAACTCGATAGACCCGCCAAATTTTTGCTTTGCCATGTGTAGCGCCGCAAGAATGGCCAGTTCGTCATCTTGGGCCTTCGCCTCCATGAGGATCTGTTGCCCGTGATCGACGAAAATCGGCTGTTCCTTCAAAAGGTAGAGGACGCTTCCGTCTGCACGCTCCCGGTAAGTGATGTCCTTGAGCAGCTCACTGAGAATCACACTCGGATCGGTTTTTGCCGGTTCGGCTCCTGGCGCGCTTGCGTTGCTGAAGCCATTAATCGTTTCAGCTACCTCAGAACGCGAAATTATTTGGTCATAGACCTCTTGGTGCAGTTCCTTTAGCAATTTTGCATATGTATCGTATGCAAAAACATTACGATGTAATGCGGTGACAGCATTTTCTGCGGAATTATGTTCTACTGAACGCCAGGACGTGATGTCAGCAACGACCCAGTGCCGCAGTAGGGTATCTGGGACTGTGGAGCTTTCACCGTCAGCTTGGCTACTCTGAAGCCAAGCCTGATACGCCTCGGCACGATGCCGAATGGCGCCATCCGGAGAGGATTCCATCGCCGTTTGTGGCGAGCTGTGTTTTTCGTACACAGCTTGGCGAAACTCTTGCAGTAAAGCTTCTGATTCAACGCTCATGGGCGCTCCTGCCTCTGTGGAGGTGGTGGGGAGTCCTTTGCCCGTTACTCCGCAAGCTAAGCGTGAAGTTGCGAGCTTCACATTGACCGCTTTCGGGCTGGACCGTGGCTGCTTAAATTTCGTATTGTGTATATTATTCAAAATAGCACGGATTTGGAAGAACCGTGTACAGAGGCCGAGGCAGGCGCTTTACAGCTTCATTTGAGGGGAGCAAATGTCTATCGACACTGATGAGATTCACCCGATCTGTGGGACAGATTTGGAGAGATGGCGAATCGAAAATGGTCTGACCAAGGTTGCGGCAGCGGATGCCTTTGGTCTGCAGAAGGCCAAATGGGAGGAATTGACGAATCCTGAGCAGTCAGCAGAGCAAATCAGTGATCCAGTGATTGCAATGCTGCTGCATCTGTACCGTCAACACCCTGCATCGTCGCCTGTTCAGCCACCGCTGGACATCAGGGAGTTTTATGAGTTTTTAGGGTTACAGGATTCCCCCCAAGATCGAGACGCCTTCGCGACTCTGATTGGAAGATCCCCACCCTCGGTTTATCGTCTAATGTTGCATGATGGCAAGCCAGGTAGGCCGGTGATGCGATGGATCGAAGCGCTCAAGAGACTTGCGCTTACTCCTAAGCAATGCAAACGCTTGATGCAGGATGTAGCGAGCAACGTAGGAGATCGCCAGAAGGTTGAAAAGGTCTTGATTCAGGGTTGGTCAAAACAAGGTGGCATAGGTGAGCACGACTGATAAGCCAGACTCACATATTATTGAGTTATCGAGCGTATATTTTTATTCCGGGCCAGCCCCGAGGGCAATTGCCCTCAAGGATTGCGGCGTGCCGACTGACGCACCGATTTCGGGTGCATTTCCAGCACTGTACGGTTATCAAAGCAAGCAAGATGGCTTTATGGCTGCACGTGCGTACGCGGACAAAAACAGACTCCAGTTCACCGTTGTGGATTTTTTGGTTGAACTGGATCAAAAACAGAACCCCAACATGATGCGTCCTGACGATATTCCAAACCACGATTTTATATCGTTTGCGAGAATGTCCAGGAGCATGATGGATGACCTACAGGCGGTGCTACACGAACGCCTGGCCAAAGAAGGGATCACACCAAGTAAGCTGGAACTGGCTAAGCCTCATTTGCTTTTGCAGCAAAGACCGGATCTGGTGTCATCGCTCATTGAGGCCCCGGGCTGGGATCATATGAAAGTGATCGCTTATCCAGCAAAATTAACAATCAGCGAAAAGCCACTGACAGTGGGGATCGTCCCCCATTCTCACTGGGATTCGATCAAGGAGGCTTCATGCCGGCTGAATCCTGGTATCCGCATTACCTTGGAACCGCCGAATCCAAGCCAAGTGGATTCAGCCACCTCCGCAGTAGCCTCACCATCCCTGAAAGATAGGGGACCGAGGAGCCGGTGAATCACTGCCAGGCAACTACGATAAAAAAACCGCCTGCTTAGGCGGTTTTTTTTAATCTCGAAAACGCTTTCGGAACCACCAGGGCCTGGCATAGATGACCCCTCCGCGTAAAAAACCAAGAAACTTGTTCCAGCAAACGCTCAAGGTCCAGCCCAGCTTGGCCAAAATCCCAAACATGATGATTACACCCGCGGCCACGTAGAACGTCAGCCAGCTCGGAAAGTACATCCAACCGAACAAGGGCAAGTAAGCCGAAACCGGAATGCCCAAAGCAGTCAAGGGTTCAGATGCGGCTCTCCAAATCGAAGGCATATATCTAGTTCTCCTGCGCGCTCAGCGAGCGCCTTCTGAATTCCTTCATGCCTGCAACACCGACAAATTCATCCTGCAGGATCCTGCCGTCCTGAAACAGCTTCCAAGCCTTATCATCAAGAGTGGCCTCGGCATCTTCAAGCTTGGTACGAATCAACAGAGCCCACTCGTTGTAAGGAAGACTTTGCATATCCGACCTGAACTCACGGTCAAAGACCAGGTACTCGCGAATAGCAGTTCGTTTCCCATCAGTCGTCTTAAGGAGCCGTTGTACAATAATAACCCGCAAAGCCCCAGCTAGACGCGACGCTATCCCAGACTGTTGCTCGGGTGGGTAGGTTTGGATGGCCCGGTTGATCGTTTCTGCGACAGACTTCGTGTGCATTGTGGCGTAACACGTATGACCAGACAGGCTGGCCTCAACCATTGCTTCGATAGAAACACGGTCCCGAGCCTCGCCGATACCAATGATGCTGGGCTTACGGCGAACAGCATTCCGCATTGCCTTTGGAAAGTCTTTGATGTCACGACCGATTTGCGATTGGGCCGGCTGTGGACCTTTCCAGTGTGGTCCACCCAGCACGAATTCAATTGGATCGTCGAACGTGATGACCTTGCGGTCAGGCATCTTAATTCCGATGTGCCCGTAGGTGCCCGCTAGCAAAGTCGTCTTCCCTGAACCTGTAGGTCCACAGACGATGACCAACCCTTCTTCAGGAAACAGCTCCTCAAAAAGGTCAGGCTCGATCTCCATTTTGGTAATATCGGGGAGGTCGACCGGAATCACTCGCATAGTGATCGAGAACGCTTCATCCAGATTCGCAATACGCGCTTGGACAAAGTTGGTACGAAAGCGCAGCGACATCCCACGCTCAAGACCAATATCGCTACCGGTAATCTCAAGAGGGCGGTCTACACCTTCGTCGCCTTGTTTGATCAGGCTCTCAATCTCAGGAGACCACACAGAGGCAATCAGGACTGAAAGTTGACCCTGTTTCACAGTTGAAACGGATCCCCGAAGCTGCCTCCCGTGCAATTCAACCCAGATGTAGTCGCCACCCTGGACCAACACATCTGATACGTTTCGATCCGAGCATAATTTTAAGAACCTCTTGAAATTATGTGGGCTGAGATCCCCCTCAAAATTAAAGGGTTCAAATTGCGGGTGAATCATTGCGCCGGATCCTGGGCAGCTGGTGTGACCGTAGGTACTTTCTTCGGCAAATCTTTCTTGACGCTAGGACGCCACTTACCAGGGTCCGTAACGAATTTGGCCTTGTCTGTAACCCTGCGCAGCTTGTCGCCTAACATCAGCTGTTTGCCGTCACCAGTTACGGTTTGCTGGGATTCAGCCACACGAGTAGTCGTGATCATGTCAGCTTGGAGCAGGGTTGAATAAAGGTGCATGCCGGTGTAATCGCGAGTGAGGCGATGAAAATTCGCTTCAAGAATCGCGTCCGCTTGCTTGTAGCCATCCGCCCAACCTTCACGGACTGCCTTTTTCCAGATCTGGTCTTCAGCATCATCCTGCGGTCGAGCTTCGAAGGCCGGGAGCTCCACCGACTGACGTACTGGTAATCCAACGTAAAGGTAGTCCCGCCAGGTGGGTGGGACGCTGACGAAGCGTTCTTCACGCTCAATCTTGTATACACGATTAGCGGTACGGATCTGATCCGGGGTAAATGCTGCCAGGTCACGAGCTTCAACGATAACCGGAGGTAGCGTCCCGTTTTTGGCAATCATCGGGGCGAATTTGTACATAGCGTCTAAGGCAGGCTCCCGACTGTTAAGCCCGTCAACCAGCTCGTGACCACGAGCAGCCATTCCCCCGCGAAAGCCCACTGTATGGCCAACGCCCGATAGCAGTTGAGAGCGGATATCGGTCACTTTGGTAGACGCTTGGGATTGAGGATTGAGCAGTGCGTCCAGATCTGGAGGCGACGTTTCTACAGTGGACTTTGTATCGCTACTCGAAGGATCGAGCACTGGCTCCTCAGCAGCGTGCGCGGCGAAGGAAACCACCAAAGGGAGAACCGCGAACATAAACCGTTTCATAGAAGTCCCCCTATTCAGCCTTGGGGCCGGTTGTATTGCAGAACCAGCTTACCTGGTGCCTCAGTAATGACGGCACGGTACCCGATTTGCGCGCGCAACATGGAAAGCACCGTCTGATACTGCACACCCTTTACGTCGATGTTCACAGGCAACGGCATGCGTAAACCCATAAACTCAAAACGCTCGCCGCGGTCTTGTGCGAGCTTTGTGAGAAGCTGCACAGCGTCGCCCTGCCAGCTAATAGTAACGAACTGTTTGTCGTCCAGATTGGTGTTGGGATTGCGCATCACAACACGGCTATTCAAAGCACCAGCCTGATACAGGTCGACCTGAGCAGCCTCAATTTTCTGTGAAGCTTCAAGGATCTGCTGGTCGATCAGAGCCTGCGCGCTGACATCTGGCTGCTTGGAAGCACAACCTGTCAGAGCGACAGCAGCAAGCAACGCGACAAACGGGTATCGGTTCAGGTCCATAGGATTATCTCCGTTGATTTCGTATGAATACTACAATACGGAAAACAGCATAACAACGTTTGTTATGCACGTGGCCCGCGTTTTATAGGCTTGGCCTTTGCCAAGGCCTGCTGGTCAGCCAAGGCTTTGAGTCGAGCGTTCAAGGTCGGATCGGCAAGATCACCGGAGTAACCACGCACAATAAGTGCCTTTAGAGCTGCGTCAACGAATTCGGGGGTACCTTTTATCTCAATAGGCCGCTCCCACCGAGCGCGTGTGTCATCAAGTGCATGGGCGAGCAGCTCGTCGTCGAGGAGACCTCCAGGGAAAGAAACCTTACCGCCGTGATCCACAAAACCCGGATCTCCTTCAGCCCTACGAAAAACTACGGCTCCATCACGGCGGACAGTGCCAGCGGAAAACAGATTTGAACTTGAAGTAGGATCAATATCCCCTGCAAAAATGATCGCGTTACCTCCCGTATTTGCTTTGCGTCTATCGCCATAAGTAAACCCACGTAACTGACTAATCGCACCAGGATCGCCGTTAGAAGCCTCCCGCTCTACCCACTCACGGAATGTAAGTTTCTTATTCGAAGGATCACTCCTTAACTCGCGACGTAACAACTGGATTTTAGTCTTGAGTTCCTCACGAGACCTTAATGTTTCAAAAGCAAGAATACTGTAGAATGCTTTACGATCAAGTGGATTATTGATTCGCGCTTTTATATCTGCCCGTTGTTGGCGGGCTTGATCGCGGATCATCATAAACTGTTGCTTTACCCACTCTTTATCAATTCGGCGTGTAACAAACGCAACACGGTAGGCATCATAACGTGCCCGTGTCGCTTTACGAAGCTGCGCACGTTCTTCTCGGCGATTTTGACGCTCCAAAGGATCTCGTTTAGGTGCAGCGTACTTATCGTAAGTTGAGCTGCTATTAAAGTCTTTAGGTAGCGCACGTTCTTGAAATTCGCCAATGCGTTTTACAAGCCGTGCCAACGACAATTGCTCGTGCATATCGCTAGCCTTGATACCTGTCGCTGACATTTCCTTGAAGTCATAGATAGATAAACCACGACCTTTAGGTCGAATACCTAAACCAAATTTGGCTAAGCATGAATGGAGTGTTTGCCATGAAAGATTTTCAGATTTTAAAAGCTTACCAATCTGCTTACGTGGTTCCCCACGCGCATAGGAGTGAAGGCTTTCCTGATCAGCATGGCGCTCCATATCGGCGGCTTTAGTAGGTATTTTACCCTGGAATTTAGGCTTCTTAGAGCTCCATTCAATCGTACGGTGACCATTGCTATCTACAACCTTACTTGGACCATTCACGTGCCTCCATCCAAACCGCATTTCGAGTTCACGCATAGCGTAATCTAACTTGAAGTAATCGCGATCTGGATACACAGCGTTGAAAGATTCAGGATGGACGCGATTGACTGTCATATGTAGGTGAACACAATCAGTATCGTGGTGGATGGCAAAAACGTACTGATGATCCCTCATGCCAACTGCTTCCATAGCATGTAAACCTGATTCAAAAGCTTGAGCGTCCGTTGGAAATTCATCGGGAGGCCAGCTCAAAATGACATGATAGACGGGGTCTTTGACTCTCGCATTCTGATCGGCAACGGCGCGCATTTCGGAAGCTGCGGTTTCAAGGCTCAAACAGTTATGCTGGCAAGATACGCCAGATCTGGAAGTAACGTTAACTGCGTCGCCTAGTAATGCGCCTAATTCGAGGTCGGCAATAGCGTCTCGCTCATCTGCTGCAACTCCTCGGTGAGCGGCTGCAGCATGAAACGTAATTGCGGCTCTACGGGCTCGGGCTCGTGTCTCAAAGTGAGGGTCAGTTCGAGTAGCTTGTCTGAGATGACTTGCTGCTGTTGCAAGATACTTTCGAGCAAGGGTAAGACTTCTTTCATTTTCATCGGACGTTACTCCTTCGGCGTCTCTGCTACGAGGCTCGTCAGTGTGGTTTGGAAGTCCGTATGTATCCGCGACAAGTCGACGCCCATTGGGATCAAGAGCCCTTCGAGCACTTCCAAGACGTTTTCGGATGGCATCTGCATCAAGAGAACTAATTCGTCCAGACGCTCGCAGATGATCAGCTGCTCTTTCGAGATGCGCTCTAGCAGCTTCAAGAATTGTGTTGTCTCTTCTGGAGTAGCTTGGATCGAGCTCATCAGTAAGTACCTTTTTTTCGTCTTCACGTTTAGTGGCGTATTCAACAAGCTTGGCGAAACTTGACTTGCCATCCGATCTACGTGGAGGGACCTTAGCGATCATGAAGAACCGATCCTCGAAATCGCAGCTTTCAGTTCTATCAGTACCTGCGCGTACTCCTGTGAGAGCTTTCCACCACCTTCATTGAACAGGTGTTTTTGAAGCCCTCCAAGGCGCCGTAATTCGTTAAGAATATGACCCTCCATTTTGCTTCGCGTAGGACGACCTAAAGCAGCTGACAGCATGAATGCACCCACGCTCAAACCGCAGTCATACGCTTTTTGCCTCACGATCTCCTCCTCCTCCTCAAAACACCTTACCGAGGGGAGAAATTTCGTTCGCCGCCGATTTTCACTATTACTCATACGTAAGCCTTTACGCGTTCAAGGGGTCTCGGGGCGTAGCCCTGAGCAAGGAGGTAGGCAGCGCAAGGGAGTGAAACGACTGCAGCGCTGCCGGTTGTGAGCACGCCATTTATGGCGGTAGCACAAACCCTACCTTGTCCTAAATTCTAAACCGCATTTCGTATGCAGGCTATCGTACGGACCTTGACTGCGCAAGAGATGCCCATACAATCGAGGTAAATGCACGTTTCGAGGAAAGGCGAATGGCGATCAGCGTTTCGCAGATTGAGATACTCAGGGGTAAGCTTGAGGAGATGCCTCAGGTGGAAGATCCAGATCGAAAGATTTCAAATCTGGAAGCAATAAGGATGATGGCTTCGTCTATTCGAGACTTGCAGTCTCGGGGGTACAGCATCGAGAAAATTACAGAGATCCTCAGGGAAAGTGGATTGGAGATCGCTCCTACAACGCTAAAAAGCTATCTCACGAAGGTGAAGGTTTCTCCAGCGAAGTCGAATACTCGGTCAACCAATAAACCGCGCCGATCATCAGCAACCACCAGCCGTGGGGACAAGAAAAAAGCATCTGAAAAAGCCGTTCCTGGGGTCGAATCCAAACCAGCGAGCAGCACGAAAAATTCAACCGGAGTAACTCCGGTTCCACCAGGTAGTTTCACACCTAAGGACGATACTGATGAAATCTAAAGAAGCTAAAAAAGGTGATATTTATTTCGTTGGCGGGGGTAAAGGCGGTGTAGGGAAAACATTCACTACGATTGCCCTCGTTGATGCGCTCGAACAAGCAGGTGTGAAGGTTCTGCTTATTGAATCGGACACATCCAATCCAGACGTTTGGAAGATGTACAAGGATCAAATTGAAACTCGACTGATTGACCTTGACGATGCAAATGGCTGGATTGATCTTGTAAACGCCTGCGATGAGTTCAAAGATCATGTCGTAGTGATCAACACAGCAGCGCGAAATAACAAAGGTGTTGTTGCCTATGGCGAGACACTGAATAGCACACTCGTGGAGCTGGGCCGTGAATTGACAACGCTATGGGTGATCAATCGTCAGAGGGACAGCCTGGAACTCCTAAAAGAGTATCGAGACGCTCTGCCTGGTACGAAGGTTCATGTGATCCGAAACGGATACTTCGGTAACGAGCAGAAGTTTGAACTCTACAATTTCTCTAAAACACGAGAAATGATTGAAAGTGAAGGTGGAAAATCTCTTTTGCTACCAGATCTTGCGGACAGGGTTAGTGATGATCTCTACAGCAAACGGTTGTCGGTTTCACAAGCAATGACCGAACTTCCTATCGGCAATCGTGCCGAATTATCAAGGTGGCGGCGTGATGCTGCACGAATGATTGGTGAGGTGATCGATGGATGACATCGAAAGTAGTTTTAAAGCGTTACTCGGTCGTCAGCCTTCTGACAAAGAAGTCGAACGATTATACCGAGTGAAAAACGCACTCAACATACGTGATAATGATGCTATGTGGATGATTCTGATGGCTTTGGAATCGTACGACACATTATATAGCAAGTATCCGGCTCTGATTGCAGGCCAGGTAGATGTAGTTATCGAAAAGCAACGTGAACTGATTGCTGAAATAGTTGATGCTGAGAGTAAAAAAGCATTAAGCACTCTGTCTTCTGCTGTTGCCCAAACAAGTCAACTTGTTGCTACGAAAGTAGCAGACACTGCCCGTTGGCAAGCCTGGGGTTGGGTGTGTGTTGGATTAATTGCATTCGGAGCGCTGTGCCTAACTGCTGGAGTTGTTCTTGGCAGCGGCAATATGCCTTTCTGGGCTTCAACTCATCGGTCAAGCAATCCACTTGAGATAGTTATTTCGATATTGATGAAAGCTCCTGTTGGATGGCTGGTACCACTAATCAGTTCTGCAGTGGTTATCGTAACACTTGCAAGCAATCGGCAGGTGCGCATCAACAAACCTATTATTATCAGCTTGATAATGATGGTGGTACTGTCAATTTTTTGCATACACACGATCATTTAGGGCAACGGGGGCTTTTTATTTAGCCCCCGCATTCCGTATAATGCCTACAATACGGAAATAAAAAGATATAATGGACGCCGATGTCCACGGAGGTGACTATGAAAGGGTATGAGAACATAAAGGCATTCAGGGCAGTTGCGCTTACATTGAAAGGATACAGTGAAGAGGAGACTAGTAACGGGCTTGCTTGGTCATGCAAAGTCTACTGCGATAACAAGAAAATAGGCACAGTCAGCAACACTGGTAATGGTGCTGTTACAGCTTGTGATGTAGCTATTGATAAACAAGTCGCTCTCGTGAGCAGCCTTAAATCGAAAGGTTACCAACTGACGCCGAGCCTCGCTGGTCAAGTCTGTACAGAACCAGCCGATCCTGATGAGTGGTTCGTTGCAGCAATAAGTCAAATGGTTGATGAAGTCACGCGCTTACGTCAGTTAAAGCGCTTGGTAAAAACCCATTTGATTATTCGTCAATACTCGTCTGAACATGAGTTTTCGTTTTACAAAGCTGTCCCCAGTGCTGCATCAAAAGCACGACTCCTAAGGCAACTGGGTAGTGATTTAATCTGCTTTATGAACGATGAAATTCATGGCCTGTAACCTGTCCGAAGGTGCAGGCATATCCGATCCTAGCCTGTAGCGTTTACCTGCCGATTCCGAGAGGGTTTATGGGCCACGATGACCTGACTGCCGACACCTCACTTGCCTACATAGCCTACGTAGAAGCCTGGGCATTTAGCAGTTCCCCAGCAGAAGTTCGCCTGAAACACGACGCCTCGACCGGCGAGATCAAAGGGACGATTGCCGTGGTGGCAATGACACGTATCGCGCTTGGAGATCCAGAATTTGAAGAAGCGTTTCCTGAATACGTACACGCAAAATCATAAAAATCTCAGCTAGACGCCAGTCTCGAAAGCTGATCTGAACCTTTCCCTATTTATGGTGATAAAATACGTTATCACCACTTTTAAAGGCAGAAGGGCGCATGGCACTTTTTGACCCCATCCGCGACTATTTCCATAGACGCCAAGCCAAAATTCTGAATGAACAAGCCTCCCGCGTTCACCTGGTGAATCGACGGCAGGAATCCCATCGCGGCAACTTTGTGTTTCCCGGTACCGACTTTGTGGATGACATCGAGGTCGGTGGCCAGCGCGTCGGATATGTCAGCTACGGCATCAATCCGCTGGATGACCGCGTGTACATCAACAAGATTGACATCGAGCTGCAGCATCAGCGCCAAGGGTTTGGCTTGGGGGTGCTTTGGTGCCTTTGGCTTAAGCACCAGGTGCCCATCGTGCCGCTTTACCAGTACGGCGCCTCTAACGGATTCTGGAGCCTGGCTCGTCAGCGGTTCTTGGCAGCCGGTGCGCTGATAGAAGATCAACTGCGCACTGACACTGAGCTTGATGCCGCCAAACAGCGCTGGCAGCATCTGGTGCCCGAGCTGGCACACGAGCGGCAGATCCGCGAGATGATGGCCTCGCCGGATTGGCCCGAGATCGAGGCTGGGTTCATAGCGAGGCAGAAGTTATGAGCGAGCTCGTCAGTTCGGGCGGCGCCGGTGAACGTCGACTGACTTCCGCTGAGTTCCAGCAGTTGGCCAGTGTGCCAGCTGCAGTCGAGTGGTTTGCCAATATCGACAACCCACGTACCCGACGTGCCTATCAGAATGACCTGGAGGACTTCTGCAGCTTTGTCGGCCTCACCGGCGCCGATGAATTTCGTGCTGTTACTCGCGCACATGTGCTGGCATGGCGTGCCCAGCTGGAATCCCGGGGCCTGGCCGGGGCCACGATCCGGCGCAAACTGGCCGCGCTGGCCAGCCTGTTCGATCATCTCCTGGAGAACAATGCCGTTGCCGGTGGGAACCCTGTGCATGGGGTCAAGCGACCCAAGATCGAAACCAACGAAGGGAAAACACCGGCACTCGGCGACGACCAGGCTAAAAGGTTGCTGGACGCTCCTGATACAGAAACAGTGAAGGGAGTGAGGGATCGGGCGATCTTGGCCGTATTGCTGTATCACGGGCTCCGACGGGAAGAGGCAGCAAGACTGACAATGAGTGACCTGGTGGAACGCCGAGGCATAAAGCATCTTCGGGTGCATGGAAAGGGAAAGAAAATTCGCTTCCTACCACTCCACCCAGTAGCTGCTGAGCGGATCTATGCGTATCTGGAGCGCGATAGTGTCCGGGATACATCGTCGGGACCGCTATTCAGATCCGTCCGGGGCAAAACTACCGGCGCGGGAGTTACAGCGAATGGGCTATATACGGTGGTGGCGCACTGGGCGCGTGTTGCTGGCATCGAGGTCGACGGCTTGGGCGTGCATGGGTTGCGGGCTACGGCCGCGACAAACGCGTTGGACCATGATGCCGATATTGCAAAAGTCCAAATGTGGCTTGGCCATGCAAACATCAGCACCACGAGACTGTACGATCGGCGCGGACAGCGACCGGAGGATTCACCTACGTATAAGGTTAAGTATTGAGTACGAACACATAGTCAGGCTGGGAGGTTGACAAAAACTGGGAAGTTAACCGCCGAAACGCAAACTTCAGCACTTTCGTCGCAGTCCCAGCAACCGCGATCATCGTCCCATGCGACAGGGCTAATACACCCTGCAGTTTCCATTTCTATTTCACCAGCATCGTTCAATGTCACGGCGTAGACTTCACCATCTTCGAGGAAGACGGCCCCGCCGTCAGGCAGACGTAGCGCCTTGCCCGGTTGGCTTTGGAGCACGGTGGAGTAAGCCGAATACATCGCATCAAAGGTCAGATAGTTAGGTGATAGGTTCATAGCTAGTTTTCCTTGAGATGGTGGAGTGGCCCGGCGAACCGGGCAGCGAGTGAGTTATCAGTTATTTTTTTAAGTTCTTAAAACTGGTCCACTTTTCCTCATCCATCAGCTCAGCATCACCAATCTCACCTTCTTCAAAATAAACAAATGAAGCGCGGAGCTTGGCATGTTCGGCATTGTCCGCTACAAAAACCACTGGCTTCGTTCCGCCTTCATTTAGGTTAATTGTCACTTGATAGCTCTGCATTTGACGCCCTCGATGATCCGTTTAGACAAGGCAATTATACGCCTATAGAGGCGTACAGACAAACACATTTCCAGCTTTATTTAACTTCGAAAACCTCACAGATTTCCTGATACGCATCGCGATATCGCACTACGGCGTCACCCACCGTTGAGCGTGTTGCGCCCGTTTCACGCATTGCATCCGCCTGAGCTATACCGTCAACTAAAACGCGCCTTGCAGCACGGTTTGCGGCACTCTCTGGATTACCGCGCATGAGCTTCACCAGCACGTCGTACTGGCTCCCCTTCATCACCATTAAATAATTCTCCGAACAATGTCACTCAAGCGCGCTGGATGCTGCTGTGAGCACCTTGCGGGCAGTTTCAGTTGCATCTAATCCTTTTGCCCAGGATTGCTGTATGTAAAAAGCCTGAGCGTCCACCACGCCTGATGCGTCTGAATAGCTGATCTCCATTGATTCAGCGAGCTGCTGGACAACAGCCGTTTCCCATTCGGAATAATTATTCATCGCCTTCTCCATCTTTGAACACACCTTCGCTGCAATCGTCGAGAAGGACCGGCGACTATTAATCCCGGCCCTGCCCTTGCTGTATGTGGTTAAGAAGCTGGCTGCTTGTCACAGGCCCAACTGCCGAGCGCCCAGTTGGTGTTCGCTCCGTCAGGTACCACTGCCAGCTCAAACGAGCAGGCAGCTTGCCCTGGGGCTTTGGTAGTTGCTGTAGCTGTGTACAAATCCTGCTTGGTGATTGTCACGTCTACTACAGAAGCATCGACACCGTAGAACTGGGAAGCGAAGGAGGCAGCGGTCGACGCTGGCGTGCTCTCGTTTGGAGCTTGTGCATGAGCAGCTTGCGCGGTAGCGATCAATAGTGCTGCGAAAAGGACTTGGTACTTCATGGTTTTCAATTCCTTGAATAGTTTGTTAGAGGAAATTCATCGAGCAAACAGAGTAACCAAGCAACCGAGCTTTCTTACCAGCGCTGGCTTTAGTGTTGGCATCAATGCAGATCCAGCTACGAACATCCGTACGTAGATCAATCACTTCAACCTCAAATCCGTAGACCGTTTTACCGGCCCCTAAAGGGGCTTTATAGGTGGCGGTGTAGTTCATTTCTTTGGCCTCACTTTTCCGTTTCAGTGAGGCTATTTTGAACTATAGTTAATTTCACTGCAAGCAATTTATTAACTATAGTTCAATTTTCTGCATCTGGAAGGCCGCGTACAGCATCATCCCAATGGGGTGCTCTATCCGGATTTTTCAGGATTTTGCTGATCCAGGCTTCTGATACTTCCCACCGCAAAGCAAGGGTTTTTCCGGTCCATCCGCGCTGTCTAAACAGGGCTTTGAACTCTACTGGGGACAAGCGCTGGGTAGCTGCTTCACTCATGTTCAGATCCAATCTCTATCATTGAAATGATTACTGTCGAAAACCGTCTGTATGAAAGAAACCTTTCGACAGGGCCAGCGCACTGGCCATGAGGGTTTAACTTAACGTCCGTAGCCATTTTTGCACCACAGTCGTGGTGTCAGTCATGCAATTCAATAGGGACGCTGCGAGGCCTTCACTGCTGGAGTCTTCAAGCCGCTCGAACCATACCACTCCGTCCCAGTCCTCGCCCTCGTCAAAGCAGTGCTGCGCTAAGCTCTCAGCCGCTGTGTTGGCCAGATCTAAGAGGTTGCCATACCCTACAGATACAAGGGATCGATCCAGCTTCTCTGCATTAAACTCCACGTACCTTATGAGTGCATGAAACAGCACACCTATGTCTTCGTTGTCTTTGGAGCGTTCGTTTGTAAGGATCATGATTCACCTCGGGTTGAAGGCCCGGATGACCGGGCCATTGTTTCAAATTGTCGACTTTAGATACTTGGCGAGGTCATTCGCCTGATCTCTGGTGTCGCAATCCTCAACCCACATGTGCAGTCCCTCAGCGGTCTGTGCATATACTCCAAAGAATTCAGCTTCACAGTCGACCGACTCTTCAACGCCATTTTCGTCACTTGTGCAGCCACGGATCTGAACCATTCCGGTCCACGTTGCCGGCATTTCGAATATGGCTTGCGGGATACTCATAAAGACACTCCTCATTGGTTTGTTCAATGAGGTTATTTTGAACTATAGTTAATTATTTGTCTACCTAAATTAACTATAGTTCAATTAAAAGCCTTCTACAATCCGAGCACATCGCGTCTTGTTACACCTGCCAGCCTGTCACCTACCGACTGCCACACCTGCCAGCCTGTCACCTACCGACCGCCACACCTGCCAGCCTGTCATCTGTGCATCTATTACAGCCCACTTGATCTAGACGCCCAACTGTTAGCCGCGGATCCGGCGTCAGACTCGGTCTCAAAGCGCTCATAGAACCAGCTAACATTTTCTTCCGTGTCGATCTCAGGGGAATCGTTGCCCAATTTCACAAGCTCCACGTGCACCGTGCCGAGCCAGGCAGCAAACAGTTGGTCATCACGCCTGCCGCCACTTTCCATCAAGTCACGTAGCTCATCGACAAACTCCTCTTGCTGCTGATCAGCACGTCGTATGTCCTGGAGCACTTCTAGGAGCTCACCCCGAGTGGCATCGAGAGGTACATTGAAGCCAGCGGAGTCCAATTTATCTCTCACGGCCAGGAACTCAGGTTGAGTAGCCATTTAGCACTCCTTGTTAACCGCAGTAGAAAGAGCCGTGAAGAGGGCTCGGCAAGCATCATTGTACGCTTCCAACAACAGAGAACTCTGTCGCTTGTAATCCTCAAGATTGACCCCTGATAGAGGCGCATCACCAAGATGTTTCGGCTGATTCATATAATTATTGTGAGCCTCATGGGCAGCGTCTAAATGGACTTTAATAGAGTCAACATCGATCATAGTCATACAAAGTTATCCCCACTTGGTGACAAAGAAATTAGAATCTTTCCAAAATCGCCACTTTTAACTGCGCTGCACAATGAAAATTCATAGCAGCCTGCTTTGAAGTTCAACTGAGGCTGATCACAGAAGAACGCACACTCTTCTAAACAGGTTTCATCATCTGCTAACCCAACGCGGAGGATGTACAGTGCTTTGTAATCCTCTGGGGTATCTAAACTTGTGATCGCCGTTACATTTTCAAGACCAGCGCTAATGACGTTAGCCCACGACTGGGATGAAATTTCATCAAAGTGTTCTATCTGGGTGTTTTCACTAAAATGCAAAACGTATCTGATTCGATCAGATTTCGAATTATGAAGTATGGGCAGCGTCCTAGCTACCAAAGCAATACGTACCGCAAGCGCCTCTGCAGCAGTCGTGATAAATCCAGCTCCTAACGGTGAATCCGCCATAAGATCTGGTAAAGCGTCGCCTACTGATCCGTCAAACTTAGTCATGTGTGATCCTTCGTCTGGTTATTTTTAGATTATACACATGCGTACGTACGTACGTAAAAGTAATGTCGTGCCCTACTCCTTCGGTCGGCCAACCACTGGTGGGATTGCCTGCACTCGTTTACTGTATATAAAAACAGTGCCTGGTGATCCTATGAACGTAGCAGCTATCCACCACCTAACCCCGTCAACGTTACGGTTGCAGTTCATTTCTGGGACGGCGGCCGGTGGCTTTCCCAATCCAGCCGCTGACTACTACCAGGCGCCAATCTCGCTGGACGATCTGCTCAATATTCGCGCTCCTCACGTGTTTATCGTCCAGGTGGAAGGACACAGCATGACAGGGGCTGGCATCCTGCATGGTTGCCGCCTGGTGGTGGACAGGACTATTACGCCTATGTCTGGCCACATAGTTCTCGCTTACGTTGACAATCAACCGATTGTTAAACGACTTCTTCACGAAGGTGGGAAATGGTTACTGGCGTCTGAACACCCGGACTTTCCTCCACTCGTACAAACAGACTTTTCTGAGATAACAACATTCGGCGTTGTAACATGGAATTTCAACCAACATGCGTGTTGAATGTAAGCCTGTATTTGGACTTGTTGACGTCAACGAGTTTTATTGCAGCGTAGAACGCATCTTTAGACCTGAATTAAAAAACAAACCAGTTGTTGTTCTAAGTAACTCAGATGGTTGCATAGTCGCTCGAAGTAAGGAAGCAAAAGCTCTGGGTTTGAAAATGGGAGAACCATTCTTTAAGATCCGAGCGTTTATCGAAAAGCACGATGTTTCAGTTTTTAGCAGCAACTACACTTTATATGGCGAGTTCAGTCACAGGCTTTCTTTAGCTATTTCCTCACTTGCTCCGGCTGTTGAAGCCTATAGTTGCGATGAATCGTTCGTAAGACTTGATGGTTTGCCCGAGCCATTAAAAGATGTAGCGAAGGCAATTCAAGCCCGTGTTCTGCAGTGGACAGCGCTCCCCGTTGGCATTGGCCTGGGGCACACTAAAACCCTCGCTAAAGCAGCCCAGCATGCCTCTAAGGTGTGGAAAGCCAAAACTGGTGGCGTCGTAGACCTCCGCTCCAAGGAGGCCGTGGAGTGGCTCCTGAGGCGCATGCCGGTGGAAGAGGTTTGGGGGGTCGGGCGGCGGATGAAAGACAACCTCCAACCTCTCGGCATAACAACTGCCTGGGAGTTAGCGCAGTGTGACCCGCGAGTGCTTGGAAAAAAGTTTTCCGTTGTCCTGGAGCGTACGATCCGTGAGTTAAATGGGGAACAGTGCCTAGACCTTGAGCCTGTTGGATTACCGAAACAATCCATCTGTTGCAGTAGATCTTTTGGTGAGCGTGTAACCACTCTGCAAGGGCTTCGTGAGGCTGTCGCCAGTTACGTGCATCGAGCAGCTGGGAAACTTAGGGCTCAAAAATCACTGTGCACGGTCCTGAGAGTGTCCATACAGACTTCCTTCTTCGGCGATGATCCGAAGTACGCTCAGGGAATCACGTGTACCCTCCCCTACCCTACAGATGATACTCGCGTACTGACCGGCGCTGCGCTTCGAGGTTTAGAAACCATCTTTCGGGAGGGGATGAGGTACAGCAAAGCAGAGATTCTTCTGATCGATTTGCGTCGCCGAGGGGAATTCACTGATGATCTGTTCACGATCAATCAGCCAGCGCGGTCTGAGGCCTTAATGCTCGTTATGGACCAGGTTAACCGGCGCTGGGGTCGAGAATGCCTACGCACTGCAGCTGTTCCGGCAGAACCCGAATGGGGTATGCGCAGAGATTACCTCAGCCCGAGCTATATGACGGATTTCAACCAACTATGGAAGGTGAGCTGCAGGTAGTTGATAACCCTTAGGACGGACATTTCACAGCCGCTCTACCTTACGATGCCGTGCAGCCAAGCTCACGGGGGCCGGCCAGCCTCGGCACGTAGGTGAGTTTCGGAGTCCGGGCTACATCATTCTCCCTTGCGCACATCCTTGCTCCATCCTCGTCTCTGGCACGTACATACATGGTGTGGATGACCTTGCGCTTTGGGCCCGAGCCCGCAACAAGGTCTACCGCAAATGTTTTCCATTCTCGCGTTGCCCAATAGGCATGAGCATCAGCTTCGTCACCAAACAGCATTCGCGTCTGTGTTCCCATATCATTTCAACCTTGCGCAGGAAGGGGGATATCAGACCTTATGCGCTGCCATCCTACGCAATCCAAGCTGTGCTTGAATGGAGGAGGAGGATTCAAAGCCTCTTTGAGGCAACGATCATGCCTCTCATCATCTACAGCGGCTATGACTTCCTTTCTGTGCTCCAGGTAAAACAACAAACCTAAAAGCAGTGCACATACTGCGGCTATACATGCAAGATGTTCCAATAACGCTTTCATTCTTAATATCCCTTTATTCATGTTCCCTACTCCGCTTCCTTTGCGGCAAGTTTGCTACGATCAAAGTTATTCAAAAAGTTTTCAAACTCCTGCATTAGTAAGTTTGGATCTATTCCTTTTTCACACTTCAATTCCAGCTTTTGACCGGAAAGTTTAATTGTTCCAATTCCAGCTACCGGGCGCGGAACAAATGCCGGACGACCTTGATTAGAACATGCAGCAATTTTCACGGCAATTTGGCGGAGTGCTTGTTCCTGCTTGGTACCTTTTTCGACCATGCTCAGCACCTGTCTCTCGACGATGTGAACATCCTGCTCCGCTAAATCTACAAACTTTTTAGCGTAATTGGCAGTAATCAGACCCGGATGCTGATCAAGTACTTGGCGTATAGACGTCGGGAGCTTCATAAGGTCCAGGCACCGACTTACTACAGAACGGTTGATCCCCAAGCGACGTGCAATGGCGCTTTGGCTCTTATCATTACCATTTTGAAGGTAGCGGTCGTAACTACGAGCAAGCTCATAGTCAGTCAACTCTTCATGCTCGTTGTCAGCCAGAGCGAGCAACATTGCCATGTCGTCACTCATTGGCTTCACAACAGCCGTTATTCTGTCCCATCCCAAGATAGTGACAGCTCTCCAGCGTCTCTCACCCCCAACGAGCTCGTTTCGGCCGTTAGGTAGGGGTCTTACAAGAATTGGTTTGCCCAGACCAATTTCACGAATTGATTCTACAAGTAGCGAGATTGCCACCTCGTCAAACACTAACCGAGGCTGGTATGGCGAAACATCGATGCTTGAGACATAGACCTCCTCTAGGGTTTGGTCCTTGCCTATAAACTCACCAACCAACGGCTCCTGGGCCTTTTCATCCAGCATTTGGAGCATTGCTGCCCTCCCCTGCGCGCTGGATGGAGTTCCTTGAGGAATCTCTGCTGGCTTGCGAAGGCCAACGACGCCAGTTTTAGGTTTTCCAGGGTAATCGTTTGATTTCATGTGGTGCGTCTCCAACATTCTGTGTTGCTAGTAGCAACACGGGTTTTCTTTTGTTGCTACTAGCAACAACTCAGACCGAAGCGATTTCCCGGATTTTGCTGAGGATTTCGCGGTGTACGCTTCGGACTGGACCAAGACTTTTTGAGGTAGCCCCTTTCCACAGCAGCAGGGGAATACCGTCATCCAGTGACTTGGCATACTCCTCAGAGACATAGATTTTTTCTTCCGTTACCCGGCCAGGAAAAAGCTCATTGAGCCGGAAAAGGTTATTGATTAGAGACGGGCGATTTCGGATAAACATCGTCGGGATCGCAAGCAATTTGGGTGCGTAGCTGTATTCCCGTGCAAATCGGGCGCACCAATCGTTCAACCGAAGAAGAGCGCGGAATGAAAACTTGTCCATTCGGATCGGACACAGAAGTAAGTCGCTAGCTGCTACTGAATTTTTGGTCAAACGTGAACCGGCAGGGGCATTATCAAAGATGATCAGGTCATAGCTCGAAAGATCACAGCCAGGTATTTGGCCGGTCTTGGCCTGTTCAATCCAGCGGGCATACCACATATCGGGGTTGTTTGAAGCGTCCAGGGCAACACCTAAATCCTCGATGTAGGAATCTGCAGGAATCAGGTGAATGCCATCCTCACCAAACGGCTTCTTGATGACCTCATCAAGCGTTTTCGGATCAAATGCACGCATGCGCAACAGAGGACTGATCAGGTTTCCAAGATGACCGTCTACAAGTCGATCCTGAGGAATACCCATCTCGGTCAAATCCTCCGGCCCCAAATCAGGGTCGTAGCCCAGCATGCTGGATGTATCGCCCTGAGGGTCGTTATCGATGATCAGAGTTTTCAGTCCAGCGAACTGAGCAGACAGCGCCAGGTTAACAGCCGTAGTTGTTTTAGCCGTGCCGCCTTTTGGTACAAATGTCGAAGCAACGATTTGGCGCGGTAGACCTTTCGAGTGTCCCAAGCGTCGACGTAGGGCTGCGATAGCGAATAGGTCGGCGAGTCCATAAACCCGCGCAGTAGAGGTGCCACGAGGAACACGACGAATCTCAACACCATTCTCTTCTTCAATGTCCTTCAGTCGCCTGGTCGTCAGCCCAAAGCACTCAGCGGCAAACTGCGGAGAAAAAGTTAAGCCTCCAAAGTCGACAAAACTCTGTAGCTCCAGCTGAGATTCTTCGGTTGAGTTCATGTGAATGCCCTTCTGTAGGTTGAGAATTGATTATAGTTCATGAATACTGCTTGTAAACAGTAGAATTCAGGAATATTTATGGTTTTAGCCATTTAAGCTGAATTGACTTGTTGCTAGTAGCAACAAACCCGCTCTGCCCAGCATAAAACCGGGCAAGAACGAACCAGCTCTAGAAGCTCATTGCTACCTGCCCGCCTTCATCCACGAAGCTATCTAGGCTAACGCCGCGCAAAGACACAGCCTTGCTCAGCAGGAAGTGGGCCTTGTTGTCATCAAGATCCATAAGGTATGCGTCGTCGATGAGCTCGCTGATCTCATGAGGTTTCAAACCCGCGTCAATGGCCTGCCCCAAAAGTCGCGACGAAAGACGATCGTACTTCGCACGTAGGGCAAATTGAGGGTTATCAAGTTGATTATTTGCCATGAAGAAAGCGTACGAAAATCCCTCGGGGGTTACGCTTCTTGCGTTTTTTGTCGCGAGGCTCCGGCCTCCGTACTTGAGGTGCATTTTGGAGCCCTCAACAGGCATGACCGGAGCAACAGGAAGGTCTGCGTTGAAACGACCCCAGATCAAGGTCTTCTTCGTATAGGGATCTCCAACGTGGCACGGATCGAATGAAAGTCTCCAACCCGGGAGCCCTCCTAATTTTTCGATACGGCCAACTGGATTTTCTACAGCCCATAATGCTGGTTTGTAGTATTCGATTAACCGAAGGGTTTGGTGAACGAGTTCGACGGAGGCTTGGGTTCGGCCATCCAGATCCTTACCACCGAAATGCCTGCAGCCTGAACGAGCGAAGTCTGTGCAAGGACAAGCGGCAAGAATCGCGAATACCTCAAGGCCGTAGAAATCGCCGAACCACTCTATGAAGAACTCGACATTGAAGTTGTTCACGTCACCGAGCTCAGGATTGTCTTGAATGTCGAAGCGGTAGACCTGGTAGCCGGCTTCTTCCCAAGGCCGGGACCATTCACCTGAGGTATCGAAAAGCGAGAGCACCACTTTGTCACTGTTTTCCCTGCAAGCAGCTTGGCTTCTAGCATGATCAATCCATGCCTCTATACGATCACGGGCATGCGCGGGCTTCATAAACCCTTGGACCTTATCAGCCAAGCGGACTACATCTCCCTTCGATGGATGATCGAAAAGATGGTGAATCCCAATCGAATTTTCAAAAGCTTGTGATTCTTGAAATGCCGAAACCATTGAATCCAAGTCGTACCCAGAACCCATGCAATTCGCTCCTAGACCTTTTTTCAAAGCAGCACAGTGGTAGCCGCCACTGTCACCAATTCGTGGAGAGAATTTTAACCTATACGCGTATGCATGTACATACGTACGTACGTATTTAGGCGTTTGTTGCTAGTAGCAACACTGCTTGAGATTTCGAGCTATTTTGCTGTTCTGGTTGTTCGTCTAATCATGTCTCGATAAGACTCAATTTCCAGATGGACACGCCTTTGCCTGACAGCCTCTTTTGAACACCCAATGATGTCTGCAAGCTCCTGGTCCGGTTGCTTACCCTGCATATGATCGTAAGCCGCAATATCGGGTCGAGGTTGTTGGTACGGTGTTATTCCTAAAGACTGGATGAGTTTTGAGACTTGCTGAAGAGGAACTTTAGCCGCACGTGCGAGCATTGTGGCGGGGTAGACGCCAAGAAAAGGTACAAGGAGCGCTAGGGCATCCTGGTGAGGAGGGGGAGGGGAGTACGCAGGTTTGCCGAGCTTGATTCTTCGAGCACGGACAGCTTCAGTAGTGGTTCCAGCCATCTGAGCGATAACAGGATCCGGGACATTTCCCGAAAGCCCGTCGTATCGCTCAAGCTTTGAGTATTTGGGCATACAGCTTAATCTAAATCGATAGGCCAGAATTTATTGTTGGATTCCCCACATTTCAGCCAAGGCTTTTTCAATGAGCGCTGAGGCTGTTGTTTTTTGCTTATGAGCTTCGTCGCGCAAGCGTTCGTTGAAATCTGTACGAAGGCTAATAGTCTTGTGGGATCGGGTAGGGGCTTCACCCTTTTGGGTTGCAGCGGATGGTTGAGCCTTCATACATGTTCCTCAAAATTTGACTGGTCACAAGTAGCTATTATACATGTACGCACGTACGCAAATACATACGTACGTACACAAAGTACGACTGCCTACTCAGTTTGCTCTTCCTTGTCGGAACGGTGCTGACCAGATGCTCTACGGTAATCTTGCAGCTGCTGGATGGTGTGGGATAGATTGCGAATCACATAGTCTGGAAACCCCTTTTTACCAGCCAGGTGACGCTGCTCTAGCTCAGCGATTCGAGCAGGGTCTAGCCCTAAACGAATTAGGGTTAGCTCATCACCCAGTTCCAAAGCCCGGTTCGCTTCCAGCATGACGTTTTGTGCCGATTGAAGTTTCTCAATTTCATCTTGCAGGTGCTGGGTGTCATCACGGTCAACAGATCGCAGTGGTATACGCTTCATTTGCAGACTCCTAGACTTCATTCTTCCCCGGTAGCCGCCGGGTGCAGCTCGATTAAGCTGCCTGCTCATTATACGTACGTACGTACGTATGTAAACAACGAGCAAAGAAAAAGGCTGCATCTGCAGCCCTGAATGTCGGCGATATACGACTATGCGGGCTTAAATCGCTCCAGCGTTTCAAACCAAGCAGCTTTATCAGAAGCGACAAGCTCATCGGACAAAAGCTTGGTGTTCCTGGTGTAGAACACGATCTTATGAGGCTTACAGCTCGTATCCAAAGCCATTCTGTAATCAGGTAACGAGTCACGTTTAATGATCTTGCGCACATCAGCCCTGAAATAACGCAGATCTTGCGTAGAACCGCATTTTTGCTGCATTAGCACGATATCTGCCTTCCAAATTGGCTTGTTACCAACATGTTTGCGAGCAAGCTCATACAAACGACGCTCTAGGGGCATCCTCAAAGCGAAATAGCGCCGGTCAATCGTCAAAACCTCATAGTGGAGGAGGGCTTTGTACATCCAGTCTGATATCTGAACGATGCCTTCAAGAACACCCTTGCCGTTTCCGGTCTTTTTGGTGATGGTGTAGTCATGTATCCAGCCAAAACCCTTGGTTTGCTCCTCGCCACCGGTGACGATGTTTGTCTCGATCTGCGTACCCTTGAGCCTCCGGAGCATGTCCAGAATGTTCACGTAAGCATTTCCTCCTGGCTCCCTACCTGTGCCGATGAGAAAATCATAAGAGTCAAATTTGACCGTGTTTGAAATCGGCAAACCCGCTTTCCGACCTTCGATAATTTGGGATCCGATGAACAACAGCAGATCTTTATCGAAAACCGTTGCGGCGCCGATTACGGGAGGAATGATTCGTACGCGCTTGTTGGTACCTGGCTGGTGATACTCGCGGATGGCGGTATCAGGAATTGTGGACAAAGAGAAAAGTGGAAACTCCATACTGGCCAGGTCGTCTTTCACCGGCCACTCAACCATATTGGCCTGGAACATGTCCGTCTGAACGTAAGGGACCAGGTTCGGTTTACGGCCGCGTTTGGGTTTCTTTTCGCCTTCATCACTCATAGCTGAATCTTCTTCTCTGGATCACTGCAGTCTACATGGGAACTGAATGGCGGACCGTGCAGCCGCACTCTGTTGAGGTGTCGTCGGGGAATCGCTATCATGGAAGAATCCAGACGCTCCTAGACGAGTTCACCCTGGTAGAAGCCCAGATCGGTAGCCGCCGTCTGGGCTTTGTTTTACCTCGGATCTACAAAGATGAGTGATCCGCTAAAATGACCATCTCGGAGAGCACACAGATTTCTCCGCGGATTTTAGCCAAAGTACCACGCTGATCACCACGCTCTTTCCTTCCAGCCTCCATTTCTTTGATGTTCTGGTCATAGGTGAAGCTCGATCCTGCCCAGTCGCGAAGTCGAACGAAAGCCCATGCTTCGCCTTCACGATATTCTCGACTGTAAACCGCGCTGGTAACGACATACTCACGGCCGTTTACCTTGACTGTGGGGACAGACGGAACCTTGTCGCCGGCTGAGGAGAACTGCATGCATGACACGGCATTTTCCCACCTGCAGTACACCTCAGGAATGACAGAAACACCGTCACGAAAACTGGGCCGAAAGAAGCAGGAACGCCAAGGCAGAAACTCGGCCCAGTAGCGGCAATCACCGGTACTCAACCATCCGTGAACGATGATTGAACCTACACCTTCCACATAGACGCCTATCACCTTGGATCGAGGTGCAGTACGAACCTTGCATTCCGCACCTGAACCTTCAAAGCTTGTTGCCACGGCGTTCAATTCGAGCCACATGCTGTCATTAAAGTGCGCAACAGCGCGCCACTGAGAAGGCCGCTGATCATCGGTGGATGCTTGGGACAGCGATTGCTCACTAGCCTCAACACCGAGAAGAAAGAAGGGCATCAATTCCTGTGGAACGGAAGAAATGTGTGCCCGCGCCTCGGTCACAAGCAGTTGATAATCACGGAGATTGAAAGAGGGGAAATTCCAAGATCCAGATTCGCTAACAGCGATATCGACACTGGATTCATCAAAGAACAACCCCATTTGTAACTGGTTCATATGATACCTGCTCCTAGAACATTGACCTGGTAGCCGCCAGGTGAGCGTCGTGACGAAGCTCATAGGATCATGGTAACAAACATACGTACGTACGTACATATGCAGACTTAACAAAGACGAATGTTTCTGGTGATCAAGGGGCTCAGTGTGCCTAAACACTCCCTGTCATGGTTACGAACTATCACTTGAGACAATCAAAGGATCGATCAAAACAAGCAGGGCGGGGTGCATCTCCCCCTTAGGGCTCGAAACCCCACCAGCAGGTATCTGATTGGCACCATGCTTAACACACGTAGATTTGCTGACCTGGCTCGGCCAGCCTGGTGTTTTCGGTGCTGCAGAGGTCGACGTCGTGAGGGGCGGTTGCAGCGCTACAACAACATTCGAGCGTGTCTCGTTAATGACATGACGGTACTTGGCCACCGTCTGCCTGGTGATCCCTGATAGGGCGGCAATGGTAGCGATCGCTAAAGGTTTAGCCTGGCTATGCAGAGAACGGCACGCAGCGCGGATTTTGGATTCTGTGGCTTTATGACGTACTTCATGGGTACGTTTTGCTGAGAGCTTTTGCCGCTCTGCGAGGGGCGTGGATTTGTCCAGCTCCATGACGCCCCTATGACATCTGCTGTTACCTGTGTAGCGATTCCAGGTCCAGCGGCCGACTGATCGGACAGTGGATCTGATCGAGGACAGGGGCAAATCATCACGGAAGGCACCACGACCACCAAACTGATTGCTGTTATGAGCATGTGCGGTAAGACGCTGCATGAAATGGTCGTAGCTACCATGCTCACGCTCGTGGTTGACAATGCTGTATGCAAAAAAACGGAGGTTCTCGAACAGCATGCAATGCCGAGAATGCGACACGGCATCCAGATCCGGCCCTTTGCCCCATGGGGTAACCGGTTCAAGCTCAACGCACTCTGCTAAATCGGCGAGCTCATAGACGTTGCTGTGTAATTCCCTCGTATGCCACCAGGGATGCCCCGGTGTTTTAGCGACAGGGCCACCATGATACTCAGGATCAGCTTTCAGCCGGTCAACGAAAGCCTTGTAAATGGCTTTCATATAGCGAATTGGCTTGTCACGGGCGCTATCCGAGGTACACACCGGAATGATCGCGTAGTAGAGGTGGCTAGAGCCTGAATGACGATTGCGGACAATCAGGTTCGGAGGTGGGAGACCGGCATCGTCCCAAATGAGGGAGTTAGCGTGATCCAGATCGAAGATGAGCCATGAGACTCGATCTAGCCGATTTACCTGCATGTAGGGATAGCGAATTGCGTGCTCGCGGGGACGCACTCGCATAGCCGTTTTGTTGTCGCTGCATCTGGCCAGATACGAAGCCTCTTCAAAGACTCTATTGAGGGCGGTATCAGCAACAAAAAAACGTGGGTCAACAGGCGTCTGCAGAGCACCAGGTTTACCCTGATTCAAAGCAGATTATCCGTACTGAGGAGCAAGGAAATTTCAGCGCGATAAAAATCGCGGTGTACCTTGCACGCAAAGGCGCAGGTGTCCATAATCGAGCTACCTAATCGGTGAGCCTCACGTCGACTATCTGCCAGGATGAGACGTGAAGGCTCTTTTTTTTGCCCGGCGTTCGCCAGGGTGCTTGTTCGTACTCTTGTTCTTCAGCCCGAAAGGCCGATCTCCTCAGAGTTGTTTGTTTGGTTTCTAGAGGCCAACGGCATCCACGGAAAAGAGGGGGAGGGGTGTCTACATATCCCTATAGACTCTTAAAAAATACTTCTGTGGTTCTAGATTCCGGCGAAGGCTAGAGCTTGCAAAAGCTTACGTCAACCCTCTGGAACCCGCGTGCGACGTGGCCTCCAGCATTTCTCACCTAGTTATAAAATCTTTTTTTTTGTTAAATCTGTAAAGCAACGTGCGCGTGTTATGCATACCTCATGATCGCTACAGGCCGCGTGGATCTTAACCTCAGGGTTGACCGTGTGTCGGCGATATACGAAAGAGGCGTCGGCGATATACGACGAAAGCGTCGGCGATATACGACGTGAGGTGTCGGCGATATACGAGCCTATCCACAGGCAAAAAAATTTTTGTCGCCGATGTACGAAACTCCCTCAAAACCCCCTTCCAGAGCATTGGCAAGCCACTCCCCCTCTAATACCCCGGCTCACCGGGAGCAAACCCCTATTACCCGGGGGGTTTGTCGCCTCCCAGCGTAAATAAATGTCGGCGATATACGACTCCTCTGATGAAACGTCGGTGATATACGAATGTCCAAACCGGCGATTTACCGGCAATGTGCCATTAATAGCAGTTCCGTATCGTAGCCACCTTGAGAAGGCCGTTCTGTGCGCGAGCCCTGATTTAAGGCTGTCAACATTGAACATTAGCTATTGACCGATTCCGCATCATGGTTAGAATACGGAAAACGGAGGGGATTTAATGACCGAATTGCGAGAGCCTACATCGGACGTTCAGCGCGAAGCTGTAGCAGGCGCCGGCAATGAAGAAGGTCGCACGGAGTATGAGCAAGAATTGCTCAATCTCGTGAAGACGCTGCACCAGAACGTTGACGCTATTGACCCGATGGTTCAGGAGCAAAAAGACCGCAAGCGCCTCAGCAACCTTTCGGGCTCCCTTGCGAAGTCCAACATGGTTTTGACATGGGGTCTCGTTGCATCCATTGCACTCAATGGAATGCTCGGTTGGTTCGCGGTTCATCCTGATCGTCAATATTTTGCAGCTGATGGGACGCGTGTGATTCGTCTGGTACCACTTTCAGAGCCGTACCTGAAATCAGCAGACGTAATCCAGTTCGCTCGCGATGCGATCAACCGCTCGCTGACCATCAATTTTCAGCAGTACCGCGGCCAGCTGGAGGACGCTCGTGCTGATTGGACTCGCGAAGGTTTCAAGCAATTCCTGGAACAGCTCGAAGCTGGCGGATACCTGGACTCGATCAAGACCAAGCGCATGAACATGACTGTCACAGCAGGTACAGGCGTAATCGTTAGTGACAGGCTTGTCGATAACATCTGGGTCCGAAAGGTAGAGCTTCCAATCGAGATAAAGCTGACCGGGCAGGTAACTGAACAACCCGCTCAGAACTTCATTGCTCTCGTGACTGTAACTCGGATTCCAACACTCGATTCACTTGTAGGCGTGGCCCTTGACAACATCGTCATCAAGCCCCGGTAAGGGAGTACCCATATGAAACCATTTCCGCTTGTAGTGCCGATGCTTGTCTTGGCAATCAACACAGCGTTTGCGCAAGATGCTCAAGCTCCGCAAAACGGTGCAATGCTCCCTGGAGCAGAGCAGCAATCAACGCAGCAACAGCAACCGGTGCAGCAGCAACCAACGCAGCAACAGCAGCCGGTGCAGCAGCAACCAACGCAGCAACAGCAGCCGGTGCAGCAGCAACCAACGCAGCAACAGCAGCCGGTGCAGCAGCAACCAACGCAGCAACAGCAGCCGGTGCAGCAGCAACCAGCACCTCCAGGTCCTGGGCAATGGGTACAAGTGAAAGGCCCGGGCACACCAGGTAATTTTCCGGTGCCGCCTGGCCAATCAAACGCAAATGTTAATCCTCAGATGCAAAATGCATTTCCGCAGACTAACTACGGCGCAGGTAACTACGCCGTAGCTGGCCAGCCACAAGGGCAGCCACAAGCTCAACCGCAGGGAAACGCTGCGCCTCAACCGCAGCAAAATGGTGTCGCGCCCATGCCTCCCTTGGATGCTCCAAATGGTTCAGCAGATTTCAATGAGGCTATGAAGGTAGTAGCACCATTCGCTCCAGACCAAATTCGCGAAATGCGGGGAAGCCTTGAAAACACGAGGAAGGCAAAAGCCTTTCAACCTGTCAGAGCCATCCCGAGAATCACGAGTGTTTCAGTCGACCTGAGCCCGGGTGCATCGCTTCCAGTTTTGCGTGTAATGCCTGGCGAGATTTCTAACTTGGTCATCCTTGACTCAACAGGCGCACCTTGGCCTTTGGCAATCACACCGAGGATCTCCAGAGATGACATCTTCTCAGCTGAGTGGATGCAGGGATCCCACGTAGTTGTGGTGTCTACGACATCCTCCTACGAATCTGGAAACATCGCTCTTTTCCTACAAGGCGCCACGACACCAGTTGTCGTAAAGCTCGTGACTGGTGAACCTGACAGTGAAGGCGAGAAATCCAGAATCGTGGACGCCCGCTTGGACGTACGGATACCCGGTCGAGGCCCTAATGCTAAGGCACCGCTGATGGGGCCAGGTAAAATCGCTCTTTATGACGACACCCTTCAAGCATTTCTTGACGGTATTCCACCCAAAGATGCCAGAGCAGTAGTGGCGCATGGTGACGTGCCGACCCATACAAAAGTGTGGCAATACAACGGAGATATATTCGTCCGAACGCAGCAAGATATTCAAACAGCGTTTGATCAAAGCTTATCCTCAGGTGATGGAACTAAGGTTTATCGGCTTCCAGCTACTCCGTTCGTAACCCTGTCTCAAATGGGCCAGTCAGTTACCCTTCAACTTGACATCAACTGAGGTCCATATGAGTACTCAAGCTGATATTGGTCGCCAAACCAAAGTTATTGTAGTCTTAGCAGCAATAGTGGTCGTTGGTGGCGGCTATCTGGCGTATACATGGTTACAAAATCACAATACAAGTAATTCGTCGGTACGCGGAATCACCACGGACGCGAAGGGAACTAAAACAGAAGAAAGCGAACAATACCGACAGGTACTTAATCGGTACAACCAGGTAAACGCACAACAAGCTGAGTCGAACGGTGGTTCGTACATGTCGGTGATGTCCGCTCAGTCTGCCAAACCTGTCACACCTGGATCAGGTCAGCAGCAGCAACCTCAGCAAGTAAATTACTATTACCAGCAACCCCAGCAGCAGCAACAAGTCGTTACTCGTAACAAAGAGTACGACAAGCAAATCGCAGATCAGGTCAAAGGGTTGATGTCTGCCTGGGTAGAGAAACCGCACGGGTTGGGTAAGTCGAGCGAAGACGCCACTATCACCCCATCTGCTTACGCGCAATCAATCATGCCAGCATCTATGGCAGGGGCGGGCGGCACGGTAGCCAGTAATCAACGGGGAGCTAATGGGGCCGCGAGTCAAAGAGATCCAGACGTGGTAGTAGTACCAGGGTTTACCCTTGCACCGTCTATTCTCAAAACTGAAATCGACACTGACGAAAACTCGATGGTACGTGCGGAGATCGCAACCGGGCCTTTCGCAGGTGCGGTTTGTTTCGCTATGGGCTACAAACGCATCAACGAAACTGTGGATATGACATTTAGCTACATGGAGTGGAAAGGTCACTCTTACAAAATCGCCGCAAAAGCTGTTGATCCTGACAGTATGAGAACTGCACTATCGGGCGAAGTTAACAACCGGTATTTCGAAAGAATTATTCTCCCGGCACTTGCCATTGCTATTGGCAAAACTGGTCAACTTTATGAGCAAGGGAGCGCTCAAAATATTATCACCAGTCAAGGGGCGGTCATTTCGACCTACCCTGAAACTCCCAACGGTGCGGCTGTTGCTGGCACTTTTGCGGGAGGCATTGGTCAGCAAGCCGGTAAAGTTCTCGCTAATGACGGCGCAAACATGCCTCAGAAGCAAGTAATTCGACCGATGGGCTCAACTATCGGTATTCAATTTATCGGCCCTGTTATGGCCAGTGATGCGCTGGATAAAAATGCTATTCAAGCAAATCAGAAAGACGAGCTGAATACCTTGAGTCAGCCTGCAGGACAGCCAAAGCAACAATATCGCTTGTCACCCAGCGCAACAGGAAGCGGTGATCAGGAAGGTATGAGCAGCGGTTATCCGGGCTTTACACCTGGCCTTGGCCAACCCAACACAATGAACTCGACTCGCTACTGAGTCAGCGCTGAAAGGATGCCAACATGACAACACAGACAGCGGGCGATATTGATGTTTTTGCATCCCCGGCCCCAAAAGCAGGCGTTGCTCAACCAGAGCCGGATCCGAAGCCGGAGCCCTTGCAGAAAAAGAACCTGAATTCCTTTGTAGAAAAAGTGAAGCCATGGCACTTCTTTGTTGTGCTTGGACTCATAGCAGCGGTCTGGATATTCGCGCCTAAGTTGTTCCGCTCGAATTCTACCGTGCCGCCAGGGCAACCGTTTGGGGTCCAGAACACACAGGCTTCGTACGAGACGTATGAACGCCAAAAACCGGTAAAACCGGTAGAGGAACCGTTGAGTTCTGAACCGACAGCGAGCCAACAGGTTGAGCTGCTCCAGGTGCAAAACCAGATAGAGACTTTTTCAAAAATCACCTCTGAGCTGCAGGGCCAGGTTCGTGAACTTCAGGCGAAAATTGCGGTGCTGGAGTCCCGTCCATCAGAGACTCCTACGAAGGCTAAGGAAAGAATCCAGCCGACCCGAAGTCAGCCTGCCGTTCCGGCCAGCACAACTTCCAAGGCACTTAGTGGATACAGCATTAACACTGTGTATACCGATCAAGCGTGGTTGGCACATGACCAACGAACATTCGTTGTACAGGTCGGTGATGCTTTTGACGGCATCCGCGTTCTTCGCATTGATCCAGTATCCCGCCAGGTCGTCACAAACCTCGGCGTGATCCGCTAGGGAGTAGGGTATGGATCTCGCGAGCATGATCATTGCGGCAGCTAATTCGCTGACCGGAGTGATGTGGGGCCTACTGTGGAGCCTCGGAGCGCTGATCGGCTTCGCGTACTCAGGCTCGGTGCTTCGCAAGATGCAGCTCGCCAGTATTCAACCGGGCCGACGCCCAATATCTGCTGGCGGCACCATGATGGTGCTGATCATCGGGGCCATGCTTTTTAACCTTTCGGGAACAATTGGAACTGTCTGGACGACGTTCTCAAGTGGTCAAGCAAACTACGGCGCAATTTCCTGGAGCGGAGCAGAGCAGTTCGGCGAATTCAAAGAAGCTGTAAATGCTGTTCTTACACTCGCGAGTCTTGCCGGAGGTTTTTGTTGCTTTAGGGGTTTGTTGATTCTGAAAAAAGCAAGCATTGATGGAGAGTCATCCAATGGTGCAGATGATCTAATCTGGCGTGCTTTAACTCACTTGATTGCGGGTGCAGGACTGGTTCACGTAGACAAAATGATTGATGCATTTCAAGAAACATTCAAACTTTATTGGTAAGTCAAACGGAGCGTTGCTATGAAAATTAATCCTTTCGAAGTAGTCGGTGATGTTGTACGTAAAGCTCACGTACACCTGATCACCAAAACTGATGAATACAGTCAGCACCCAGTACAGCGTCGCATCATGCAGGCAAGCGCCGGCATCACCATGGCAACCATGTTTGTTGCACAAGCACATGCAGATGGCTGGGCTGACATGGGTAAAAAGGGGGCAGAACAGGGCGACTCGTTGAAAGAAAGCTTAGGCAAACTATTTGCTGTCCTTGGGTTTGGTGGAGCCGGATATGGTGGCATCAACATGTGGAAAAAAACCCAGCAAGGCGAGAACAGCCGCGTCACAGGTACTCAAATCTGGGGCCCGATGTTAGGCGGGGCGGCACTCGGCGCTACCGGCTTCATGATGGTTGCTACAGGTGAGACTGTAGGTATCGATGCCGGTCAACAAGGCGTCGTACCTTAACTAATAGCAACAACAGGCAGTCTTATAGACTGCCTTGGAGGTTTGATGAGTAGCGCAGAAAATGCCCCAGACATGGTAGTCCCCGATGCTACGCTCGGTCGAAATTTCGAACGTCCAGCACTACCCGGTATGAGCTTGTCAACTAAAGCAAGGGTTTGGGGTGATAAAGAACCAACCGCTACTGAGCCTAATAAAAAATCGTTGAGCCTAGAATTGCGGACGGAAGTTGTTCGTGAGAGCAAACATCGGTGCTTCTTCTGTGGTTTTCCTTCGCAAAGTTTGGAAATTCACAATATTAACCACAACCACCAAGACGTACGGAAAGATAACTTACGCGCCGTCGATTCTTTGTGTCACGGCTGGCAGCATCTTGGGGAGTTGGGGGAGGGGAACGCTTTTATTGGATACCTTCCAGGGCTCGTTGCGCAGGATGTGAACAATCTGCAGCGATGCATTCTAGTCGCCTTGGAGACGGGCGATGAAGCTACTAAAGCTGATGCGAAAAAGTTGTTGAATTGGCTCGCTTCGCACAGACAGTACACAGAGGCGGCTTGGGGCACGTTTGAACCAAGTGTATTCGCTAGTGCATTGGTGAAAATGGAGGGTGTTGGTGCTGATGTTCATGCCGTTGTATTTAGAGATCTTGCGGTGATATTCAACCCTGGTACTTACAGCGCAAACGCAAAACAATGGGCTCAAGATGCTTATAGATCTTCACCTACAGCATCTTGGCCAAATGTGTATCACAACATAATGAATGCGCCGAGCTGAGGGGAAGGGTATGGGAGTTCTGGAGAAATGCGTAGATGCCGTTGAAGGTGCGATTGAGTACCTGGCACGACATCTGATTAACAAAGACATGACCAGCTACTGCGAACTGATGACCGCAGTGGGTGTGACCGATGAAGACATTCGGCGTTCTCCAGATCTGAAGGACCCGTACACATTGGTCAACAATGGCTATTCGCTCCTGACCGTTTTTGACCTGCAAGGCACATTTCAGATGCTTTCGGAGGCCGAATTCGCAGCAATGATCGAATCATTGCGAGTTCGTATGACTGGATACATGAAACGTTATGGTCATTCGCTGACCTTCTCATTTGAGCGTGATCCCGAACGCGCTAAAGACGAGTTGATGCGCCTTGCGGAGCCATTACTCAATACGGCCCGACGGATCGGTCTCGAAACTGAAGACATAATTTTAGACCGTGTAATGCGTAATTACCCTCTGTGTTCCTGGGAGCAGAATATTCTCGTTGTGTACACTCACCTTAGCGCTATGAGTTCAGAAGAACAAAAGCGTGAGATGAATGCACTAACCAAAAGCATGGCGAAGCACAATGTTCCACGGACGCAGTTTGGTCAAAATCCTGCATTTGCTTTATCTGCCTTAAAATATCGTCACGACACAATGGTTAAGCGGTTGCAGGATGATTTTGCGAACTGCGGTATCGACGGCCAAAAAGGGATCATGATGAAGCCTCTGACTGCGCACGAGGCAGTGAAGCGCGTCAGAATCATGATTAACCGCGAAGGTACCTCCCAGAAGTTCCGTCCGTCCCTTCCTGGTGATCGTCACATACCGAGTGGGCCAGAGCACGCCGACGATTATTCAGACCTGGTTGCTCCACGTTTGAGTTACCAGATTTGCAGCAACAATGTAGAACCGGACGGAAACTACATTCGTACCGACAGACTCTGGCACGGCTCCTTCGGAATGGAACTGGGCCCACAGGATCCGCTTCCATTTAAGGAATTGTTCGGCGCGGTCGATCAGGTTGTTCCATGGCGAATTCGCTTCGATCTGAACCCATGTGGGCTCAATGAAGTACGCATGCGTCGCATGGTTGCAGGGTTTGTAGGCCTTCTGCCCAGTAACCGCTCGATTCGTGAATCTTTCGCTGAATTGGAAAGGCTTCAAAAGGAGGAAGCCGTCCTTTCAATGAAGGTGTCGGCTTCGACGTGGGGTGAAGACAAAGACACCGTTAAGCAGCGCATGTCCTCCTTGGAAAAGTCTCTTCAATCGTGGGGCACGTGTCAGGTAAGCCAGAACCATGGGGATCCTATGGCAGGCCTTGCTTCAACTATTCCTGCTTTTACTACCAAGAACACAGCGAACCGGTTGCTGCCCCCACTTCAAGATGCCTTGGCTATGCTTCCCCTGCAACGGCCTGCTACGCCGTGGGCAGAAACCGGCTCATGGATACTCAGGACGCCAGAGGGCAAAATCTACCCAGTAGGTCTCGGTAGCAGTATCCAGGACACTTGGATCGACCTGTTTTCAGGCATACCTGGTTCTGGTAAATCCGTAACTGTAAACACAATGAACAATGCAGCGATCCATCGGCCGGGGGCGATTCAACTGCCGCTGATGACCATTGTGGACGTTGGTCCGTCCTCATCTGGACTGATCCAGGTCATTAGAGATTCACTACCTGACCATCGCAAAAATGAAGCTGTGTACCTCAAGCTGCAGAACAGCGTTGATTACGCAGTTAACCCCTTTGACACGCAGCTCGGTGCCCGCGAACCAACTACTCGCGAGCGAGAGTTTCTCGTCGATTTTTTGAACCTGCTTTGCACCGATACCGATATCGGCCGCGCTCCTGCAGAGGTGTCACGTGTCAACGAGCGTCTACTGACGTTGGTTTACGATGACAGAGCCGGAAACGGGGCAAACCAATACGAACCTGAAGTAGTTCCATTGGTAGATAAGATCCTTTTGGAAACAGGAATTCTGGCTGAGCATGACGATAAATGGTGGTCCACTGCTACCTGGTACGAAGTGACCGACATGCTGTTCGCTGCGGGCTATATCCAAGAGGCAACAATCGCCCAGCGCCAATCTTCGCCCGTGCTGGCTGATTTTAACGCCATGCTGAATAACGAAGGTATTCGACAAATGTTTGGATCCATCCAAACAAAAAGTCATGAACCTTTGCTTAACTACATGTCTCGTTGTTTTGTGGTAGCGACCACCAGCTTTGCATTGTTTTCCGGCCGTACCCGTTTTGACCTTGATGCAACAACTCGGGTTATTTCTATAGACCTTAATGACGTCATCGGTTCAAAAACTGCTGAAGGTGCTATTAAGACCTCATGCATGTACCTTTTTGCTCGACAGCTAGCTGCTAAAAACTATTTTCTGCGCAAAGAGGAGTTGGTGAAGGTTGTTCCTGAGTTGTATGCGGAATATCACATCAAACGCGCAGACGATGTTGCCTCGCAACAAAAAATCATTGCCTATGATGAATGGCACAACACTGACGGCCTCGAAGCGCCGGTGCAAACCGTTATTAAAGACGGCCGGGAAGGCCGTAAATGGGGTATCCGAATTATCGCGATCTCCCAGTTCATGAATGACTTCCCCCAGCCGCTTTTGGATGCAGCGACGTCGGTATACGTTCTGCGCGGCGGCAACCGTAGCGATGAGAAAGTTCTTCGTGATTCCTTTCAGGTGTCCGACCAGACAATCAGCGAACTACACCGTAAATGCGTTGGCCCGACTGAGGAAGGCGCGAACATGCTCGCCATTTTCAAAACCAACCAGGGCACCATCACGCAGATCCTCACAAACACCACCGGTGCCTTGGAGCTGTGGGCCTTTTCGACAACCCAGCAGGACGTTTCACTACGAACAGCGCTGTACAGCCGACTGGGCTCAATGGCGGCACGTAGAGTTCTCGCCGCTAGGTTCCCCCTCGGTACCGCGAAAACTTACATCGAGCAGCTGGAGCTGCAGGCGGGAGCCGAACAAGCGAAATCGGTTGTTATGAAGCTCGCTGACGAGATGACTGCCGAGTACCGGGCAAGCCGCATAGCAGGAGCAAATATCTAATGAACGTACTCAAGTTTTCCCCCCTTGCACTTGCAATGCTGACGGTAGGAATGTTCGCATCCAAGCCAGCCTACGCAATTTGCGACGGTTGCGTGGTTGGTGCTGTGGAAACAGCAAATCTCAGTATCACATTGGCTGTGAACGCAACAACTGCTGCAGTAGGAGCGATGGCCACATCAGTGAATACGATGCTGTACCAGGTCGGTACCGCTGTGACCCAAGGCAGTAGCAAAGTCGCTAACACGGTCGAAACCGCGGCTCGCGTGGATCGAGAATTCGCAGCGACTCAGGAAAAGAACCGACGCTATGAGGATGCACGTCAGCGTTACTACGTCTCCAACGCCATTTGCAGTGAATCTGCTTCCGGAGGCGCAATCGATGTCAAAGCTGGTGTTGCCGCAATAAAAACAACCATGAGGTCTGGTGGCGGCGGCAAAACTGAAAACCGCAAAATTGCTCAAGCATTGACTTCGCCCTCCGCGCCTAGCGAGGTCGATTCCATGCGCTCTGCAAGCATTCACGCTGATTACTGCGACACAGATGACTACGCCGCATATGGCGGGGCCAGCGCGTGCCCGAGTGTTTCAACAACAATGCCCGGGGCAGACAAGCGTCTTGATTCCGTAATGATCGGCGCCGGTCCTAATGGCAAGAATGCAGATCTCACCTTCTCCCAAGAGCAGACTGACGCAGCGCAGATGTACACACAAAACTCAGCTCGGCGATCGATCGGCAGTCAACTGCGCAAGGGCGAAGCTGAAAGCGAAGCGGGCTCGCAGTACATCGGACTCATGAATCAGTACAACTCGATCCTTTCGGCTGCAACTGATCCGCAGGATCAGCTCATCGCTGATAGCCAGCCCAACCCAGCGACCAAGGATTTGCTGGTAGACACACTCAAGTCCTCCTCGGCCCAGGCCTACTACACCAAAACTGCGTCATCTCAAGCAAAGGCAACGGGAACGATGTCGGCGCGGGAATTTGAATCGTTTGAGGTTGGACGCAGGTATGCCAATACCGAGTACCAAGCAGACTTGCAGAACATGGAAGGGGACAACCTGCTCCGTGAGCAGATCCGCGTGCAGTCCCAGACCAATTGGTTGCTGCTTGAGCTACGTAACGACGTCCAGCGTGGGAACGTGATCAACGGTTTAAATCTCGCAAGCGGCGCACGTTCAGAGTTTGAGCCCATCTTGAGCCAAAAATATCGCGCTGTATCGGGCCACATGGGAGGCAGCAACTGATGACGGAACAACAGCCATCCAAATCGAGGCAGGCGGCTTCAATAGCGCTGCGTATCGTTCTCCCATTCTGGTCAATGAGGCAAACCGTGCGGCTTGCTAAGCAGGAAGCTGCTAAAACCAGGGAGAATTGGACACATATCAAAGAAATGTCTGCAGAAGCTAAGCAAGCGTTGTTGCACAGTGATGGTGACGAGTCCTCGGAACGCAAGCCGATGTCGTTTGATGAAGCGATGGCCAACCGTAAACCAGGTGCGATGTCTGTTGAACAACTGCACCTTTTCTTCTTGCGCCGTAAGCGCGCTGCTCTACTCGCTGGTTCAGTATTTTGGTTGCTGGGGCTTATCAGTCTTTCAAACGGGCTCATCGACGGTTCGACCAAAACGGTCGTACAAAGCCTGCTGTCGATTGCGACTGCATCCCCCCTGTTATTCGCGCTTGCTTTAAGCGCTCAATTCCGGATGTGGCAATTGACAACCCGTCGCCTGTCTGCGGCAGAACACGGCGGGTTCAACGACTTTAAAACCGAAAACCCAGACTGGTTGCTGAAGACGCTGAATCCACAATTCGGCAAAACCAACGGAGCCCGGCTATGAAAGCAATCGCGAGTAAAAGCTTTTGGCTCTTGGTAGCCTGGCTGGTTTCTGTGCCAGCTCGGGCAGCGGATGGAACAACCATCAGCGAAATTGCAGCAGCTGCGAAAAGGACAGGCGATAAGTCCAGAGAAGCACTGGTATCGATTTACGGGAATGTCGTCAACAACCCATTGGCAGGGGGAGACTCCAGCGGCGATACCATTCTTGCGAGCATATTCTCGGTATTCAACGGCGCACTGTTGGTGGTCGGGGCGATTTGGGCTTGCTACATCGTTTTTAGAAGGCTGACCCGGACTGCTCATGACGGGTCAGTTTTCGATAAACAGCAATCAGCCATCTGGGGGCCGGTACGGCTTGTCTGGGGCTTGGTCTCCCTGGTGCCTACGGCGAGCGGCTGGTCACTATCACAACTGCTGATGTTGTGGGGTGCCTCCGTGATGGGTATCGGCATTGCCAACCTCGGCGTCGACAGCGCGATGGAAGCTTTCACTGACGGCACCTCGATGGTAGTTCAACCTGTGATGCCGTCGACGGTAGGACTCGCGCACAGCGTTTTCGAGGCAAACCTTTGCCTGCACGGTATCAATGCGGGGATAGCCCAGGCCCAAGCTAGCGGCGCTCTGGTAACCCAAAATGGATACGTCCAGCAATCTGCAACCCAAAGTGGATTCATACTCAAGAATTCAAGTTTTGTATGTGGTGGGGCAGACATCCAAGGCGATCTGGAGCCTCAGGCGGTATCAACTAATTGGTTTGGCGGCACCATTGATGTGTCGGACATACGCCAAGCACATCTTGCTGCGCTTCAGGCCATGCAGGCCTCTCTGACCACTAGCGCGCAAAACTTCGTTAACGCGGTGATCCAACGACAGTCAGGACAAACAAATTCCCTTCCTGATGTGGAGATGGCCGTTCAGTCAGCAGCGCAGGCGTACGAGAACTCCGTCAACAGCGTCGCAGCTACCAAGCAGGGGAATATTGGCGAGCTGGCCGGCAAGATGAACTCAAGCATCAAAGAGGGGGGATGGTGGACTCTGGGTGCCTGGTACCAGACGTTCGCACAAGCAAACACTAAACTGTCAGATGCTATGGCAGCAAAAGCATCTGTATTCGGCATGTCCTCTGGAGGGGATCCTGCAATTGTGAACGTCTACGCCTCCTCAATGGCGGCGTACAAGGCTCAACAGGAAACCTCTACATGGACGAGCACCTTGGGTACTCAATCCAGCGGTGACTATTCCAAAGGGGCTGGAGGGGCCGATGCGGGTAGCATTATTGGCAGTATCTTTTCCGCGCCAGGTCAACGGATCGTCAATTACCTGGTCGACGTCAATGCCGGCGGCGAAGGGATGGGGCAGCTGAATCCTCTGATCAAGATGAAAAACCTCGGCGATTACACAATGGTCGCTGCCGAGACAGCCCTTGGTGGCTACGTAGCTGCCAAGACTCTTGAAAAGGTCAAGGATGGCTGGAGTGTTGCCGGTGCGTTCTCGAAAGTTGCGAACGCAGTCACATCCGTGGGCGATGCACTTTCCGGCGTCCTTGGCGCAGTAGGCCCCTTCATCATCATGCTCATCATCGCCTTGTTTATCCTGGGCGGCACACTCTCTACCTATTTGCCGATGGTGCCCTTCATCATCTGGTTTGGAGCTGCAGTTAATTGGCTGGTTGTGGTTGGCGAGGCTGTTATCGCAGCACCTCTTTGGGCTATCACTCACCTGAACGGTGAAGGCGATGGCATGGGGCAAAAAACAACCCACGGCTACATCTTTCTGCTCAATGTGATGGTCCGACCGATCCTGATGGTTCTGGGCTTCTTTCTGGGCGGTGCAGCTCTGATCGCAGGCGGCACACTGCTGAACCAGTTGTTCGGTGTAGCACTAGCGAATGCTCAGTTCGACTCGACCACGGGGCTGTTCTCGATCATTTTCTTCCTGACCATCTACTGCTCGATGAGCTTGAACCTGGTCCATAGCTGCTTCAACCTGATCATGATTGTCCCTGACCAAGTGATCAACTGGGTAGGTGGCCACGCATCTGCAACCATGGGTCGTGATGATAACGAGAAGATGAAAAATGCGATGAATGTGTTCGGCAGTAAGCTGGAACATCTCGTACCACGCCCTGGACCTCAAGGAGGACAGAATAAAGGGACAAAAGCAGGTGACGGTATAAGATCTTAGGAATGACGAACGGGGCCAATTGGCCCCGTTATCAATAGGGCTTTGACCTGTCAAGAGGTCGTGGTAGAATAAAATCATAGATTCCGTATCGTATACCTGATACGAAAGATGGAGATCATTATGAACATTGCATGGTGGATTCTTCGGCCGTTTTACCTGATGGGGTTGGTGCCGGTCGTACCGGTCGCCTTGATCGCATGCTTTGATTACCGCCGTGACCCTGAGGTTGCAGGCATGCTGATCGTGGCTGGATTGTTGTACGTAGTGCTTGGGTACTTTTTGCTTGCTGTCGTGCCAGGGATGTTGCGACGACGCCTGGAAAGCAAGGTAGACAGCTTCAAACGTGCGGGTTTCCAGCCTCGCTATGAAGCTGTTTCCGTCGCATACAACCTCTACGTTGGTTTCGATCCGGTGGCTAAGCAGGCCTTGTACGTCGACATCAGCACCGGTGGCGTGATGATGGATTTCGACAAGATCGATAGCTGGGAGATCAGTCCCGACAATAGCCCTCATCCGTTACTCAGACTCGTTACAACCCTTCCTAACCTGCGTGAGATTGGTGTGAGAATCAAACGCCCAGGGGCTTGGAAGTCCGATATGCATACTTTGTTCGGATGAGCTGCACGAACGATCTACTCAAAGGAATGGAGCTTTCCATGAAGTTTAAAATGACTGCGCTGTCTCTCGCAGCCTGCTGTCTCATGGTCGGATGTGACAAGCCAAACACAGAACAAGCGCCTGGCGCCGCCTCCTCGGGTTCATCACTGCTGAACAGCCCTAAAGTCAGCAGATCGACAGAGTCTAAAGCTCCAGTTGAGCCTCAATTCAAGAGGCCTGCTGACGCTTCGGTGCCCCTGAGTGGGTACGTCGACCTCAACACTCTTCCAGGCGGTCAGGCACTCACGTACCTGGTGCTGGCCAAGTCTCCAAGCGGCACGACAAACGACCAGAAACTGGGCTGGTTATCACCGGAATATCAAGCGACCTCCGACGCGTTTAAAAGACGTGACATCGAAAAGGCTAAATGGCCTGCGATACAGGAGCAGCTGAGCACGTACGGCAAAAACGATTACTACTCTCTTCCGATAAAAGCCGCTTCGGTAGCTGAGGGAATGGGTTTGCAAAATGTCATGGTGGGCCCCTACGACTTCACCAGCTCTTCATTTCCGATCACCAGCTACGGCCAATACTGCTGGGCGAACCCGGTGCGCAATACTGCGGGTATGAACCTGCAGATCAAACCGTCTGGGTTCCCCTGCAGCATACGAGTCGAAGACCAAAATAAAGCCCGGGAGATCGAGCAGGCGAGAGCGCAGGGCTCCCTCGACCTCAGGGGTACGCTGTACCTGTACATTCCGATTTCATCCGGAATGACTGCCACTGGTGAAGTTGTGCACGGCGTCATCGAGCTGCGCGATCGTCAGTCCTCAAAAGTGCTAACGACTATCAATTTGTGATGGCCACCGTAGATCTCGGAGGTGCATATGAAGCAATTAGTGAACCGCGAGCCTTGGTGGGAGGTTCCTCCTAAGCCTGGGCAAAATGAAACGGATTGCAGTTGGGGCTACCTGGAGCAATACGACGACGGCTCGTTCAGCTTCGACAACACGCAAAGGCCCAGCGATGACGAGATCCGTAATCGCAAAGGCTGCAGATCAAACCCAAATCGTGAAGGCTTCACCACTCAGAACGATTGAGCTATTTGAAAGGAGGCACCCATGAGTGCATTGAGCGTTCCAGACTGGCAGGTAGTCCTAAAGGATATCGCTGACCAGAAACGTCACAGGCTGACCGGAAGTGAATATAAGGAGTTGGTGGGGTTGATCGATGCCCAACCGAAGGACGTAGAGCACCTGGTGCAGACGAGAAAACTCATTGCCCAGTTGGCACAACACCAAGGGCCGGAGGCTCCAGCTCCGTTTCGGGACCCTGGCCATAACCTTGCGTTCCAAGTTGAGTCGTTGCCGGCAGCGCCTGCAGAAGGCGACGAACGTCTCCGCGAGCGGGTAATCGCCGGTGAAAGGGTTTTTGCATCACGTGAATTCAAACACACCTCCGAAGCCGCGCAGCTCAACGAGCGAGGGGAGATGGGGCGCTTGGTGCACGGACACCGCCTTGATGTCATGCACAATACTGACGGGCCTGGTGATCGGTTCGACGTGTTCCTGGTCAAAACCGCAACTCATATCCCATACAGCACCGGGATTCCCGGGAAGCCGGTAGACGGCGAACGAAAGGCGCATGGTCAGTTCCATTCATTCGCCGAGGCAGGTGCAAGCATCGATCAGACGGTAGGGGTTAAACGCCATTCTGAGCTGATCCGTGAACGCCAGGCTGAACACGGTATCCACTTCAAAGAAGCTCCTCCGGCAATTCCAAAAGCACCGCGGCCAGCGTAAAACCACGCAGCAAACCACGGCGACAGCTACTTCAAAATTAATTTGAAAGGAGGGCCACAACATGGCACGAGGTGTAAACAAAGTTATTCTTGTCGGTACTTGTGGTCAGGATCCCGAAGTTCGCTACATGCCTAACGGTAATGCCGTGACCAACCTGAGTCTGGCAACAAGCGAACAGTGGACCGACAAGCAAACCGGTCAGAAGGTCGAGAAGACTGAATGGCACCGTGTGTCGATGTTCGGCAAAGTGGCTGAGATTGCTGGCGAGTATCTCCGTAAGGGTTCGCAGGTTTACATTGAAGGCAAGCTGCAGACCCGCGAATGGGAAAAAGACGGTATCAAGCGTTACACGACTGAAATCGTGGTCGACATGCAAGGCACCATGCAGTTGCTCGGTGGCCGTCCTCAAGGCGACGGCGCTCCTCAAGGCCAAGGTGGTGGCGGTTATCAAAACTCCCAGAACTCCGCGCCGCGTCCGCAGCAGCAGGCACGCCCGCAAGCCGCGCCTCAGCCACAGCGCGAGTCCAGCCCTGCGCCGCAACAAGTTCCGCAGCCGGCATCTGATTTCGACAGCTTCGATGACGACATACCGTTCATGGATCCCTACAGATTCAGTTGGCACTTGGTTTGAGAACGTTTTTTACAGGTACGCTAACTGATCTACTGACCTAAAACTTCAAAACCGCCCTGGGCGGTTTTTTTATGCTCGCCGGATAGCTGCTTCTGATAATCGGCAACCCGGGTGGGTGAGACACCTGCGAGCATGGCTATCAAATTGTTTGGCACCACACCGAAGAGGTACCGATACTGCTCCAATTTGGAAACCCTTCGGTAGGGCTTAACCCCAAGGAAGATCCGGCGTTGCTCGATTACGGAAATTGGTACATTAACAGTGCGGCTGACCTTAGGATCCGACATTGATCCAAGCAATGATTCGAATCCAAGCCAAGGGCCGTGAAAATCATGCCAACCGGGCTGGTGAACTGGTTGAGGATCAGCGGCCAAAACCCGATTCAATCCAAATTCTTCCCTTATCGATGCGATATTCTCCACGTCGACGCCAGAGAGCTTGGATACATCTTCATCGGGTACCCGTCCCAAAAGCTGTCTGAAGGGCCTCACAGGGTGTCCAAGAGGTAGTATTTGACGGCGCTGCAGTGGATCAGGACGCAAAAATACAGCTAAGCCCTCGCTTCGACGATACATCGTGACGCTCTTCACCGATGCCCCACACAACCGGGCAATGGTCAGATCCGAATTGTCATCAAACATATGGCGATAGGGTTTGATCAACTGTTTGATCGACCAGACCTCGATGCAGAACAGCTCACGTCGGTGCCGAATTACCGCCACCGAGGTGCCCACCAACCCAGCAAGCTTCCTGTCGGTCATCGTTCCTAATTTGCAGTCATACCACCTGGCTAAACCGATCTTGCCCCAATCGACCATGGCTTACCGGTTCTCGATGTCAGCCAGGGTTTGCGCGAAGGCCTGATCGAGCAGGCTTGGTTTCTTTTTCCAAGGCCTTTTTTCAGGTTCTGGCTCTGCAGCGTAAAGTGTCACCGCTTCAGGGTTAGCCTGCAGGTGACGCTCAAACTGATCCTGCAGCTGCTTCCGCAATTCTTCTTTTGTCACAGATAGATCCTCGTCTTCATCAAGTGGGCTACACCTGGGCCAGGTCCTTGCCTGCAAAATCGCACACCTCAATTCCAGAATGCGCGCTGGTCCCATCCAGGAGAGAACCCCATTATTGTCTCGGCCAACCCAGCTTTTTGTAGAGTGCCTGCAGGGCAGCTCTGTACCACGGACTTGAAACGCTGCTTCCAATTAGAGGTGGGGTCGATCACTCTCAATAGCGCAACGAGAGTCACTGCACGTGCAGCCACTCGTCCTCGATCCGCATGGCTTGGGAATTCGGCTTTCAAGGCATTCACTTGTAAGGGCGCGTTCACCAGGTTGTTTTTGTTCCAAAGCCGAGAATGGTGTGCACAAACATTGCGCAACATGTTGATGCTTTTGAACCAAGTGACAAGCACCTTCTCGTCAAAACCAAAAGCTGTAGCGATTGCCTTCCTGTGTGAAATTTGCAGATTTGCATACAGGTGCGATAGAGGGCCAAATGTGACAGCCTCAAGAATCGCCCAGATCGGCGCATGCGGAGGGGTGTGATAAGTCTTGAGGTAGTGGTCCACTGGCTGATGTTTAGCGGTGTTCGGGTCACAGACAGCCTTCATGAAAGCCGTGTGGCCAGGCGCGTTAGCAAAATGCGTCGCATCGAGGTAAAAGTGCGGACCTGCGGCAGGATCCGGAGCAAGTGTGTTCGTTATCGCGGCACGCAAGGCCACCTCTATACGTTCGACTGCATCAAGACAGATAAGCCTCAACCGCCGGTCGAAGTCGTACAGCGCCATGACGTCATCGAACTCGACGGCCGGATAAAAAAACTTGGTATGGCTATCCTGTAGCGGACGCATGTAGATCAGTAACCGGTAGTAGCCGATAAGATCGAGGGAATGCAGCGCCTTTGCTTGATCAGGGACAGCTAAGCCCTTGGCAAGAAGGTGTGCAAGCAGTTGAGGCGTGGTTTTCGCCTGTTTTGTGTAGGCTATGCGTGGGGCCATGAGAGCTTCCTGCTCACTTTTCTACAGGCAAAAAGAAACCCCCTGGTGCGCAGTACAGGCCGGAGCCCGCCCGAGGCGTGGAGGTTGTGGTTGCTTGTAATTCTACGCATAGATGACACGAGCGTCAACTTAGGGCACCTGCAGACGTTACCAGCTCGTCTCGTTCGAGTGCAGAGCATTCATGGAGCTGGGGCAGGATAGGGTGACTTGTCGCCCTTGATGGCTCCAGCCAGCAAGCCAAAGGCGCGGTAGCCGCTTGATTGCCCGCAGGGCTCTACCAACCCGCGTAATAGTCGTTTGCGGGCTTGGTCGTATTTCTCATCACCGGCATTACGGGGGGGTGGTGGTCATTTCCACGCCGCCGTCCCATTCGGCTAACACTTCAGTTCCGCACGCAGAACAGGCTGTAGTGATCTCCGCTGTCAGCTCCATCAGATGCACCTGCCCAGCGTGACCACAGCCAGCGCAGCGGTAAACGTAAAGCACTAGGGGTGCAGGTGCATCAGGTGAAACAACTACCCAACATTTGGCACCGTCATAATCGTTGCCACCTTCGGCGAGGAAGACGTGGCCATCCTCGTCTACCGCATAGACGCCTGGCCGCTCATGAGTAGCATCACGCAAGCAGTCTTTCCAGCCATAGACCGCACCTTGCCACAGCAATACAACGCCACTCTGGTGTTCCTGGTTGCGTGTGCGCCACTCTGTAGCAATACCGCATAGCAGATCTGTAAATTGACTCATGCGTACCTCCTACGAAGCTGCAGGTGACGCCAACACGTGCAAAAGTTTCCCAAACGCAGCCTCCAACAGGTGAGCTTGAGAAGGGTTATCCAGAATGGCGCGGCACTGGTCAGGCCCGATAAGTCGCAGCGCCTCAACTAGAGCTTGGTACTCAGCTTTGTCAAAGCGACTTGCGCCTGCATGCGGGATCTCAGTGTCCCCCACAAGCGCGGCGGTAATTGTTACGTAGGGGGAGCTACTCAAGATCATTTTCCTCTGACTTAGTGCGGGTAGCGGTGACGTGCTTTTGCCCGCTTGTTCGCGTCCTGAATAATGGCCGGTGTCGCCATCCAGGCCAGCCCGGTGAAGATCACCGCGACCAACACTGCGATGCCGAACCACTTTGAATCAGTAGAGAACAGATACAGTGCGGCTACCGCGCTAACACACATGGCCAGTGTTGGAATCGGGGCAACCTTGAGAGCTGAAATCGCCTCATCCATTGGGTTTCTTTTCATCGTCTTTCCGTTATTCGTGGAGCTGGTGGACATGGGTGGCTGCTCCCTATGATTTTTTCTAGGTCCTATTTGGATTTCTCAGCTGTCGCTTCTAACGCAGCAGATTTAGGCGCATCGAAACATTGCATGCTCGGTTGAGAAGTCGTGTAGCTAGTCAGAGACACCACGCACTGTTTTGACCCGCAAGAACAGTTGGCCATCATCAATTGCTGTGTCTGCGACATTGTGCAAACACATGCATCGGGCGCGTTTTGAATGGCCGTTCTCGGCTGCATGATTTCATCGGCCACCGCAGTGTGCGCAATGGCCATTAGAAACAACAATAATGCTTGGAGCCTTGGTTTCATGCTGGATCTCCGTAAACCACTTTTGTGTCACTCATTCAGATTTTCCAGCGCTAGTCTCCAAGTTCTCAGGACTGGTGCCTGTAGCTCCTTGGCACGAGTCTGGAGGAGGACGCTTAACGCTTTTGTTCTCAGGTAAGGCCCAGACCAATTTTTTCAGCATCGGGTGCCAGCGCAGCTTGTAACAGTAGCGTCCGTGAAGGCGACTGCTTTTGGTCCCCACGACCTGTGTGAACTCGTCGCCGGCACGAGCCATTCGCTGGCCATCAAATGGACCGCCGATCACCAGCAACTTTTGGCTCTCATCCCTCGACATGTGATTCATTCGTTTTGAATGATTCAACGACTGAGACAAACATGTCTGTAAACAACAACACAATCGATATGCAAAGGAAACCAAACCCCAGTTGGCTCACCCAATGCAAACCCGTCTGGAGACCGGTTTCAAGCAAGCAAATTGCAAAAACCAGAAAAAGCACCATCGCTATAGTCAATTTCATGTTCATTCCTTTGGAAAAGCGGACACTCGTAAATGGTGGTCCTTATACCTCAAAACCCTGCGAATGCAGGGGTCTGAGAGTCATTTTTAAGCTGTCAGTACCAACGCCGTGTCGGACCTGGCTGATGGCTATCTGGTCCAGGTTTGACCTGCTCTATTGTGGCTTTGATATCAACACAGCACCTGTCATTCACAATCCACTGAGGAACCTCCAACACAGCTTGCAGCTCTTTAGTCTGCTCAGTTGCGTACGAAAGAAGGTCTTCGAGGCTCGAAAAATGCCCGTTTTCAAGAGCAATTTTCAGGTCGCAGATCTCGTACATCCGGCCAGCCATTTCACGCTTATCCTCAGCGTCTGGTGTCATGAGTCTCATCGTTAAATATCTCTCCGTGTGACGCATTACATTGCGTGTCAGCGGTGATCCGAGGAGAAGGCACCGCTGACGTGGGTAAAGGTTTGTCAGGCTGCTGACGGCCCCTCGCGCACGCTGAGCCTGGACACCAGTATCAGCGGGTCGGGTAATGAATGTTCATCCCGAACCAGGAGCGTTTTCCTCTGGGAGAATTCAGCCATGATCAGGTTTCGCTTTTTCAACATAGACGTGATGCTGGATTGAGTAACTTGGATCGTCTTCCCGTTGCAAGGAATCAGCAGGGACTCACCTGGTAGAAGCTCTGCAAGGGGCGAATAGAGAAAACGGAAAAAATCGTACGCTAAGGTTTTCCGGGCAGCCGTAGCGGCCGAAACTTCCCGCCCTCCAGCCTGCAGCTCTGCCGCCAGACGTAATCGCCGGTCAAGTTGATGTGCTCCCAACCCAGCGGCGACAGGTATTGCAGCAGCTCGCTGTCCACCGGCTTTCCGGTCTCGCCCAACCCCAGGGTGGCGCGTTCCAGGTACACCGTGTTCCACAGCACGATGGCGGCCGTCACCAGGTTGAGGCCGCTGGCCCGGTAGCGCTGCTGCTCGAAGCTCCGATCCCTGATTTCGCCGAGGCGGTTGAAGAACACCGCCCTGGCCAGGGAGTTGCGCGCCTCGCCCTTGTTCAGCCCGGCATGCACGCGGCGGCGCAGCTCGACGCTTTGCAGCCAGTCTAGGATGAACAGCGTGCGTTCGATCCGGCCCAGCTCGCGCAGGGCCACGGCCAGGCCGTTCTGGCGCGGATAGCTGCCGAGCTTGCGCAGCATCAGCGAGGCGGTGACCGTGCCCTGCTTGATCGAGCTGGCCAGGCGCAGGATGTCGTCCCAATGGGCACGGACGTGCTTGATGTTCAGGGTGCCGCCGATCAGCGGGCGCAGCGTCGGGTAGGTCTGCACGCCCTGCGGCACGTACAGCTTGGTTTCGCCAAGGTCGCGGATGCGCGGTGCGAAGCGGAAGCCCAGCAGGTGCATCAGCGCGAAGACGTGATCGGTGAAACCGGCCGTGTCGGTGTAGTGCTCCTCGATCCGCAGGTCGGACTCGTGGTACAGCAGGCCGTCGAGCACGTAGGTGGAGTCGCGCACGCCGACATTCACCACGCGGGTGCTGAACGGCGCGTACTGGTCGGAAATATGGGTGTAGAACAGCCGTCCCGGCTCGCTGCCGTACTTAGGGTTGACGTGCCCAGTGCTCTCGCCACGGCCGCCCGCACGGAAGCGCTGGCCATCTGAGGATGAAGTGGTGCCGTCGCCCCAGTGTGCGGCAAAGGCGTGGCGATACTGGTGGTTGACCAGCTCGGCCAGGGCTGCCGAATAGGTTTCGTCTCGGATGTGCCAGGCTTGCAGCCAGGACAGCTTGGCGTAGGTCAGGCCGGGGCTCGACTCGGCCATCTTGGTCAGCCCGAGGTTGATCGCATCGCCCAGGATCGCGGACAGCAGCAATGTGCGGTCTTTGGCCTCGGCACCGTCCTTCAGGTGGGTGAAGTGGCGGCTGAAGCCCGTCCAGTCGTCCACGTCCATCAGCAGCTCAGTGATCTTGATTCGCGGCAGCAACTGGCTGGTCTGGTCGATCAGCGCTTGCGCCTGATCCGGCACCGCCGCGTCCAGCGGGGTGATCTTCAGCCCGGACTCGGTGAGGATGGCATCGGGCAACTCGTTGTCCTTGGCCAAGCGGGTGACGGTGGCCAACTGCTCGTCCAGCAGCTGCAAACGCTCTTCCAGGTACTGGTCGCTGTTCGGGTTGATCGCCAGGGGCAGGGCCTGATCCCGCTTGAGCGCGGCGAACTTCTCTGCCGGCAGCAGGTAGTCGTCGAAGTCGCGGAACTGTCGCGAGCCCTTGACCCAGATGTCACCAGAGCGCAGCGCGTTCTTCAGCTCGGACAGGGCGCAGATTTCGTAGAAACGCCGGTCAAGGCCATCCGGCGTGATCACCAGCGGCTTCCAGCGTGGCTTGATGAAGGCGGTGGGTGCATGTGCTGGCACCTTACGCAGGTTGTCGGCGTTCATCTCACGCAGGGTCTGCACAGCGGCCAGCACGCCCTGCGCAGCTGGGGCGGCGCGCAGTTCCAGCACCTCCAGCAGGGCCGGCGTGTAGCGGCGCAGGGTGGCGAAGTTCTCGCCGACCAGGTGCAAATGGTCGAAGCCCTCCGGCCGGGCCAGCAGCTCTGCCTCGCTCACGCTCTCGGTGAACTCATCCCAGGGAATCACCGCCTCGATGGCGGCGTAGGGATCGCTGCCGCTTTCCTTGGCCTCCAGCAGCGCCTGACCGATCTTCGAGTACAGGCGCACCTTGTCGTTGATCGCCTTGCCCTGCTTCTGGAACTGTTGCTGATGCTTGTGCTTCGCGCCGCTGAACAGCTTGACCAAGATGCGGTCGTGCAGATCGACCAGCTCATCAATCACGGTCGCGGTGCTCTCCAGCACTACGGCGGCCAGGGTCGCGTAGCGCCGCTGCGGCTCGAACTTGCCGAGGTCTTTGGGCGTCATCTGGCCACCCTCGCGGGCCAGCTTGAGCAGGCGGTTCTGGTGGATGTGCCGGCCCAGGCCTTCGGGCAAGTCAACCAACTTAAATGTCTTCAGTCGCTCGATGTGTTCGAGCATGTGCCGGGAGTTCGGTTTCGGCGGGGCCTGCCGCAGCCAGGTCAACCAGGTGATGCTGCTGCCGGGCTTTAGCTTCAACAGCTCGTCCAGCTTGGCCCGATGCGAGCTCGTGAGCGGTTCGACCAGGGCGCGGTAGACCCGGCTATTGGCCCTTGCAATGGCTTCAGAGCAGGCCCGGTCGATCACGCTCAGCGCCGGCAGGATGCACCGCTTCTGCCGCAGGGTATCCAGCGCCTGACCGGCCAACAGCAAGCCCTTGTCTGTCTGCTGAGCCAGCTCGGTCAGCTCGCGCACCAAGGCGCGGAAGTCGGACAGACCGAACGGGGCCAGTTGCAGGTAGGGGATGTAAGCCGGAACCCCAGAAATTTCCGTCACCCTAGTTGGGTGGGCTCAACACTCGTGTCACCAGCTACCTTCTGGAGAATCGAGCTCGGCCATCCCTCCCTGGACGGGCATCGCTCGACGATGTTCAACGGCTCCCTCACGGGGCCGTCGTTTTGTGGGGGCTATTCCATCCACAAGTCGTCGAGGTTCTTGAAGTTCCAGAGCGTCGGGTCTTCGGGGCCAGTGATACTGTCCTTGCAACTCGTGGCCGCCAGGTCGATGGTCTGCATCGGGATCGGCTCTCTCGAGCGTAGCGAGAAGAACACGCGAACCTTGGGAGTCAGCAGTGATTCCATTCCCGGCTCAACGACAACGGCCAGACGCTGAGAGGACAGGCGAACCAAGGAGCCGACGGGGTAGATGCCCACGGCCTTGACGAAGGCGTGGAAGATGCGTTTGTCGAAATGGCCCTCCCACTTGGCCATCTGCCGCATCGCCGCGGACGGGTCCCACGGCTTTTTGTAGGCTCGCTCCGACGTCACGGCATCATAGACGTCGCAGATTGCGCCCATGCGGGCCAGGAGTGAAATGGCGTCACCGGCCAAGCGATCCGGGTAGCCGGTTCCGTCGATCTTCTCGTGATGGTGCAGGGCAATGTCCACCACCCCGGGCTCGGCCCCGCCTGCGCGCAGCATCTTTGCGCCCTCCACAGGGTGGCGCTTCATGATGGCGAACTCGGCATCGGTGAGCTTGCCTGGTTTGTTAAGCACTTCCAGCGGCATCGCGGCCTTGCCTAGGTCGTGCATCAGTCCGCCGATGCCAGCCAGGCGCGTTTGCTCCTCGTCTAGATCGAGATGCCGGGCCAGCGATAGCATCAGGGCGCAGACGGCAACCGAGTGCAGGTAGGTGTAATCGTCGTGCGTTTTGATGCGTGCGACGCTGATGAGGGCATGAGGTTGGCGCAGCACCGAGGCAGCGATTTCTCCGACCAGCGGCAACGTCGTGCTTGGGTCGACGGCCTTGCCAAGCCGGGCTTCCTGGAACATGTCCATGACTTGGGACTTGGCCGCAAGACAGAGTTTCCGTGCATAACACATTTCGCTCTCCATTGAGGTTGCGCCGTCACTTTTCTTGCTTAGTGGACTAGACGGCAGAGATTGCTCCTCCGACAATTCTCTGGGCTCTGGGCTCTGGGCTCTGGGCTCTGGGCTCTGGGCTCTGGGCTCTGGGCTCTGGGCTCTCTGGGCTCTCTGGGCTCTCTGGGTCGACTTGGCTTTTGGCCAAGTCGACCCAGACCTCCCCGACGCCACATTCTCGAATGGCAGAGAGATCCTGAGGCTCGGTCAGCAGGAAGCTGCCGCGCCAGAATGGGTGTCGAACCCAAGAGCCGGCGAGCTTGTGGATGTACATGCCGAGACGAAGCTCGGATACGGGAATGCGTTTTACCAACTTATTTTCCTTTCTGAGTTGGGTGGTTAGGCGTGCGCCGAGGCTGGCACCCAGCGGTAGAGCGGAGGTAAGGTCACGCCAAGATTCTTGGATCAGCCGGAACCGCCGAAATTTCCGTCAGCCGATCAACATGGCTTTGTCTCGCGCTCGGTCGATGCGTTCCTGCATCGCCTGCATGACTTCTTCGTGGGTGTACGACTTGGCGTTGGGGTCGTCGGCCTCTCGGAGAGCTTCCTCGACCTCGCGGGTCATCCGCGCATATTCTTCCGGCCACAGCGCTTGCTCCATGCGCAGCGACGCCTGCCCAAGCAGGTGCAGCAGGCCGAACAGCCGCATGTCATTGGTGGCGACGACGTGCTCTCGAATCCGCTCCTGGATCACCTCGCAGGCCCGATGCGCCTCTGGCGTCGCCGTGCCCTCGTAGCCGGCTGGGAGTTCTGCTTCTTCAGCGATTCGCGCCCAAGCGATAGCCAGCGCCTCGATGGTGGACAGGTTCATTTGCTCATCCACTTGCGCAGCAGACGCTTTTTCAGGGAGGCGCGCTCTTGCGGATTGCGTCCCTTGTGGTTGGCAATGCGATCCGCCGTGGCGGCCTGGCGCTTGATGGGCCAGTAGGAGCGGCCATCCTTACCCATCGACCAGACGTTGCTGACCTGGTTTTCCAGTAGAGGCAGATGGGCGCATAGAGCTTCCGGCGACGCGCTGGCCAGCGCG
>NZ_JAENSV010000019.1:0-102069 GCF_016613265.1 Pseudomonas sp. MF6751
CCCAAATCACTGGCGGATTACGGGCACACCGAGCCTAAGCGAGGTGCCGAGTGGTGGGGCAAGAGCGCTTTGCTTACTTTCGCGCTTTTCGAAAGTGAGCCGCCGTCAGGGCGGAACCCTAAGTGGCAGTTACCGCAGGAATGGATATGTGCACGGTCCAACTGTGTTGACTGTCAGGCCGTCTTCGCAGGCAAGCCAGCTCCCACATTGGATCGCGGGGCATCAGTTATATCTGTGTCGGCTGCCAGGTCGTCACGGGAGCAAGCTCCCTCGCCACAGATTTAGCGTCGTGCCGAAGTTGTGTAGATACCTATGGCCATCGCAGGCAAGCCAGCTCCCACAGTTGAAATGCATTTCCCTGTGGGAGCTGGCTTGCCTGCGATGACGGCCTGACAGCAGATACATATCTACCTGCCACCCCGCGATCAAATGGTGGGAGCAGGCTTACCCGGCGAAGGACCTGATATGAGCGGCCAGTCCTGCCAGCGCTTTATCATCTGCCCTGGCAGCGTCATGGGAGGAGACATAGCCTTCATAACGCTCAAAATATTTGTCCTGGGTCGAACTGATTTTTTTGAAGGCGCTATCTTCCCCGGTCCCGTGCATCGGGAATAATTTGGCGTGCAGATGATCGACGCCATAACCCTCCAGAATCATGCCCGTTCTAGCCACACCTTTTAGCGCTTTGTCCAAAAGCTTCGCCGTCTTCTTGGCTGCGATGACCAAGTCACACAGCACGGCGTCCGGTTCGGCAAACGCATAGCTGCCGTGATGGGTTTTGGGGATAACCACACTGAACCCCGGCGTATTGGGAAATATGGAGAGAAAGGCCATGTGGGTCTGGTCTTCCCACAGGAGGTGGGAGGGTGCAGTACCGCGGGCAATGCTGCAAAAGATACAGTCCATCAAACGCGCTTCCTCGTGCGGGTCAAAAGGTAGACCCTCTTGTATGTGATCTTTGTTATCTAATGATGACTTCACTGACGTTGCGGGCCGCGGTTCACCGCTTGGTCAGACCGCAATATTTTCCAACGCATAAGCATCCTCGTCTCTCTCATCAATCTCCTTGATCTGCTCAATCATCGCCTGCGCCAGCGGCGACAACCGATACCCTGCGCGGCTGACGATCCCGTAGCGGGTGTAGCGCTCCTCCAGGTTTTCGTCCAAACCCTCAATCTGCAAACACACCAGTTCGCCGCGGGCCATGTGCAGCACGTCGCTGTTGGCGCTGACGATGCCGATGGCGTCCGAGCGCAGCACCACGCCCATCAGGCTATAGCCGTTTTCGCATTCCACATTGGGCTGGTAATCCGGCCGGCCGCTGAGGTCGACGATGACTTTGCGCAGGTTCGGCGGGCGGATGGTCACTGCCAGGGGGTAGCTCATCAGCTCGGCGGCGCTGACGCTGTTGCGCACGGTCAGGGGGTGCCCGGCGCGGCAGCAGAAGTGCCAACGGCGCGGGCGCAGGCGGTGGGTGTGGTAGTCGGGGTTGGCTTCGAAGTGGCGGGTGTCGGCGACGAAGAATTCGAACTCTTCGCTGAGCAGACGTTTGCCCAGGCTTTGCCAGTCATCCACCTGGAACTGCACGCGGGCCTTGGGGTAGCGCCCGATAAAACTGCCAATGGCACGCGGGACTAACCCACCGGCCGGCGCGGGGCCGCAACCGAAACGCAGTTCACCGGCTTCCAGGCCATTGAACTGGCTGATTTCGTTGGCCAGTTGTTGTGCGCCGCTGACCAGGCGCCGTGCATGTTCGAGCAGCACCTGGCCTTGCTTGGTGGGCGCCAGGTCCTTGCGGCCGCGGTCCACCAGTTGGCAGCCGGCGCTGTGTTCCAGGGCCTGGATGCTGCGACTGAACGCCGACTGCGACAGGTTCACGGCCAAGGCTGCCGCGACAAAACTGCGTTGTTCAGCAAGGGCGATGAAGTGGCGAAGCTGGCGCAAGTCGATATGCATTTTTCACATCAAAAATATCCGGGAAATGCATTGGCTATGCATTAGGTCGACTCCTTATAAAGGCTATCTCTTATGCAGTAAATGTTCGTAAAAACATAAATAAATAACCTTTGGGAATATGAGGCGACGAGTATTCCGGGGTTTTGGAGCCGCTTATGAGTTTGTTCAAGTCCTTGCCCCTGGCTGTTCTAGTGGCCGGTAGCAGCAGTTGGTCACCGTCCCAGGCCGCTGAAACACCCGCGCCTGCCGGCAAGGGCGAAAGCGCCAGTGGCCAACTGGAAACTGTCACGGTCACTGCCCGGCGGCGTACCGAAAGTGCCCAGGCCGTGCCGACGCCCATGAGCGTGCTCGGTGGCCAGGCCCTGGAAACCCAGCGGGTGTACCGCATCCAGGATTTGCAGCAACTGGTGCCCAGCGTCAACGTCGCCTATATGCATGCGCGCCAGTCCAGCGTGTCGATCCGCGGCCTGGGTAACAACCCGGCCAGCGATGGCCTGGAAGGCAGCGTGGGGCTGTATATCGACAACGTCTACCTCGGGCGCCCGGGCATGGCGGTGTTCGACCTGATGGACATTGAGCAGCTTGAAGTTTTGCGCGGCCCTCAGGGCACGTTGTTCGGCAAGAACACCACTGCCGGGGTCATCAACATCAGCACCCGCGCACCGAGCTTTACCCCGGAGCGCAGCATCGAAACCTCCCTGGGCGAGGACGGTTATTTCCAGACCAAGGGTACGATTTCCGGCCCCCTGACCGATGACCTGGCAGGGCGTTTCTCGGCCTATCGCACCCGCAGCGACGGCGACATCAAGAATGAACACGACGGCCATGATCTGAACGGCGGTTCACGCCAGGGCTTTCGCGGGCAACTGCTGTACAAGCCCAACGAAGCGTTCAACCTGCGCTGGATCGGTGACTACAACGAAGAGGATTCCAGCGCCGGCACCCGCGTGCTGTACAGCACCGGCCCGACCATCAATGGCACCAACCTGTATCAATCCCGGGCCAACGCGGCAGGCGCCACCCTGGTGGACGGCACCCATCGCAAGGTCAACCTGGACAACGACCAGCACGTCACGGTGTTCCAGGGCGGTACCTCGCTGGAAGCCAATTGGACGCTGCCCAGCGACTTCACCCTGACCTCGGTGAGTGCTTACCGCTGGTGGAATTTCACCCCGAGCAACGATGATGGCCTCAACGTACCGGCGTCGTATAACGCCGGGGTTTCGGTGGAAGATAAGCAGTGGTCCCAGGAATTCCGCTTGGCGTCGCCCAGCGGTGGTTTCTTCGATTACGTGCTCGGCGCCTACTACTTCGGCTCCGACCTGGATAACAAATCCTTTGCCTACTACGGGCCCAAGGCCGATATCTGGAACGGCACGCCCGCCGGTTCGTTGAGCAATGTGAGCAGTGTGGGCAACGGGCATATCCGCACCGACAGTTTCGCGCTGTTCGCCCAAGGCACCTGGCACCTGACCGAGCGCCTGGATTTCACCGCCGGTGTGCGCGGCACCTACGAAGAGAAAAGCGCCTGGGTCACGCGCAGTGCGCCCGTCGGTGGCGCGGCGGTCAGCGGGGCCGCCGCCATGGCGCGGCGTGGGCGTACCGGGGCCTATGACTCGGGCGACCTGTCGCAATACAGCGCCACGCCGTCGGGGCTGCTCAACCTCAGTTATCACTTCAATGAAAACCTGCTGGGCTACGCGACACTGTCCCATGGCGAGAAGTCCGGCGGTGTGAACCTGGCGGTGGGGTCTGCGCCGACAGCCGGAGCCGACTCATTGCTGATCGGCACCGAGCGCGCCAACAACGCCGAGCTGGGCTTCAAGAGCACGCTGTGGGACCGCCGCCTGCAACTCAATGCCAACCTGTTCTGGACCCAGGTCAACGGCTACCAGACCAACGCCTACGACCAGGACAACCGCGTGCAGTACCTGACCAACGCCGGCTCGGTGCGCTCGCGGGGCGTGGAAGTGGAAAGCACCCTGGTGCCGATCAAGGGCCTGACCCTGAACATCAACGGCTCCTTCAATGACGTGACGTACCTGTCTTACAAGGATGCGCCATGCCCGCCGGAAACCAGCCTGCGTCCAGGTGCGCCGGCGTCCTGCGACTTGAGCGGCCACCAGGTGGTGGGCGCGTCCAAGTGGATTGCCAACGCCAACGGCGAGTACAAGTGGAACCTGGCGAACGGCTTCGAACCCTACGTCACCGCCAGCTACGCGTTCCGTTCCAAGGCGGTGGGCACCGTGGAAGATTCCGACTACGGGCAGATCCCGGCGTATGCGGTGGTCAACCTGTCTACCGGTTTGCGCGGCGACTATGACCAGGGGCAGTGGGATGTGTCGCTGTGGCTGAAAAACGCCTTCGACAAAACCTACTACACCACCCTGTGGACCGGTGGTAACGGCGGTTACGAGGGCCTGCTGGGCACGCCGCGCACCCTAGGCGTGACTGGGCGCTACGACTTCTAGGTCGGTGCGATAGGTGGCCGGGCTGAACACCCGCGTCACCAGCAGCATCGCCACCACCGTCACCGTCAGCACCACCCAGGCACTGACAAAGTTGCCGGTAAGCTCGCGCAGCCAGCCGGTCAGCCACGGCGAAACCGCATTGATCAAAAAGCCCACGCCTTGCACGAACGCCGCCAGTTGCCCCGCTTGGCGTGGGTCGCGATGGTGGTCGAGAGTCAGCAGCAGGCTCAGGGCAAAGCACGCCCCTAACCCGAAGCCGCACAAGGCCACCCACAGGTGGGGATATTCCTGCGGCGCAATGATCAGGCCGAGGTAGCCGATGGTTTGTGCCAGTAGGCTGATGCTGAGCAATGGGCGGCGGTCGATACCGCGTTGCGCCAGCACCGGCATCAGTAGGGCGGCCGCCACCTGAAAAATCGTCATGAATGCCAGCAACGACCCGCTGGGCAGCACGCCCCAGCCCAGTTGCTGATAGTAGGCCGGCAGCCACGCGACCATGCTCATGTAGCCGCAATTGACCAGGCCGAAATACAGCGCCAGCAGCCAGGCGCGGCGGTTGCGCAACCCTTTGAACGCAGGTACCTGCTGTGGATTGCGTGCGGCGCCCAGCGGCAGCCAGGCCCACAGCAGCAATGCCCCCAGCGCCGGCAAGAGCCACACGCCCAGGCCTGCCTGCCATTGCTGGAAATGCGTGGCTACCACCGGACTGAGCAGCGCCGCCAGGCCGCCACCGGCCATCAGCGAGGCCGAATACACGCCCATCGCCACCGGCACACGGTGATGGAATTCACGCTTGATCATCGCCGGCACCAGCGCCTGGATCAGCGCCACACCCGCACCGCCAAGCAGCGCGGTAACCAGCAGTGCCGAAGCCTGGCCCATCAACCAGCGCGCCAGGCACGCCAGCAGAATCATCAACAAGCCCAGGGCGATACCGCGACGCTCGCCCAAGCGCGCCTCCACGCGCACGCCGACCAGTGCCACCAACCCCATGCAGATCACCGGCAGGCTGGTGAGCAGGGCGCTGCTCTGAAAGCTCAGGCCGGTGGCCTGGCGAATCTCGCCGAGCAGCGGGCTGATGGAACTGAGGATGGGGCGCAGGTTCAGGCCGAGCACCACCAGCAGGCCCCAGCCGGCGAGGGATTTATTCAGGGTCATGCAGGGTTTTCCACTGGTGATACAGCGCAGTCATAGCGGCATCGGGCAGGTGCTGAATGGGCAGGCGTTGCGCGTCGATGGGCAAGCCAACCTGTTGGCTGATGGCTGCGGTCGACAGGCCGAACGGCTCGGCCATTTCGTTGCTGGCGGCAAACACTACGCGCTCGACGCCGCACAAGTACAAGGCGCTCAGGCACATCGGGCAAGGCTGGCCGCTGGCGTAGATCACGCACCCTTCCAGGCGTGCACCCAACTGCCGGCTCGCTGCGCGAATTGCCAGCAGCTCGGCGTGGGCGGTGGGGTCCTGGGTCAGGTGGATCTCATTCACGGCTTCCACCAACATCTCATCGTTGCGCGTCAGCACCGCACCGAAGGGGCGGCCACCTTGGGCGACGTTGGCGCGGGCCAAGGCGATAGCGCGTTGCAGGTGTGGTTGATCGTTGGTCATACAAGGCCCCGGGGTGCGATGAAAGGTGAAGTATGGTCAGCCAGCAAGGTATGCTGAAATTAAATATAAACATGCCAATCAGTGGCAAACGAAATGGTGATGACGTTGTTCGATCCCGTGTTGTTGCGCAGCTTTGTCGCCGTGGTGGACTGCGGCAATTTCACCCGGGCGGCCGAGCGCCTGCATTTGACTCAATCCACCGTCAGCCAGCAGATCCGCCGTCTGGAAGACGCAGTGGCCTGTCAGTTATTGGACCGCGATCAGCGCCGGGTAGTGGCCACCGCCGAGGGTGAGCGTCTGCTCGCGTATGCGCGCCGTATTCTCGCGTTGCACGAAGAAGCCGCCGACGTGCTGATCAACCAGCAAAGCGACGGTGTGTTGCGCCTCGGCGTGCCGGAGGATTTCGCCGCCGAGCGCCTGATGCCGCTGCTATCGGCGTTTGTGGTGGCCTATCCACGGGTGCGTCTGGAGGTCACCAGCGGTCTGGGCCCCGAATTGCAGCGCCAGTACCGGGGCGGTGAGTTCGATGTGTTGCTGGTCAAGCAGATGGGCGACAGCGACGACTGCGTGGCGTCGTGGCCCGAGCCCTTGTATTGGGTCGACAGCCTGAGCACGCCGGCGCTGGGCCGCGACCCGCTGCCGCTGGTGGCTTTCCCCGTGGGCGGCCTGTATCGCAACGACATGCTGCATCATCTGGAACGGGCCGGCTGGCGTTGGCGCATCGGCTATTCCAGCGCCAGCCTGGCCAGTGTGTGCTCGGCGGTGGCGGCAGGCTTGGGCATCAGTTTATTGCCAGAACGGGTGTTGCAAGCGGGCCATCGCATACTCGGTCCAGAGAGTGGCTTGCCACCTGTTCATGGCGTGCGGTTGGCCCTGTATGGCCGCAGTGGTTTGGGCGCAGCGGGCCAGAGTTTGTTGGACGAGTTGCTGGCGTTGTGCAGTGGGAACCCGCACTGAGCCCATACCTTTGACGAATATTTTGTATGCCTTTAAGGCATTGAAAAACAACGGCTTGAAGCCAGGCCACGGACCCCATGGCTTTGGCGTAATCGGCTGTTTTATTTATGCGTTTTTGTTCTATATATAACTTTAAAGATTACTTTAAGAGATAAGTGTCTGGCACCGATGATTCAGCCCTCGACGGGCCTTCACGCTGGCCCGTCGGTTTTTCAAAACCGCAGGGAGTGAATCAATGGGCAAAGTCCAGACCGCCGCCAGTGCACCTGAGGCGCAGTGGCGTCAGGCACCGAGTGGTGAGCTGGTCGACCTTGGCCGGCCGCATCGCGCGCCGTTGGGTCAATTGCGCCTGCAGAAGACCCCGAAGCGTTTTTCCAGCCGCCGCGAAGGGGTTTTGCTCGGGTTGCTGGTGTTGGCGCTGCACGGTGCAGTGATCTATTGGGTGAGCCAGAAACCCACGCCGGTGCTGCCGATTGTGCCGCCGGAAATTCCACCGATGACCATCGAATTTTCCCAGCCGGCGCCGCCGGTGGTTGAGCCGCCACCGCCTGTACCACCACCACCGCCTCCGCCTGTGGTCGAGCCCCCGCCGCCGCTGGTGGATGAGTTGGCGGCCAAGCCGGCGCCGCCCAAACCCATTGCGAAACCCAAGCCCAAGCCCGTGCCTAAACCTGAGCCCAAGCCGGCCCCCAAGGCCGTCGAGCAGCCACCTGCACCACCGACGCCAGCGCCACCTGCACCGCCCGCACCTGCGGCGCCAGTGCCGGTGACGCCTGCTTCGGCCAACGCCGCGTACCTGAAAAACCCGGCGCCGGAATACCCGTCACTGGCTCAGCGTCGCGGTTGGGAAGGCACGGTGTTGCTGCGGGTGCAGGTGCTGGCCAGCGGTAAACCGGGTGAGATCCAGGTGCAAAAAAGCAGTGGTCGCCAGCAGTTGGATGACGCGGCATTGGCGGCGGTGAAGCGCTGGAGTTTCGTGCCTGCCAAACAGGGCGATGTGGCCCAGAACGGCTGGGTGAGCGTGCCCATCGATTTCAAGATTCATTAATTATTCAGCGGCGCAGAGGGAAAACATCATGGCATTGGCATCTCCACTTGAATCCATCGAAAGCGCGGTGATCTGGCTGCTGGTGGCCTTTTCGGTCGCCACCTGGGGCCTGGCCTTGCTCAAGGGCGTGCAGTTCGGTCGCCTCAAGGCCCAGGATCGCAAGTTTCACAAACAGTTCTGGGCGGCATCGAGCCTCGACTCGGCCGCAGAACTCGCCGAAACCCAGCCTGGCGCCGCCGCCCGTGTAGCCCAGGCCGGCTATGCCGCGATCCAGGTGGGCGATACCACCCACGCTGCGGATTTGAGCCAGGCGATCAATCACCAGGACCGCCTCGAACGCGCCCTGCGCCAGCAAATCGTGCGTGAGCGCCGCTCCCTGGAAACCGGTCTGGCTGTGGTCGCGAGTATCGGCAGCACCTCGCCGTTTATCGGCCTGTTTGGCACCGTGTGGGGGATCATGGAAGCGCTGAAGGGGATCAGTGCTGCCGGGTCCGCCAGCCTGGAAACCGTGGCGGGGCCCATCGGCGCGGCACTGGTGGCGACCGGCGTGGGGATCGCCGTCGCGGTGCCTGCGGTGCTGGTCTACAACTACTTTTTGCGCCGCCTGAAGCTGACGGCGGCAGACCTGGAAGACTTTGCCCACGACTTCTACAGCCTGGCGCAGAAAAACGCGTTCCGCGTGCTGTTGCACCCAGCGCTGATCAAGGCCGGCGTCGGCAGCCCGCAGAAAGTGAAGGAGGCGTCCTGACATGGCCTTCTCCACGCAAGACAGTGATGAGGTGCTGAGCGAGATCAACGTCACGCCGCTGGTGGACGTGATGCTGGTGCTGCTGGTGGTGTTTATCGTCACCGCGCCGCTGTTGACCAACTCGATCCCGATCAACCTGCCCAAGACCCAGGCCGTGGCGCCGGTTGAGCAAAAGGACCCGCTGGTGGTGAGCATTGATGGCGCCGGCAAATTGTTTATCAACAAGGACGAAATCCAGCCGGATCTGCTGGAGTTCAACCTGCAGTCGGCGAAGGCCAAGGACCCCGATGTGCGGGTGCAACTGCAGGCTGACGATGGAGTGAACTACGGCGAAGTGGCACGAGCCATGGCGTCGATTGAGCGTGCGGGCATAACCAGGTTGTCGGTGATCACTGCACGTTAGTTTCAAAAAGTCTCGACAGTTTTTGGGCCGCTTTCCTTGGCAGGGTGCGGCCTTTTTTTATTTAAGCATTACATGTTTACAGATGTTGCACAGGAAAAGAATTTACATGTTTCCGAGCGTGCAATTCTCGGCCGCATGCTTATTCTGGTCAGCGCATAGAGTGATTTAATTAATGGAGTAATTGCATGTCTATACGCGTTCCTGTCCAAGTCGTGAATACGTTCGTTAATCCCCATTTAACGGTTGAAAAGCCTGAAGAAAAGCCTGCGGTAATGGCATCTTCGAACAATCGTATGGCCGGCCTGCGACATCCATCTGCCTGTATCTTGCCCACGCTGGCTGACTATAAGAGAAAACAGAGTTTACTGCAGGGTGCTGAAGCACTACCTATACCAGGAGGCGGGAGCAACTCGTCATTGAAGAAAAACGCTCGTTTAGAATCTTATATCAGTAAGCAAACCGCCGACTTTGTAACGCCCGAAAACGAAATTTCCACTATTTTATCTGCAAAGATAAAGCAGCAATGGGGTGTGGATGTTGATCCGGATAAAACCTATCTGGTGACATTTAAAGATGACAGTGAGGATGAAAAAGAGGTGGTAGAAAAAATCACCCTGACGCAAGCAGCATTGAAAAACAGGCAAGATGTAACAATTAAGAAAGATGAAAGCTGGTTTGTAAAGATTGGCAAGTACTTTTCGCCAGCGATATATATTTACAACCAGATTGACGGTTGGGTGCAGGAAGCAAACACTCGACAAGGTATTTATAGGGAGCCCAGTGCGCCGGGCGATGCCCCCTATAATGCCGACACCCGCGTTTCCATACCGGTGGATGACTTCAAGGCATTAGTCTGGGATACAGACCGGACCCAACTGTATAAGAAAACCCTTGATGGGTTTTGGGACAAGCACAGCGAATCTTATACGGCATTGAGTAAAATCTCGTTTGTCAAAGCCATCAATCTGCAGCGCCTGGAAGGGAGCCTTGGCCCTGCCGAGACGGCACTCGCCCAGCGGGCGTTGGGGCCTGTTGCGCAAAAGGATTGGTCCAAGCTGACGGTCCAGGATTTTGAAGGGCCTGCCGTGAAGGACCCGGATCTGAACATCGGCCTGCTGAGCATCAATGGGTTTGAGTCGACCGACTTGATGTGTGTGACCGATCGGAAAACCCAGTTGACGTTGCTTTACATCCCTGGCAACTCCTCGCCAATACATCGCTTCGATAATCCGCAGCAAATGACAACGTGGCTGGCCGGGCAAGCCTCGGACCCCGTAAAGCGCGCGTCCTTGTTGACGCACTTTTCCCTCAAGGATCAAGCTGACAGAACGTTTTCAGACGGCGTACGTCAGACCCTGCAAGGGATGGGAAACTGGTCCGATGCGCAGGCATCAGGCAATGCTTTCCTTGCGAGCCTCAACGGTTGGGTGCCGGATCGTTTCATCGCTGTTGAGCAGTTGCACGGCGATCCTTTCGAAGCGGTCAAGGTTCGGCAAAAAGCACGGTCCTATTCGGACGCCGACAATGCGATTGTCAGTGACGGGGACTACACCAAGAACCAGGTGCTGCATGTCGTGGAAGAGGCTACCAAGGTCGCCATGTTCATGACGCCCCTGGCGCTGGTGATGCCCGAAGTCGCTATAGGGCTGGATGTTTTCTTCCTGGCCGCCGGGGCTGCGCAGACGGGTATCGGCATTGATGATGCCGTCCAGGGAAAAGCAACGGCTTCCGACCGCATTGTGTTTGGCGTGTTGAACGCCGTACCGCCGTTGGCCACTCACGCGGGGGCACCACTGGCGAAAGCGCTGACAGAGAGGATGTCTGGCGGTGGCGTTGCAGCAGGGGTTGATGCTGCAACCCGCACACCTGCTCAAGTGACTGAACAAGCGCGCCCATTCTTCAGGACACCACAACGTGTCAATGGGCATATCGGATACCCGATGGGGCCCGTCTCACCTCCAGTGATCCTTGACGAGGTCAGGGTGCCCATGGATGACGTGAGGCGCATGATCGGGAAAGACTATATGGTTTATGTCGGTCAATACGGTACCAAAGTTACGTATGACGTCGAAGCGGGTCTTTGGCGCGGGCTCCAGGCCAATGGTCAGGTGAACGACATCTTTTATTGGCGTAAAGGTCAAGGACGGTGGCTGGGTGGCACTCAAGCCGAAGCGATTGAGGCCAGTAAAAATGCGCCTGCTTCGATGACAACCAAAGTACTGAAACTACCGAGGATGCCGGTACTGCCGTCCGGCGCTACAGAGGTGCCGAAAGTGATCCACTATTTCTGGGCCGGCAATGAAATGCCGGAAAATCTACTCAATAATATTATGGAAAATTCCCGGAAAAGCCCCGGGTATAAATCGATTGTTCACGTTGATGCCAATGACGCGGATACTTTTCAGAAAATACATTCAGCGTTGGATCATAAAGTGGGCGGGCTTGAAGTACATGATTTAAAGGCCGATGAAAGTTTTCAGGCTCTGAATGCAGGTCAATACGGCGAGATGTATCAGTTTTTCCGTTCAGGGCGTGGGCAGAATTTAGCGGCGTCATCGGACGTCATGCGCGCGGTGCTAATGAAAAAGTACGGCGGTATCTATCTGGATACGGATGATGCACTGACCTTTAATGTGGGCGAGGTCACATTGAAAGCCACGCCTAATGATATCTTGATGAACGTGCCGGTTACTTATGAACCTACGGACTTCAATGGGTTCAACACCAGTAATTTTGCCAGCCATCCAGACAACCCTGTATTTGACGAGATTCTGGAGACAGCGTATGAGCGATTCAAGGCAAACGAAGAGTGGCTGAACGCTAATCGTCCCTTTCTGAAGGAAAATTCGACAGCCGCAGAGCGGCAAATTTATAACGAGTATGAAAAGAAAATTTTCGAGATCACTGGGCCGAGAATGTTTGGTGATGTATTGGCGCAAAAAGAGTATGGATTTTTTTCAGAAGTTGAGGAACTGACGGATCTGTTGAATGCGCGTATTTTACTTCCGCAAGCATATGCGGAAAAACTTACACAAGCGCGTGATTATTATATGGCGATGAATCATAAGCTCGGAGTTGCTATCGGCTCGGAACACTCTATGCATCATTCTCGCTGAGGTTGGCTCGGTCATTGCGCCGCGGTGGCCGGGGCGCAATGGCCGTTTTTAATGAAGGGGTGGGTACCAGCAAATTCTGAAAAGGTTTAAATTCCGTTTGGTTATTAACAAATTCTTTTTTATTCCTTATTGGTGTGTGAACCTCACCCTATACTGACCAGCAACGTTAAACGCTGCAGGAGGGCACACCCATGCACAGCGAGTCGATTCGTTATCTGATCGTGCCGGGCTGGCAAGGATCGCCAGAAGATCATTGGCAAACCCATTGGCAGAAGAGCTTGCCCAACAGCGCACGGGTGGAACAGGCCGATTGGCTGACGCCGCGTCGCGAGGATTGGGTCGCCGCACTGGCCGAGGCCATCGCTGCCGACAGCACGCCGGTCATCCTGATCGCTCATAGCCTGGGTTGCATCACCGTCACCCATTGGGCCGCCACTGCCCCCGTGCACTTCTTGCGGCAGGTACGCGGCGCGTTGCTGGTGGCACCGGCGGATGTCGAACGCCCTGCGTGTGCCCCTGCACTGCGCAATTTCGCCCCTATTCCAACTGACCTGCTGCCATTTCCCAGCCAGGTGGTCAGCTCCGACAACGACAGTGCCGTAAGCGCCCCCAGGGCTCTGGAACTGGCGCGTCAGTGGGGCGCCGAAGCCGGCATCTTGTCGGGCGCCGGGCATATCAATGTGAAGTCCGGCCACCGGCGCTGGGAGCAAGGGTTTGCTTACCTCTATCGCCTGCAACATCGCCTCGAGCACCACGCTCGGCGCAGCGCCTAATATTTTTTCAACGCCCCGTCCCTGAGTGGATTGGGGCGGGAGCCTGCCATGAGTCTGCATGAAACCTTCGGCCAGCCATTGCTGACCTTCCCGGACGCGGAAAAGAGTCCGCTGAGTATTCGCGCCAAAGCTCTGGTGTTTGTCGACCCACGCTCACGCCAACTGCGCGAAGAGCTGGAAAGCCTCGCACCACGAGCCTTGCCTGTGCTGATCCGCGGCGAGACCGGTAGCGGTAAAGAACTGCTGGCACGGCATATCCACCGTGGCAGTGACCGTACTGGCCTGTTTGTCTCGGTCAACTGTGGCGCAATCAGCCCCACCTATGCCGATGCCGAGTTGTTTGGCTATGCCGCCGGCAGTCACAGTGGCGCGGCGAGCAGCCGGGCGGGTTGGTTCGGCTCGGCCAATGGCGGCACCTTGTACCTGGATGAGATCGGCGACTTGCCGCTGCCGATCCAGGTGAAATTGCTCGCGGCTTTGGAAAACCACGAAGTCACCCGTGTTGGTGCCCACCAGCCCAGCCCGGTGGATGTGCGCCTGGTGGCCGCCACCAGTATCGACCTGGCCCAGGCCGTGGCCGTGGGCAAGTTTCACGAGCGTCTGTTCCATTATTTGAGTGAGGGCCGGTTGGACCTGCCGGCGTTGCGCGAGCGGGTGGGGGATATCTTGTCCCTAGCCGAATATTTCCTCGGCATCTACAGCCAGCGCCTGGACCTCCCGGTACCACTGATCAGCGACGCCGCCCAGCAGGTGCTGGAACACCACACTTGGCCGGGTAATACCCGCGAACTGGAAAACGTCATTCACTTTGCCTTGCTGGTGAGTAGTGGCGATGAAATCTTGCCCGAGCATTTGAACTTGCCAGCGGCGGGTTCGCCGCTGGAGCAAGTGCGTCGAATTTTGGCCAGCGCCAGCCCGGCCGAGCAGGAATCGGTGCGTAAATTCCTGTATGAGCAAAATGGAATATCAACGTGAATAAAAGATATTGTTCGGGAATAAAAAATCTAGGTATTGTCCTTTCCACGCCGCGATAGCACTTCGCTGGCACCTCACATAAAAACGGTCGTTAGAAGGACATTGCATGAAAAAGGTTCTGTTGTTTACCGCTCTGGCGGCTGCCCTGACTGCTGGCTTTGCCCAGGCCAGCGAGAAACTGGTGGTGGCTGCTACGCCGATTCCCCACGCCGAAATCCTCGAGCTGATCAAGCCGACCCTGGCCAAGGAAGGTGTGGACCTGCAGATCAAAGTCTTTACCGACTACGTACAGCCAAACGTGCAAGTCGCTGAGAAACGCCTGGATGCCAACTATTTCCAGACCCTGCCGTACCTGGAAAACTTCAACAAGGGTAAAGGTACCAATCTGATTACCGTGGTGGGCGTGCACGTTGAACCCTTCGGCGGCTACTCGAAAAAGATCAAGAAAATCGAAGATCTGAAAGATGGCGCCACCGTGGCTATTCCGAACGAAGGCTCCAACAGCGGCCGCGCCCTGTTGCTGCTGCAAAAGGCCGGTGTGATCACCCTCAAAGACCCGACCAACGCCCTGGCCACGCCGAAAGACATCGCCAGCAACCCGAAGAACCTGAAGTTCAAAGAGCTGGAATCGGCCCTGCTGCCACGGGTGCTGGACCAGGTTGACCTCGACCTTATCAACACCAACTACGCCCTGGAAGCTGGCCTGAACCCGGCCAAGGACGCGTTGATCATCGAAGACGCCAAATCACCTTACGTAAACTTCCTGGTGGCCCGCCCGGATAACAAGGACAGCGATGCTATCCAGAAGTTGGCCAAGGCCCTGACCAGCCCGGAAGTCAAAGCTTTCATCGAGAAGAAGTACAACGGCGCGGTGGTGCCAGCGTTCTGATGTAAGCCAAAACCCCCTTCAAGGTTTCAACGCCGACGGCTACTACAGCGTCGGCGTTTTTTTATCTGAAATACAGTCAAAACTGTGGGAGCTGGCTTGCCTGCGATAGCGGTGGGTCAGTATCACAGCTGTATCTGACAGACCGCTATCGCAGGCAAGCCACCTCCCACAGAGGTAAGTTTTTTGGTGATATGAATATGCTATCTAGGTATTTAAAATTTGATTTTTATACCTTTAAAGTTCGCGCTAACCGACGTTATCCACGTCGGAATGGACTGCGCTCGCGGCATTACCCATGCGGCGATATGGACTGCACATGACCTTTGATTTCGCTTTTATCCTCAGCACGCTGCCGGCCTTTCTCAAGGCCGTGGGTGTGACGCTGCAAGTCGGCCTGATCGCCATTGCCACGTCCTTGCTGGTGGCGCTGATCAACGCTGCGCTGCTGGTGTTTCGCACGCCTTACCTGTCGCGCCTGGTGGCGCTCTATGTGGAGCTGGCGCGTAACACGCCGTTGTTGATCCAACTGTTCTTCGTCTATTTCGCGCTACCGGCCCTGGGTTTCAATATTTCCGGGTTCTGGGCGGCGATCATCACCATGACCTTTCTGGGTGGCGCCTACCTCACCGAAGTACTGCGCGCCGGTGTGGAAGCGGTGCCGCTGGCGCAAATCGAGTCGGGCAAGTCCATTGGCCTGTCCGACTGGCAACTGCTGCGCCACGTGATCCTGCCCCAGGCCGGTATCCTCAGCCTGCCGGCGTTGTTCGCCAATTTCATTTTTCTGCTCAAGGAAACCACCGTGGTGTCGGCGGTGGCGGTGCCGGAAATTCTCTACACCACCAAGAGCTACATCGCCCTCTACTACAAAACCTACGAAATGCTCGCTGTGCTGACGCTGATTTGCGTGCTGTTGTTCCTGCCGTTGTCGCTGTTGCTCAGCCGCCTGGAAAGGAGGCTCCAGCATGGCCAGTTCGGGTCTTGAGTTGCTCTGGGTGTCGTTGCCGCAACTGGGCAAGGGCGCTGCGCAAACCCTGTCGATTTCGTTTTTGAGCATCGCCTTCAGTACGGTTGGCGGCGTGCTCTACGGCGTGCTGCGCACCTTGAATAACAAGGCGATCAACGGCGTGCTGCGGGTCTACCTGGAACTGTTCCGCGCCATTCCGGTGCTGGTGTGGTTGTACCTGCTGTTTTTTGGCGTGCCGATCTTCTTCGGTCTGAGCATCCCCAGTTTCTGGTGCGCGGTGCTGGTGCTGTCGTTGTGGGGCGCCAGCGAGGTGGGCGAAGTGGTGCGTGGCGCGTTGCATTCGCTGCCCCGTGGCCAGCGCGAAGCGGGCTTGTCGATTGGCCTGTCCGGCCCGCAGTTGTACGGCTATGTACTGCTGCCCCAGGCCCTCAAGCGCATGACGCCGCCGACCATCAATGTGTACACGCGCATCATCAAGACCAGCTCCCTGGCGGTGCTGATCGGTGTGGTGGATGTGATAAAGGTCGGCCAGCAAATCATCGAGCGCACCTATGAGTCGGTATTGATCTACGGTGCGCTGTTCCTGTTTTTCTTCTTTATCTGCTACCCGTTGTCAGCCGCCTCCAAGGTGCTGGAACGGCGCTGGGCCCAAGCATGAGCGCATTGATCGAGTTCCAGGGTTTCAACAAATTCTTCGGCGAGGCGCAGGTGCTCAAGGGCATCGACCTGAGCGTGCAGCGCGGCGAAGTGGTGGTGATCCTCGGCCCCAGCGGCTGTGGCAAAAGCACCTTGTTGCGCTGCCTCAATGGGTTGGAGGTTGCTCACAGCGGACACTTGCGCTTTGCCGGCAAAGAGCTGCTGGATAAAACCACCGACTGGCGCCAGGTACGCCAGGACATTGGCATGGTGTTCCAGAGCTACCACCTGTTCCCGCACATGAGCGTGCTCGACAACATCCTGCTCGGCCCGCTCAAAGTGCAAAAGCGCGACCCCCGGGAGGCCCGTGAGCAGGCGGAAAAATTGCTGGAGCGCGTGGGCCTTGCCGACAAGCGCGACGCCTTCCCACGCCAGCTTTCCGGTGGTCAGCAACAACGCATCGCCATCGTCCGCTCGTTGTGCATGAACCCCCAGGTCATGCTGTTTGACGAAGTCACCGCGGCCCTCGACCCGGAGATGGTCAAGGAAGTGCTGGAAGTGATCCAGGACCTGGCCCGCGATGGCATGACCCTGCTGATCGTTACCCACGAAATGGCCTTCGCCCGCGCCGTCGCCGACCGCGTGGTGTTCATGGAGGCCGGTCGCATCCTCGAACACAACACCCCCGAGGCATTCTTTACGAACCCGCAGACCGCACGCGCGCAGCAGTTCCTGGAGAAGTTCTCCTTTGTTTCAACACTGCCCAAAAAGATCAAGGAACTGGAGCTGATATGAAAAAGTTACTGCTGCCACTGTTTGCCGTCGCCTTGCTGGCCGGCTGCGATAAAAAGGCCGAAGAGCCGGTAAAACCCGCGGCTGTGAGCTACATCGACAAAATCAAAGCGCGGGACAAGCTGATTGTCGGCGTGTTTACCGACAAGCCGCCATTCGGTTTTGTGGACGAAGCGGGTCGTTATGTCGGCTTCGATACCGACATCGGCCGTCAATTCGCCAAGGACCTGCTGGGCGATGAAAACAAGGTGGAGTTTGTCGCCGTGGAACCGGCCAGCCGCATTCCCTTCCTGCAAAGCGACAAGGTCGACCTGATTCTCGCCAACATGACCGTGACGCCTGAACGCAAGGAAGCGGTGGACTTCACCAACCCCAACCTGAAAGTCGCGGTGCAGGCTCTGGTGCCGAATGACAGCGCCGTCAAAAGCCTGGATGACCTGGCAACCCGCACGACCATCGTCACCACCGGCACCACGGCGGATATCTGGCTGACCAAGAACCATCCGGACTGGAAGCTGCTCAAGTTCGAGAAGAACTCCGAGTCGCTGCAGGCGCTGTCGGCTGGCCGTGGGGATGCCTATGCGCAAGACAACCTGGTGCTGTTCAGCTGGGCCAAGCAGAACCCTGGCTACCGCGTGCTGGAAGAGAAGCTGGGTGATGAAGCGCCGATTGCCCCGGCGGTGAAGAAGGGCAATACCGAGCTGCGTGACTGGGTGAACGCTGAGCTTGCGAAGCTGGGCGAGGAGAAGTTTCTGCTCAAGCTTTATGACCAATATGTGCGAAAAGAACTGAGCGATGACACCAAGCCTGAGAGTGTGATTGTTGAGGGTGGTAAGTGGCAGGGCTGAGATCGCTATCGCAGGCAAGCCAGCTCCCACCTTTGAATGTATTCACACATCAAAATGTGGGAGCGGGCTTGCTCGCGAAGAGGCCGGTGCAGGCAACGCCTACTCCGGCCAGTGCCAGGCCGGCCCATCCAGCATCCCTTGCCCCACAATCCGTGTCTCCCCCAACACCTTCTCCAACACAATCGAGTTACACCCCTCATCCTGCTGCAACGCCGCAATCAAGCGGCTGGCATGGCTCACCACCCACACCTGGCACTGCTTCGACGCCTGGATAATCAAGCGCGCCAGTGCCGGCAACAGGTCGGGATGCAGGCTGGTCTCCGGCTCGTTCAGCACCATCATGGTCGGTGGCCGTGGAGTCAGCAGCGCGGCGATCAGCAGCAGGTAGCGCAGGGTGCCGTCCGACAGCTCCGCCGCCGACAACGGGCGCAGTAAGCCTTCCTGATAAAACTCGATGGCAAAGCGACCGCCCTGCAATGGCTGGATATTCAGGCGCGCGCCGGGGAACGCATCGCTGACTGCGCGTTGCAGCGCCTCGGGATCACCAATCTCGCGGATGGTCTGCAACGCAGCCGCCAGATCGCGGCCATCGTGGTGCAACACCGGCGTGCGCGTGCCCAACTGTGGCTGGCGCACTGGCGCGTCCACGTCGCTGCGGAAGTGATCGTAAAAGCGCCAGCCACGAATGCTTTCACGCAACAGCAGCACTTCCGGCGAGCCGCGCAGGTTGCCGACCTGATCGAACAGACTGTGGTAGTTCGGTGTGTGATGCGCCAGCACATCCCACGTACGGCCTTCGCGGGCACGCACCATCGGCCCTGAGCGCTGCACCAGCAGGCTGGCCGGACGGTAGACGTGGCCGGCCCAGATGCATTCCTTTTTTACTTCGGGGTCCAGTTTGAAGGCCGAGAGGGTTTTTTCGGGTAAGCCCAAAGAGATTGCGTAGCTGAAGTCCTCGGCGGCAAAGCCCAGGCGCAGGCGTTTGACGCCTTGGCGCACGTTGGATTCGACCGGCACTTCGCCGCTGCGCATACGCCGGGTGATGGTTTCCGGCCCGGCCCAGAAGGTCGAATCCAGCCCGCCTTCACGGGCCAGTGCATTGATCACCCCACCCTGGGCGGTTTCGGCCAGCAGGCGCAGGGCGCGATACAGGTTGGACTTGCCGCTGCCATTGGGCCCGGTCACCAGGTTCAGCCGGTCCAGGGGCACCACCAATTTGTTGATCGAGCGGTAATTGGCCACCGCGAGGGTTTTAAGCATGTGTATTTAGTCAGCATGGGAACCATTGGAGTATGGGATCCTCCATGCAGATAAGGAACCCTGATCTAAGCTCACAGTCGCATACACACTTGAACGTCGGCATCACGCAAAAGGAGCCTGCATGGGCGGTCGCACCTCGACATTTATTTTCAGCCTTGGCCTCCTGGCGCTGCTCAGCGGCTGTGGCCAGGACAAAGCCGAGCCCAAGCAGCATTCGCGGGTGTTCGTGCAGACCGTGCAGTCGGCGGATTTTGCCGCGGCGGTGACGCTGACGGGTGATATCCAGGCGCGGGTGCAAACCGATCTGTCCTTTCGCGTGGGCGGCAAGATTATCCAGCGCATGGTCGACGTGGGCGACCGCGTCACGGCCAGGCAAGTCCTGGCCAAGCTCGACCCCAAGGACCTGCAAACCAACGTTGATTCGGCCCAGGCCCAGGTCGTGGCCGAACAGGCGCGGGTCAAGCAGACCGCCGCCGCCTTTGTGCGCCAGGAAAAACTCTTGCCCAAAGGCTATACCAGCCGCAGCGAATATGACGCCGCCCAGGCCGCGCTGCGCAGCAGCCAAAGTGCCCTGGCCGCTGCCCAGGCGCAGTTGGCCAATGCCCGCGAAAAATTGGGCTACACCGCGTTGATTGCCGATGCCCCGGGGATCATCACGGCGCGCCAGGCCGAAGTCGGCCAAGTGGTACAGGCCACCGTGCCGATCTTCAGCCTCGCCCGCGATGGCGAACGTGACGCCGTGTTCAACGTGTATGAGTCCTTGCTGGTGGAGCCGCCGCCCGACGCGCCGATTACGGTGAGCCTGCTGGACAACCCGAGCATCAAGGCCGTGGGGAAAGTCCGCGAAGTCACGCCCGCCGTGGCCGCCAATACCGGCACCGTCCAAGTGAAGATCGCCCTGCAAAGCCTGCCCAAGGGCATGGAGCTGGGGTCGGTGGTCAGCGCCACCGCCAATGGGCCGGCCAAGGCGAGCATCGAGCTGCCTTGGTCAGCGCTGACCAAAGACCTCAACGAGCCAGCCGTTTGGCTGGTGGACGGCGAAGGCAAGGCGCAGTTGCACAAGGTCACCGTGGCGCGCTACCTCACCGGCAAAGTGATCATCGGCGAGGGCCTCAAAGGCGGTGAAAAAGTCGTGATAGCCGGTGGGCAATTGCTGCACCCCGGCATGGTCGTCGAGATCGCCCAAGCCGGAGCGCAGCCATGAAGCAACTGACGCTCATTGTCGCCGCCAGCCTGTTGCTGATGGCCTGCTCCAAGGAAGAGGCGCCGCCCGAACCCATACGCCCGGTGCTGTCCATGGAAGTGAAGGCTGAAGACCAGGAAAACCTCGGTCGTTTCGCCGGCACCATCCAGGCCCGCTATGAAAGCAACCTGGGTTTCCGTGTGCCGGGCCGCATCGCCCGTCGCGCCGTGGATGTCGGCGCCGAAGTGGAGAAGGGCGCCCTGCTCGCCGTGCTTGACCCCACCGACCAGCAGAACCAATTGCGCGCTGCCCAGGGCGACCTGGCGCGCGTACAGGCGCAGTTCATCAACGCCCAGGCCAACGCTCGGCGGCAACAGGAGCTGTTCAATCGTGGCGTCGGCGCCCAGGCCCAGCTGGATGTGGCCCAGACCGATCTGAAAACCACCCAGGCGACCCTCGACCAGGCCCGTGCTTCGGTCAACCAGGCCAAGGATCAGCTCAACTACGCAGAACTGCGCACCGACCATGCCGGCATCGTCACCGCCTGGAATGCCGAAGCCGGCCAGGTGGTCAGCGCCGGCCAGCAGGTGGTGACCCTGGCCCGTCCGGACATCAAGGAAGCGGTGATCGACCTGCCCGCCGGCCTGGCTGAACGCTTGCCTGCCGATGTGGTGTTCCTGGTCGCCGGGCAACTGGACCCCAGCGTGCACACCACCGCCGTGGTGCGTGAGATCGAGCCTCAGGCCCAAAGCGCCACGCGCACCCGTCGCGCACGCCTTAGCCTGGCCGAAACCCCGCCCGCGTTCCGCCTGGGCACGGCAATCAGCGTGACTTTGAGCACCGCCATCGCCCCGCGTATCGAACTGCCCTTGAGCGCCTTGCAGGAAGTCGACGGCAAGACCCGTATCTGGCTGCTCGACACCCAGAGCCAGACCGTACAACCCCGCGAGGTCACGGTTATCAGCCGTGATGCTCACAGCGCCTTGCTCAATGGCAGCGTCAAACCCGGCGAGCGCATTGTCACTGCCGGCGTGAACAGCCTGAAACCTGGGCAAAAAGTCAAAATTGACGAGGACAGCCCGCGATGAAAGGGAGCTTCAACTTATCCGACTGGGCCCTCAAGCATCAGTCCTTCGTCTGGTACCTGATGTTCGTCGCGCTGCTGATGGGCGTGTTCTCGTACATGAACCTGGGCCGTGAAGAAGACCCGTCGTTCACCATCAAGACCATGGTGATCCAGACCCGCTGGCCGGGCGCGACCCAGGAAGAAACCCTCAAGCAGGTCACCGACCGCATCGAGAAAAAACTCGAAGAGCTCGATTCCCTCGACTACGTGAAGAGCTACACCCGGCCGGGCGAGTCCACGGTGTTTGTGTTCCTCAAGGACACCACCAGCGCCAAGGCCATCCCGGAAATCTGGTACCAGGTTCGCAAGAAGATCGATGACATCCGCGGCACCTTCCCCCAGGGTTTGCAGGGGCCGTCGTTCAACGATGAATTCGGTGACGTGTTCGGCTCGGTGTACGCCTTTACCGGCGATGGCCTGTCGATGCGCCAGCTGCGTGACTACGTGGAGCAGGTGCGCGCCGAAATCCGTTCGGTACCGGGGCTGGGCAAGGTCGAGATGATCGGCCAGCAGGACGAAGTGATCTACCTGAATTTCTCCACGCGCAAACTCGCGGCCTTGGGGATTGATCAGCGCCAGGTTGTGCAAAGCCTGCAATCGCAAAACGCCGTGACCCCCGCCGGGGTGATCGAGGCCGGGCCCGAACGCATCTCCGTGCGCACCTCCGGGCAGTTCGCCTCGGAGAAAGACCTGGCCAACGTCAACCTGCGCCTCAATGACCGTTTCTACCGGTTGGCGGATATTGCCGACATCAGCCGTGGTTATGTGGACCCGGCGCGGCCGATGTTTCGCTTCAACGGCAAGCCAGCGATTGGCTTGGCCATCGCCATGCAGAAGGGCGGCAATATCCAGTCGTTCGGCAAGGCCCTGCACGGGCGCATGGACGAGTTGACCGCCGACCTGCCGGTGGGCGTCGGCGTGCACAAGGTGTCCGACCAGGCCGAAGTGGTGGAAGAGGCGGTCGGCGGGTTTACCAGCGCGTTGTTCGAGGCGGTGATCATCGTGCTGGTGGTGAGCTTTATCAGCCTCGGCATGCGCGCCGGGTTGGTGGTGGCGTGCTCGATTCCGTTGGTGCTGGCGCTGGTATTCGTGTTCATGGAATACAGCGGCATCACCATGCAGCGCGTGTCGCTGGGCGCGTTGATCATCGCCCTCGGCCTGCTGGTGGATGACGCGATGATCACCGTGGAGATGATGATCACGCGCCTGGAAAAAGGCGAAACCAAGGAACAGGCGGCGACTTACGCCTATACGTCCACGGCGTTCCCGATGCTCACCGGCACGCTGGTGACCGTCGCCGGCTTCGTGCCGATTGGCCTCAACGCCAGTTCGGCGGGCGAGTACACCTTTACCTTGTTCGCGGTGATTGCCGTGGCGATGCTGGTGTCGTGGGTGGTGGCGGTGCTGTTTGCGCCGGTGATCGGCGTGCATATCCTCAGCGCCAATGTGAAACCGCACAACGCCGAGCCGGGGCGCATTGGCCGTGCCTTCAATGGCGGCATGCTGTGGGCCATGCGCAACCGTTGGTGGGCGATTGGTATCACCGTGGCGCTGTTCGTGGCCTCGGTGTTTTCCATGCAATTTGTGCAGAACCAGTTCTTCCCGTCGTCGGACCGTCCGGAAATCCTCGTCGACCTGAACCTGCCGCAAAACGCCTCGATCAACGAGACGCGCAAGGCCGTTGACCGCCTCGAAGCGATCATCAAGGACGACCCGGACATCGCCCGGTGGAGCACCTACATCGGCCAGGGCGCGATCCGTTTCTACCTGCCTCTGGACCAGCAGTTGGAAAACCCCTACTACGCGCAACTGGTGATTGTGAGCAAGGGCCTGGAGGAGCGTGGCGCCCTGATCGCCCGCCTGCAACAACGCTTGCGCGATGATTTTGTCGGTATCGGCAGCTACGTGCAGCCGCTGGAAATGGGCCCGCCGGTAGGGCGGCCGATCCAGTACCGCGTGTCCGGCAAAGACATCGACCAGGTGCGCAAACACGCCATCGAACTGGCGACCTTGCTCGATCAGAACACCCACCTGGGCGAGATCATCTACGACTGGAACGAGCCGGGCAAAGTCCTGCGGGTGGACATCGCCCAGGACAAGGCGCGGCAACTGGGGCTGTCGTCGGAAGACGTGGCGCAGTTGATGAACAGCGTGGTCAGCGGCGCGGCGGTGACCCAGGTGCACGACGATATCTACCTGATCAACGTGGTCGGCCGGGCGGAGGATGCCGAGCGCGGTACGCCGGAAACCTTGCAGAACCTGCAGATCGTCACGCCCAACGGCACCTCGATTCCACTGCTGGCGTTCGCCACCGTGCGTTACGAGCTGGAGCAGCCGCTGGTATGGCGCCGCGACCGCAAGCCGACGATTACCATCAAGGCCGCGGTGCGCGATGAGATGCAGCCGACCGACCTGGTCAAGCAGTTGGCGCCGACCATCGAGAAATTCAGCGAGGGCTTGCCGCTGGGCTACAAAGTCGCCACCGGCGGCACTGTGGAAGAAAGTGGCAAGGCTCAGGGACCTATCGCCAAGGTGGTGCCGTTGATGCTGTTCCTGATGGCCACCTTCCTGATGATCCAGTTGCACAGCGTGCAGAAGATGTTCCTGGTGGCCAGCGTCGCGCCATTGGGGCTGATCGGCGTGGTGTTGGCGTTGATCCCCACGGGTACGCCCATGGGCTTTGTGGCGATCCTGGGGATCCTGGCGCTGATCGGCATCATCATCCGCAACTCGGTGATTCTGGTCACACAGATCCACGAGTACGAAGAGGCCGGCTACACGCCGTGGGATGCGGTGGTGGAAGCCACCGAACACCGGCGTCGACCGATTCTGCTGACGGCTGCGGCGGCGAGCCTGGGCATGATCCCGATTGCACGAGAGGTGTTCTGGGGGCCGATGGCCTACGCGATGATTGGCGGGATCATCATTGCGACGTTGCTGACGTTGCTGTTTCTGCCGGCGCTGTATGTGGCCTGGTACAAGATCCGCGAGCCGAAACAGGAACATCAGCCACAACAGGATTAATTCTGTAGGAGCGAGCTTGCTCGCGAAAAACGTCAACGATAACGCGTGCTTCCTGAGTAAACGCGGCGCCTGTGAGTTTTTCGCGAGCAAGCTCGCTCCTACAAAAGAGCCTTAACTGACTGAGGCTGTGTGAAGCTTCTGAAAAATCCCGACGTCGTCCTGGCTGACCCTTGCATGCTGTACCCTCTGGTCCTCATTCCAAACCCAGGTCGGTCCTCATGCAGTGCCTGCGTTTCACCTTGCTGTTTTGCGCGTTGCTCCTTGCACCGCCTGCCTTCGCCGCCACCGTACTGGAAAACGCCTTGTGGCGCGTCGAACTCGACCCCGCCACGCTGGCGCTGCGCGTGACACCCGCAGGGCAGGCCTCGGTGCAGGCATCCAGCGGTGTGGCCGCGCATGCCGTCAGCCAACTGCAGAACACGCCTGACCAAGCCACTTGGCAATGGGACAACGGCGCCTATCGCCTGAGCGCCGGCCTGGAGCAGCGCGACCTGGTCCTGACCATCAACGCCCGCGAGGCCGGTGAACTGGCCCTGCTGCGCCAGCCTGCCGAGGCCATGGGGCGAGGGTTGATCTGGCCCTTGGCCGAGGGGCATTACGTGCCTGCCGGCAATGCGATCTGGAAGGCGTTTCTGCTGGAGCGGGGTGAGCTCAATACCACCCAGGACCTGAGCCTGCCGCTGTGGGGCGTGGATCACGGTGCCTTCACGTTGAACTGGCTGTTGACCAACCCCTACAACAACCGCCTGCAATGGCAAGCCGACGGCAACGGCCTGGCCCTCTCCGCGGCCCATGAATTCACCCCGCTGGCGCCCGACGCACCGATGACACTGCGCCTGTCCCTGGGCGATGCCGACCCGTTGGCTGGCGCCAAGCGCTATCGCCAGTGGCTGGTGGAGCAGGGCCGCTATGAACCGTTGGCAGACAAGCTGCGGCAAACACCCGAAGCCCAGAAGCTGCTGGGCGCCAGCCATGTGTACCTGTGGGACAACGGCCTGCTGGCTTTGGGCGATGTGCGTGATTGGCCCAAACTGATCAAACGGCTGCGCAGCCATGAACTCAAGACGCTGATGGACAAGGAGAGCGCACAGCTGCTGGCGCAGCCCACTCCATTGAATCACTATGAGCAAACCGTGCTGCTGCGCGGCGTCAACGCGGCGATCAACACCAAGGCCCGGCAGGCCTGGCAAGTCGAAGACCCAGACATGACCCGCCTTGCCGCCCGCTACGGTGAGCTGCGCAGTGAACTGGCCGTGGACTTTGCGGGAGCCTTGAGTGACAGCCCGCAAACCTGGGGCAGTAGCACTATTCAAACGCTGCGCGACGCCGGGCTGCAGCGTCTGCTGCTGACCTTGGGCGAAGGTTGGGAGGGTGGCCTCTGGCATCCCGAGGCGATTCGCATGGGGGTGGAAGCCGGTTTTCTGATGGCGCCTTACGACTCCTATGAAACGGCCCTGTCCGCCACGGAAAACCCCGATTGGACCACTGCCCACCTGGGCGCCAAGGCCTATCGCGACTGCGCGATCGTGTTGAAAGACGGCAAGCTGAAAACCGGTTTCCAGAAGTCCGGCCATTACACCGACCCGCGGTGTGTGCGGCCGCTGCTGGAGGCGCGGGTGAAGGCGGTACACGCCAAGGCTGGCTTCAATGCCTGGTTTCTCGATGCTTACGCCACCAGCATGCTGTTCGACAGCTACCGCAGCAACGCCAGCATGACCCAGGCACAAAACGCCGAAGGCAATATCGACGCCTCCCGCTGGATCAACACCGTGCCGAAGCTGGTCACAGGCTCTGAAGACGGCAACGCGATCACCGCCCAAGGCATCCTGTTTGCCCACGGCATGCAGACCCCGGTGATCGGCTGGGGTGACCGCGAGATGACCCAGGACCCGCAGTCGCCGTACTTCGTAGGCAACTGGTACCCCACGGAGCAACCGGCGGTGTTCTTCAAATCGGTGCCGTTAAAGGAGCCGTTTCGCACGCTGTATTTCGAACCGACGATGCGCCTGCCGTTGTATCAGGCGGTGTTCCACGGCTCGGTGATCACCACCCATCATTGGCTGTTCGACAGCCTTAAACTCAGCAATGTGCAGGGCGACAATGAACTGACCCAACTGCTCTACAACGTGCCGCCGCTGTACCACCTCAGTGCGGCGACGCTCAAGGCGCGGCTGCCGATTATTCAGCGCCAGGACCGCTTCTTCCGGCCGTTGCACCAGCGCTTGGCGACCCAGGAAATGACGGGTTTCCGTTGGCTGACGGTGGACAAGCAACTGCAGCAAACCACCTTCGCCGATGGAACGCGGCTGGTGGCGAATTTCTCGGTGGTGGAAAACCAGGGGTATGCCGGGCGCAGTGTGACGGTGCTTGTGGAGGGGGAGGAGCCGGTGGTGTATCAGGTGAAATAACGCTGCCCGTTACGGCGCCATCGCGGGCAAGCCCGCTCCCACAGGGGAATGCATTCCAAAGGTGGGAGCTGGCTTGCCTGCGATGAGGCAGGTACAGGCGATGCAGTACTAAAGTTTACGCCACACACTCGCCAACCAAGGCTGCTGTTCCCGCGGCAACCCGGCCGGCCGGTAGTAATGCTCTAACTCTTCAAACCCTGCCGCGGTCAGCAAGGCCTGCCACGCCTGCAGGTCGTGATAAGAGCCATACCGCGGCCCATTCCAGCCCTCTTGGTTCTCACCCCGAGGGTTGGAGCTGAACAGCACGCCCCCAGGCTTCAACGCGCCGTGCAGCTCTTTGAGCACTCGGGGCAACTCCTGCTTGGGAATATGAAACAGCACCGCATTGGCAAACACTCCATCGAAGCGTTCGGCGGGCAGGTCCAGCTTGAGAAAGTCCTGCTGCAGCACCTCACAGCCGCTGTCTTCGCGGGCCATCTGCGCAAAACGTTCGGAACCATCCAGGCCCACGGCGATATGCCCCCTGCGCGTAAACGTCTGCAAGTCCCGCCCTGGCCCACAGCCGAAATCCAGCACAGTGAATGGCGGCGTGCCCTGGATATGCCGCAGCAACGCGTCGATGTTCTGGCTCACATCGTGATCGCGGGTGCCTTCACGGAAGTCTTCGGCCACCTTGTTGTAGTGGCCCAGGGTGGTGGAGGTGATCTGGTTGAGGTCGTCGGGAGCAAGTTTCATGGCATGGCGCACGGCTGCGGCTGAGGTAGGGGGACTATACCCCGGCCCATTCATCAGTTGAAAACCGTGTATCCGCTGTAGGGCGCTTCACGGCGGTCGCAGTGCGCGCATCCGACAGACCGCCACAGGAAATTGTGGGTAAGATTCGGCCCTCATTTGCAGAGGGCTACACATCCATGGAAGAGGAAAAATGTTCACCCGTTGGCAACGACACCGCACCGAACAAGGTCGACCAATACGCCACGAGATTGAGCAATGGGCTGTTCTGGCTCAATGAGCGTGCCTGGCCGCTGACGGTGGGGGTTCTCTCGGTGGCGGGCCTGTACCTGTACCAGTACATCCAGGTGGAAAAGGTGCCGCTGAGTATCCTGTCGGCGTCGGCGTTCACTGCCTTGCCGGCTATGTTCGCCATGTTGGTATTTGTGATCGGCATGATGGGTGCATCGATCCTGGTGCCCACGTTCATCTTATTCACGCGCCTGAACGGCACCGGTGTGCGCCTGAGTGATCAACTCAATCTCAGCCCGCAGTCGCCGCAAGAGACGGCCCAGCACAGGAGGTTACTGGGGCATTGGGCGGCCAGCCTGTTGGTGATGTTTGTGTTCTGGATGTCCGCCGTATACCTGTCCGTAAACGCCGAAAGTGGGCTTTTGCTGACGCTCAGTTGGATCGTGGCGATCATGGCGGCGGTAGTAGCCTATGTCGGCATCATCATTCGTGCGCGCCCCGCCGATGTTGCTCTGGGTGAGTTGTCCGGCGAGTTCTGGCTGGCCAGTGCTGGCGCCGGGATCATTCAAATGGTGGTCATTCTGATGGTGACGGTGCCGGTCTCCCAGGCCTTCAGCGAGTACTCCGACAGCGCCGTGTTCTTTGCGCCGTTCATGGCCGCCGAAATGGCCGTGCTGTTCCTGATCCAGGGGAGCGCCGCCTGCCTGGTGGTGCGCATGCGCGTGCAGAAAAACCCGGTGGCGTTTGCCTCATTGGTGGCCTTTGCGCTCATCGTTTTACTCGGGCTGATCCCGGCGAGCGGGGCGAAGTTGGGCGGCCTGCCGCTGCAAGGCTCCGCCTCGGGAGGGCGCGTTTGTACGTTGATGACCTGGGCGGCAGAGGCGAAGGTCCCCGGCGCGCTGGTAGACACCGACAACCCCAAACGCAGCGTGAAACTGCGGGTGATGGCCGACTCGGATGGCAGCTATATCGTGCGGCCCTGGCAGGCCAAGGAGAAAACCATCACCTTCGTGCCCCGTGCCAGCGTTGCCCAACTGGATGAGTGCCCGTGACGTCAGCGCTTGTTCAATACCCGCGCCAACCGGTCCCCACTCAGTTGGATCACCGCCACCAGCACCACCAGCAGCACGATCACCGTGAGCATGATCTGCGTATCGAAGCGCTGGTAGCCATAGCGGTAGGCAATATCGCCCAAGCCACCGGCGCCGATCGCCCCGGCCATGGCCGATGAGTTGATCATGGTCACCAGGGTGATGGTGAAGCCGCCGACGATGCCGGGTAACGCCTCTGGCAACAGCACATGCCAGATGATGTGCCAGCGGCGGCAACCCATGGCCTGCGCGGCTTCGATCAGGCCGTGGTCGACCTCGCGCAGGCTGACTTCGGCGATGCGCGCAAAGAACGGCGTGGCGGCGATGGTCAGCGGTACCACTGCCGCCCAGACGCCATAGGTGGTGCCGACGATCAGGCGCGTGAACGGGATGAGCGCCACCATCAGGATCAGAAACGGAATGGAGCGGAACAGATTCACGAACGCTCCCAGCACGCGGTTAAGGGCCGGTGCCTGGTAGATGCCGCCCTTGTCACTGGTGACCAGGAATACTGCCAGCGGAATGCCCACCAGCAGCGCGATCAGCGATGACACCCCCACCATCAACAAGGTGTCGATGGCGCCCTGCACTAACCGATCAAACCACATAGCCCAGCACCTCCACCTGTTGTGCCCAATTGGCCGCGCGTTTGCGCAGTTCTTCGGCGTTATGCGGCGATCCGTTCACCGCCAGCAGCAGTTGCCCCAAGGCATGCCCCTGGATGCGTTCCACGCCCCCTTGCAGTAAACGCACACGGCCGCCGAGGGCACTGAACAGTGCCGCGAGGTCTGGCTCCAGGGTGTCGCTGCCGGTGAACTGCAGGCGCAGCACCAGTGCGGCGTCGGCCGAGGCGGGCGTGGGTTGCAGGCGGCTTTGCAACTCTGGCGGCAAGCCGTGTTGCAGCGGGGCGAGCAGGGTCTTGCTGACCTCATGTTGCGGATCGCCAAACACCTGCCACACCGGGCCCTGCTCGACGATACGCCCGTGCTCCAGCACCACTACGCGGTCGCAGATGTCGCGGATCACCGCCATCTCATGGGTAATCAGCACGATGGTCAGGCCCAGGCGCTGGTTGATCTCGCGCAGCAGGCCGAGGATCGACTGGGTGGTTTCCGGGTCGAGGGCCGAGGTGGCTTCGTCGCACAGCAGAATCTCGGGGTCGTGCACCAGCGCGCGGGCGATGCCGACGCGCTGCTTCTGCCCGCCGGACAGCTGCGCCGGGTACGCCTTGTGTTTGTCTTGCAGGCCTACCAGCTCCAGCAGTTCATGCACCTTTCGCGCGCGTTGTGCCTGGGGCACACCGGCGACCTTGAGCGGCAACTCGACGTTCTGCCACACGGTCTTGGCCGACATCAGGTTGAAGTGCTGGAAGATCATGCCGATGCGTCGCCGCAGCGCCACCAGGTGGTCTTCATCGAAGCTGCCGATGTCCACCTGGTCGATCAGCACCCGTCCGCTGCTGGGTTGTTCCAGGCGATTGATAGTGCGGATCAGCGATGACTTGCCGGCGCCGCTGCGGCCGATGATGCCGAACACTTCGCCACGCTGAATCGCCAGGTCAATGCCTTGCAGCGCATGCACCGTGCCGTCATAGGTTTTGCCCAGGTTGATGAACCGCACATGGGCGCGGTTCAAGTCCGGGTGCAGTTCAGTCTGTTCGGCGTGGCTGGGTGCAGGGGCCAGATCGTGTAATCGGGCGTTGGCGGCACTCATGGTTTAGCTTCCCAGCCGACCTGGTAGAGCTTGCCGAGGGACTTGTCCAAGGCCGCACGCACCACCGGCGAGTGCTGGTAGATATCGACGAACTTGATCACCCGTGGGTCGGTTTTGCTCTTGGGCTGGATGACGAACTGAATCACGTATTCCGGGTGGTCGAGGCCGTCGAACAACAGCGCCGACTCGGCATCGAAGGTCTTGGACAGGCGGATGTATGCCGGGTAGCCCTGCACCAGATCGGCGTCGTCATAGGCGCGCACCAGTTGCACCGCTTCCACTTGCAGGATCTTGATGTTTTTCGGGTTCGCGACGATGTCTTCTTCGGTGGCCTTGTAGCCCACACCCGGCTTGAGGGTGATCAGCCCGGCCTTGGCCAGCAGTTGCAGGCCGCGACCGCTGTTGATCGGGTCGTTGGCAATCGCCACGCTGGCGCCTGCGGGCAGCTCGTTGAAGTTTTTGTACTTTTTCGAATACAGCCCGACGTTATTGATGATGCCTGGTGCATACGGCACCAGGTCAAACCCGGCGGCGGCCTTGGCGTTTTCCAGGAAGGGGATGTGCTGGAAGTAGTTCACGTCGATATCGCCGGCGGCGAGGCTGACGTTGGGCGCGATCCAGTCGGTGAACTCCACCAGTTCGACCTTCAGGCCCTGCTTGCCGGCCTCTTCTACGGCGGCTTCCAGCGGAATGGCGAAGGCAGCGGTGGTGCCGATTTTCAGCGGGGCGTCGGCGGCAAATACCGCCGAGCTGAATAAGCCGAAGGCCAGGGCCAGTGCTTTGACTGGGTGGTTTAGGAATGTCTTTTTCATAGCGGTTTTCCAGTCAGAGGGTATAGGTGCAAACAATGCGGTCAATGGTGGGAGCTGGCTTGCCTGCGATGGCGGTGTTTCAGCCACATTGGTTTTAGCTGGTCCACCGCTATCGCAGGCAAGCCAGCTCCCACAGTGTTGTTCAATGACGATAGGTAGAGCCGGTGTGTTGGTTGGGTAAGCGAGCCGTGTCGTGGAAGACTTTTTCCCGCAGCGTTCCCTGCGCATATTCCGTCTTGTACGAGCCCCGTCGTTGTAGCTCCGGTATCACCAGCTCAATGAAATCCACATAGCTCTCCGGCGTCACAATGCGCGTCAGGTTGAAACCATCCAGCCCGGTTTCACTGATCCAGGATTCCAGCTCATCGGCCACCTGTTCAGGCGAGCCCACCAGGGTGATATAGCGCCCGCCCAAGGCGTGCTGGTCGAGCAATTTGCGCCGGGTCCAGTCGTTGTTCTGCAGGTTCTGTGTGGCCGACTGGATCGCGTTGCTTTTGACATACTGGATCGGTTCGTCCAACGCGTACTGGGCAAAATCAATCCCGGTCGAGGCCGAGAAGTGCGCCACGCCGGCTTCCGCGCTGGCGTAGCTGAGGTACTCGGCGTGCTTGTTCCAGGCCAACGCTTCAGTGGCGCCAACGATGACGTTCAGGCCCATGAACACCTTGATGTCGTCCGGGTTGCGCCCAGCCTCCACTGCGCTGGCGCGCACCTTGTCCACCTGGCGCTTGGTCGCGGCCTTGTTCTGCCCGCTGATAAACACGCACTCGGCATGCCGCCCGGCGAACAGCAAGCCGCGCTCGGAACTGCCGGCCTGGAACAGCACCGGCGTGCGTTGCGGCGAGGGCTCGCACAGGTGGTAACCCTCCACCTGATAGAACTCGCCGTGGTGCTCTACCTTGTGCACCTTGCCCGGTTGCGCATACACCCGCGCTTGGCGATCGTTGCGCACCGCGTCGTCTTCCCAGCTGCCTTCCCAGAGCTTGTACAACACCTGCAGGTATTCATCGGCCTGGTCGTAGCGCCGGTCATGCTCGACCTGTTCGGTAAGGCCCATGGCCTTGGCGGCGCTGTCGAGGTAGCCGGTGACAATGTTCCAACCCACCCGGCCACGGCTCAGGTGATCCAGCGTCGACATGCGCCGGGCGAACAGGTACGGCGGTTCGTAGGTGAGGTTGGCGGTAAGGCCGAAGCCAAGGTGCTGGGTGACGGCGGCCATGGCCGACACCAACAGCAGCGGGTCGTTGACCGGTAGCTGGATCGACTCCTTGAGGGGCACGTCAATGGAGTCCTGATACACGTCATACACGCCGACGATATCAGCGATGAACAAACCGTCGAACAACCCGCGTTCAAGGATCTTCGCCAGTTCAGTCCAGTATTCGAGGGTCTTGTACTCGGTCGAGTTGTCTCGTGGATGAGTCCACAAACCGTGATTGATGTGCCCGATGCAGTTCATGTTGAAGGCATTGAGCAGGATTTTCTTTTTGCTCATCAGATGGTCCCCCGCAGCGGCGGGTTTTCATCGTTGAGGTAGTAGTTGCCGACCGCATGGTATTTCCAGCGCACCGGGTCGTGCAGGGTGTGCACCCGGGCGTTGCGCCAGTGGCGGTCCAGGCCGTGTTCGGCCAGGGTTGCCTGGCTGCCAGCCAGTTCGAACAGGGTGCTGCCGGCCGCCAGGGAGATCTCGGTGCTCAGGGCGCGTACTTCGGCAACGGCGATGGAGGCTGCGGCGACGGTCTGGGCATTGCTGTCGGCCTGGGCGCGGTCGAGGAATTCACCCGAGCGTTCCAGCAAGGCTTCGGCAGCGTGCAGCCGGCTGCTCAGGTGGCCGAAGCTCTTGAGTGTCAGCGGGTCTTCGGTGGCCTTGTCGTTGCCGGCGTCGATCCACGGGCGGGTCTTGGTGCGCACAAAATGCAAGGCATCCTCAAAGGCCGCGCGGGCGATGCCGGTGTCGATGGCTGCGTGGAGGATCTGCGCCAGCGGGCCGACGGTGGTCGGGCGTTCGAAAGCGCTCTGGAACGCCACCACGTCTTGCGCCGCGACCCACACGTTGTCGAACACTACCGAGCCGCTGCCGGTAGTGCGCTGGCCGAAGCCGCTCCAGTCGTCGATCACCGTCAGTCCCTCGCTGTCACGCGGTACGAAGGCCAGTTGCTGCACGCCATTTGCATCCACTACCGAAGTGGGGATGCGCTGGGCGTAGATCGCGCCGGTGGCGTAGAACTTGCGCCCGTTGATGCGAAAACCGTCGCCGTCACGGGTGAGGCTGGTAATGCGGTCGTGAGCGGTCTTGGTGCCCAGCTCCGCCAAGGCGTTGCCAAAGCGTTGGCCGGCCAACACCTCGGCGTACAGGCGTTGCTGCTGTTCGGGGCTGCCGTTCACGCGCAGTACTTCGAGGGCATAGAAATGGTTTTGCGGAATCTGGCCCAACGAGCCATCGGCCTGGGCGATCAGTGCGATGACCTTGGCCAGGGTGACGTTGGACACGCCCGCGCCGCCGTAGGCCTTGGGCACGCTGATGCCCCACAGGCCAGAGCGGGAAAACACGTCCAGTTCGGGCAATGGCAGGCGGCGTTCGCGGTCGCGCTGGGCGCTGTCGCGGCGTAAGTCTTCAGCAAGATCGCTGGCGACAATAAGCGCTTGTTCGTCGCTGGTGATGACCGCGACGGGGTGAGAAAGGGTCATGAGTTTCTCCAGAAGCTCGTGGAAAAGTGTTCTGGTTGGTTAAATCCAGGAATGACGAGCCGGTAGGGTGCCGTTGAGTCGATAGGCGCCGATGGCGTGGTACTTCCAGCGCACCGGGTCGTGCAGGGTGTGCACCCGGGCGTTGCGCCAGTGACGGTCAAGGTTGAATTCGGCCAGGGTGGCGCGGCTGCCGGCCAGCTCAAAGAGCTTCTCGGTGACTTGTAACGCCACTTCGGTGGTCAGCACCTTGGCCTCGGCCACGGCAATCGAGGCGTGGGCGGCGGACTGCGCGGTGATCGGCGCGGCGCTGACCTGGTCAAGCACTTGCCCGGCCTTGCGCAGCAGGGCTTCGGCGGCGTGCAGTTCGATCTTCAGCTTGCCGATATCGGCGATCACATACAGGTCGTCGCTGGCTCGCTCGACCTTGGCGTCGATCCACGGGCGTGAACGTTCCCGCACGAAGGCAATGGCATCGTCGAGGGCGCCTCGGGCGATGCCGGCGTCGATGGCGGCCTGGATCAGCTGCGACACGGCCCCCTGGATATTCGGGCTTTCCCCCAGGCGCCAGTTGTCGATGACCAGTTCCGGCTCTACGGCCACGCGATCAAGCAAGACGGTGCCGCTGGCGGTGGTGCGTTGGCCAAAGCCCGACCAGTCATCGACGATGCGCAGCCCCTCGCTGCCGCGCCGCACGAAGGCCATGACTTGCTTGCCGTCATCGTTCAACGCTTTTATGGCGACCCAGTGAGCAAACAGTGCGCCGGTGGAGTAGAACTTCTGGCCGCTGACCACGTACCCATCACCTTCGGCCGTAATGCGTGCCTTGAGCTCCAGGGTATTTTTGGTGCCGCGTTCCGGGCCGCCGTTGCCGATGCGCCAGCCGTCGAGCACGCTCTGGAACAGCTGCTTTTTCTGACGTTCGGTCGCGGTGCCCTGCAATACGTACAAGATGCCGAAATGGTTCTGCGGGATCTGCCCGAGTGCCGCGTCGGCTGCGCTGATGATCGCGAAGACTTCGGCCAGGGTCACAAACGACACCTGTGGGCCGCCGTATTCACGGGGAATGGAAATACTGCCCAAGCCGCTGCGGGTGAACTGTTCGAGCTGCGCCCAGGGCAGTTTGCGTTGCTGGTCGCGCTGGGCGGCGTGCAGGCGTGCAGCCTGGGCCAGTTCGTGGGCTGCACTCAGTGCCTGGGCGTCGTTGCGCAACACCGTGGCGGGCAACAGCAGGGGGGCTACGTCCAGATCACTCTGGGGGGGTGTTAGAGCCAAGTTAGACATCAGCGCCGCTCCTTGGCTGCACGCAATGCCCTGGCGTTGCGCACCGGGGTAATTCTGACCATACCGACCTCGCATTCAATGAAATAAACAGAAAAATCAGGAATGTCCGGTGGTCCGGTGCATATACCCTAAGCGTGTTAATTATTTAAATAAACTAACTTTTAGGAATATGCATAGAAGGGCTGTCACCCCGGTTCACAGGGTGAACCGAAGCGACGCGGTTGATAGCTCGGTGCGGGCGAGGCAGGGCGGGGCGGTATGCAGGCGGCGATGCGCAGCGTGCGGGCGGGCGCCCAGCGGGAGTTGTTACCCACGCGGTCGAGAATGCAGTAGGTGACTTCCAACCGGCAGTCGTCGCCGGCTTCGACAATCACGTGGGGCGGCACCCACACCTGCACCGCCAGGCCGACGCTGTTGGCTTGGATGCGGGGCAGGTCCAAGCGTACATCGCCCCAGCGCAACGTGATGGCATCGCCTGTGCTCATGTTCAGGTAAGGCTCGATGGTCAGCGGAATGCCGCGCCTTACCTGGCTGCTGTTGACGCCGTGGCGGCGAATCGTCTCGGGCAGGTTCACGGGCGCCAGATTCTGGTTTTCATTGTCGCCTTCAGGGTTCAGGCGCGGCGAAGGCTGACCGCCGGGGTAGTTGGTCTTGACCCGCACCAGCGTCACCGCCGAGCGCATCGGGCCATGGCCTATCTGCAAGACCTGGTAATGGACGCGTGCCGGTCCGTCCTGCACAAAGCTCTGCGGTACGTACAGGTGGGTGCACGTGCCGATCCTGCACGCCGTCACCTTGCGCGAGGCGGCGAAGCAGTTGTTCCAGAACAGTTCGATCAGGTCGCCTTCTTCCATGCTCGGGTAGGGTGAAATGTCGACCTGCAAGTGGGCGGAGGCCAGGGCGCTGATGCCGTTTCCAATAGCCTGGGGAAGCCTTGGGGCACTGAGCGTGGCCGGGGTTTGAGTGTGTGTCATAAGTAATCTCCTTGATGCAGCCAGCAGCAATCGTTCCGAAACCTGGACGCACAGGCGCCAGGGGGTTCGAAAGGTACGATTCAGTCAGTAGCCGGGATAGGATCCAATCCTCAAGGCGCTAGATAAGAGGGTTGGCCGAGGAGCGTCAATGGAGGCAAAGGGCTAAACGGCGAGTTTGGCGAGATTCAGACGGGTCTGACGGGGAGGGGGATTTCAGGGGGCAGGCGGCGGGGTCTTTTACAGGTTGCAATGGCGATTCCCTGTAGGGTCTCGCTTATGTGGGAGCTGGCTTGCCTGCGATAGCATCTCCCCATTTTGACTGCTACACCGAGGCGCTGCATCGCAGGCAAGCCAGCTCCCACACAGAACGTCAGTGGGCGAGGAATTTGCTCAGGAACTGCTTGGTACGTTCTTCCCTGGGGTTGGCAAACAGCGCCTTGGCTTCGCCCTGTTCGACGATCACACCCTTGTCGAAGAAGATCACCCGGTTGGCCACATCACGGGCAAAGCTCATCTCGTGGGTGACGATGACCATGGTGCGGTTTTCTTCGGCCAGGCTGCGAATGGTCGCCAGGACTTCGCCCACCAGTTCCGGGTCGAGGGCCGAGGTGGGTTCGTCGAACAGGATCACCTCCGGCTCCATGGCCAGTGCGCGGGCAATCGCCACACGCTGTTGCTGGCCGCCGGACAGCCGCCTTGGGTAGGACGCTTCCTTGCCCGCCAGGCCGACCCTGGCCAACAGCTTGCGCCCCAGTTCGGCCGCCGCTTCCCGTGGCATCTTCTTGACCACGATGGGGCCTTCGATGACGTTTTCCAGCGCGGTGCGGTGGGGAAACAGGTTGAAGTTCTGGAACACAAAGCCCACATGCTGGCGCAGGCGCCGCACCAGGCCCTGTTGCTGGTTGAGCGGCCTGCTGCTATCGATCTCGATGTCACCCACCTTGATACGGCCGCTGGTGGGTTCTTCGAGGAAGTTCAGGCAGCGCAGGAAGGTGGTCTTGCCGGAACCGCTGGGGCCGATGATGGCGACCACTTCGCCTTCCTTGACCTCAAGGTCGATGCCGTTGAGCACCACCTGGCCGTTGAATTGTTTGGTCAGTTTTTCAACCACGATCATGCTTCAAGACTCCAGGTCATGCCGGTTGACCCGGTCTTCCAGACGATTCTGCAGATGCGCCAGGATGCTCGCCAGGATCCAGTAGATCAGGGCTGCGGACAGATACATGGTAAAAATTTCGAAGGTACGTGCCGACACCAGTTGGGCCTGGCGGAACAGCTCGGGCACCTGGATGGTGGCGGCCAGCGCCGTGTCCTTGACCAGTGAAATAAAGCTGTTGCCCAAAGGCGGCAACGCCGTGCGCATCGCCTGGGGCAGGATGGCCCTGCGCAACGTCTGCGCACGGGTCATACCGATACTGGCAGCCGCTTCCCACTGGCCACGCTCGATGGAGGCGATGGCGGCCCGCAGGATTTCACACGCATAGGCAGCCATGTTCAGCGAAAAGCCGATCATGGCGGCCGGGATCGGGTCCAGCTCGATGCCCACTTGCGGCAAGCCGTAGTAGATCAGGAACAGCTGCACCAGTAACGGCGTGCCGCGAAAGAACGACACGTAGACCCGGGCGGTCCAGCTCAAGAGCTTGAAGCGCGAGAGGCGCATCAAGGCCAGGCCGAAGCCCAGCAGCAGGCCGAAGAACATCCCGCCCAGGCTGAGGATTACCGTGTAGTACGCGCCCTTGAGCAGAAAGGGCGCGGAGTCCAGCGCGAGTTGGAAACCTGCTTCCATTATTGCGTGACGTCAGCGTTGAAGTACTTCTCGGACAGCGTCTTCAACGTGCCGTCGGCGCGCAGTTTGTCCAGAGCCTTGTTCACCGCATCGAGCAGCTCGGGCTCACCTTTGCGCAGGGCGATACCGGATTCCTGACGGGAGAAGGCGTCGCCGGCAGCGGCGGTGTCGGGGGCTTTCTTGGCGTATTCCAGGGCGGCCAGGCGGTCGATCAGGATGGCGTCGATACGACCGATGCGCAGGTCCTGGAACTTGGTCGGGTCGTCGTTGTAGGTCTTGATAATGGCTTTTGGTTGGTTGTCCTTGAGCCATTGTTCGTAGTTGGTGCCCAGGCCCACACCGACTTTCTTGCCGGCCAGGTCGTCGGCTTTCTTGATCGAGTCGACGTTCTTTTTCAGCACCAGCGCCTGGATGCCGGACACGGTGTAAGGCTTGGAGAAATCGTACTTTTTCTTGCGCTCTTCGGAGATGGTCACCTGGTTGACCACGGCGTCCAGGCGCTTGGATTCCAGCGCGGCGAGGATGCCGTCCCAAGGGGTGGCTTGCAGCTTGACCTTGACACCCAGCTCCTTGGCCAGCGCCTCGGACAGTTCCACTTCGAAACCGCTGAGCTTGCCGCTTTCATCGACAAAGCTGAACGGCGGGTAGGTGCCTTCCAGGCCGATCTTGATCTCGCCGGCCTTCTTGATGGTGTTCAACTGCTCGCCGGCAACCGCCTGGCCCAGCCAGCCAGCGCCAAGCGCGAGGCCCAAAGTGCCAACCAACAGCGTGCGACGAAATGCAGAAATAGTCATGGAGAGCCCCTGTGTTTTTTATGGTGAGCGAAGCAGGTGACGCGGTAGTCGTATCCTGCCCTAAAGCGCGAAGCGCGTCTTCGCCTTCGGCGCGATGATAAGGTGGGTTTTTAAGTCTTGAAAATAATAAAAATACAATCTCATATTCTTTTTGGGTATATGCGTATCCAATCAGTTGAATAGTGAGTCATAGGCAAACAATGCCGGCGCGCCACCGGTATGCAGGAAAATGATCGGCCCCTCTTCAAAGCGCTGGCGCCCGATGCCGTCGAGCAAACCGGCCATGGCCTTGCCGGTATACACCGGGTCCAGCAACAGACCTTCCTGGCTGGCCAAAAGTTTGATCGCCGAGAGGGTGCCAGCGTTTGGCTCGCCATACCGCGGCCCGAAATACTCGTCCCACAGGATGACCTTGAAGGCGTCGGGGATAGCCACACCGAGCAACTCGGCAGTGCGTTCGGCCAGGCTCTGCACCTTGGGCAATTGTGCTTGCTCGGTGCGCGACACCGTGACGCCGATCACCGGTAACTGCGGCAGTGCTTCGCTCAAGGCCAGGGCCAGGCCGCTGTGGGTACCGGCGCTGCCAGAGGCGAGCACCACGGCGGCGAATTGAATGCCGCTGTCTTCAATTTGTGCGGCCAACTCCAGCCCGGCGCGCACGTAGCCCAGCGCGCCGAGTGCATTGGAACCGCCGATAGGCACCAGGTACGGCTTCTTGCCGTTACTGCGCAGACGGTCGGCGAGGGCGTTGAGTTGGTCGTCGGCGTTGTCGAGGTTTTCCACCAATTCCACTTTGGCGTCGAACAACTCCAGCAGCAGGCGATTGCCGTTGCCCAGGTAGTTGGGGTCGTCGGTGCCGGTAGGGTTTTCCAGCAGGGCAACACAGCCCAGGCCAAGCCTGGCGGCGAGCGCGGCGGTCTGGCGCACATGGTTGGACTGGATCGCGCCGGCGGTGACCAGGGTGTCGGCGCCCTGGGCGATGGCGTCGGCGGCCAGGTATTCGAGTTTGCGCAGCTTGTTGCCGCCCATGGCCAACGGCGTGGTGTCATCGCGTTTGACGTAGATGTCCCTGCCCAGCCAAGCCGACAGCCGCTCGAGTTTTTCCAGGGCGGTGGCACTGCCCAGTAGTTCCAGACGGTTAAAACGGTCGAGCTGTTGTTTGATCATGGTTACGCACGGTTGCTGAGTGATTGGGGGACTATAGGCAGGCACTTTTCATCGGGCAACCGTCAATCGCTTATGACGAAAGGTTCTTAGCGCCACACCATTGGTTCTTAAGAGCTGCCTAGGTGCATACCGTAAAGTGATGGCCATTTCGTCAGGAGTGAATACCGTGAGTGAGCGTTCCAGTCATTGGCAATTGCAGACCATCGTCAGCCAACTGCGCGGCGCCCGCGACCAGTGGCGAACGCGCAATGGGCGCTTGAGTGGCGAGCATGGTGGCCGTGAGTTGCCGTCCCGCGAGGCGGTGGCGCAGATTCTTGAAGCCTTGTGCGGCGCCCTGTTTCCGATGCGCCTGGGGCCGGCGGACCTGCGCGAAGAAAGCGAAGACTTCTACGTGGGCCATACCCTCGACGTCGCGCTCAACGCCTTGCTCGCCCAGGCGCGCCTGGAGTTGCGCTATGCCGCGCGCCAGAGCGGTGAGGACGACAGCGAAGTCAACGCCCACGCCATTCGCCTGATCCAGGATTTCGCCCTGGCGTTGCCATCCTTGCGCAGCCTGCTGGACACCGACGTACTGGCCGCCTACCACGGCGACCCGGCTGCGCGCAGTGTGGATGAAGTGCTGCTGTGCTACCCAGGCATCCTGGCGGTGATCCACCACCGCCTGGCCCACCACCTGTACCGTGCCGGCCTGCCGTTGCTGGCGCGGATCAGTGCGGAAATCGCCCACTCGGCCACCGGCATTGATATCCACCCCGGCGCACAGATCGGCCCGAGTTTCTTTATCGACCACGGCACAGGCGTGGTGATTGGCGAGACCGCGATCATCGGCGAGCGCGTGCGCATCTACCAGGCCGTGACACTGGGCGCCAAACGCTTTCCGGCGGATGAAGATGGGCAATTGCAGAAAGGCCACCCGCGTCACCCTATTGTTGAAGATGATGTGGTGATTTACGCCGGGGCGACGATCCTGGGGCGGATCACCATTGGCCAGGGTTCGACCATCGGCGGCAATGTGTGGCTGACCCGCAGCGTGCCGGCCGGGGCGAATATCACCCAGGCGAACTTGCAGCATGATGATGGGGCGCAGAAGTAATACCTGAGCCAACCGCCGACCAGTGTGGGAGCTGGCTTGCCTGCGATAGCGGTGTATCAGTCAACAGATGGGTGGCTGACCCAGCGCTATCGCAGGCAAGCCAGCTCCCACATTTCGAATGTATTTCAACTCGGGCTTGCTGAACGATTCGTCTCCTCCACGCGTCATACCAATCCCTGAGCTAGTGTAGGAAACACCTACCACTCAGCCCTGCGATTAGTCCAAGACCGCCTATTCATGTTTAACTTGAACGTTCGTTCAAGTTAAACCGGTGGTTCGCTGCCCGCTCACAACAGGAGGCTTACCTTTGCTGAGTCCGTTTTTTACAGCCATATCCCGCAACCTTGAGGTGCATCGTTCATGAGTGCATCGTCCACCCCTTCCAGCGGCATGGTGCGCATGAATGCGCCCGTTTTCTACTTTGCCGCCACCGTCATCCTGCTGTTCGGCATCACGGTCATCGCTATCCCGCAACAGGCCGGCGCCTGGCTGCTGGCGGCGCAAAACTGGGCGGCCAACACGGTCGGCTGGTACTACATGCTGGCGATGACGCTGTATCTGGTCTTCGTGGTGGTCACCGCGCTATCGGGCTACGGCAAGATAAAACTCGGTGCCGACCACGACGAGCCCGAATTCAGTTACCTGTCCTGGGCCGGCATGTTGTTCGCCGCCGGGATCAGCATCACGCTGTTTTTCTTTTGCGTCTCGGAGCCGCTGACGCACTTGGTGCAGCCGCCCCAGGGCGAAGCAATGAACGCCGATGCGGCGCGCCAGGCCATGCAGGTGTTGTTCCTGCACTGGGGCCTGCATGGCTGGGGCGTGTTCGCGTTTGTCGGCATGGCCCTGGCGTATTTCGCCTACCGGCATAACCTGCCGCTGGCGTTGCGCTCGGCGCTGTACCCGCTGATCGGCAAGCGCATCAATGGCCCTATCGGTTACGCGGTGGATGGCTTTGGCATCATTGCCACGGTGTTCGGCCTGGGCGCCGACATGGGCTTTGGCGTACTGCACCTCAACTCTGGCCTGGACTACCTGTTTGGCATTGCCCATACCCAGTGGATCCAGGTGGGCCTGATCACCCTGATGATGGGCGCGGCGATCATCGTGGCCGTGGCCGGCGTCGACAAGGGCGTGCGGGTGATGTCCGACATCAACATGCTGCTGGCCTGTGCGCTGCTGCTGTTCGTGTTGTTCGCCGGGCCTACCCAGCACCTGCTCAACACCTTGATCCAGAACATCGGTGACTATCTGGGGGCGCTGCCCACCAAGAGTTTTGATGTGTACGCCTACAACAAGCCGAGCGACTGGCTGGGCGGCTGGACGGTGTTCTACTGGGCCTGGTGGATCGCATGGTCGCCGTTCGTGGGCCTGTTTATCGCGCGTATTTCCCGTGGTCGTACCATCCGCGAGTTCGTGTTTGGCGTGCTGCTGATTCCACTGGGCTTCACCCTGGCGTGGATGTCGATCTTCGGTAACAGCGCCATCGACCAGGTGCTCAACCATGGCATGGCTGCACTGGGCCAGTCGGCGATCGATGACCCATCGATGAGCCTCTACCTGCTGCTGGAAACCTACCCGTGGAGCAAGACGGTGATCGCGGTCACGGTGTTCATCAGCTTTGTGTTCTTCGTGACCTCGGCGGACTCCGGCACTGTGGTGCTGTCCACCCTCTCGTCCAAAGGCGGCAACGCGGATGAAGACGGGCCGAAGTGGCTGCGTGTGTTCTGGGGCGCGATGACCGCCCTGGTCACCAGTGCGTTGCTGTTCGCCGGCAGTATCGACTCGCTCAAGTCTGCGGTGGTACTGACCTCGCTGCCGTTCTCGCTGATCCTGCTGCTGATGATGTGGGGGCTGCACAAGGCGTTCTACCTGGAGTCGCAAAAGCAGATCGCGCAGTTGCATTCCCTGGCACCGATCTCCGCTTCGCGCAAAGGCCGAGGTGGCTGGCGCCAGCGTTTGAGCCAGGCGGTGCATTTCCCATCCCGCGATGAGGTATACCGTTTCCTCGACACCACGGTGCGCCCGGCGATTGAAGAAGTGACCGCAGTGTTTGTCGAGAAGGGCCTTACGGTGGTGACCCAGCCCGACCCGTCCAACGACAGCGTCAGCCTCGAAATCGGCCATGGTGAAGAACGTCCGTTCATCTACCAGGTGCAGATGCGTGGCTATTTCACACCGTCGTTCGCCTTGGGCGGCATTGGCAAGAAAGAGATCAACAACCGCCGCTACTATCGGGCCGAAGTGCACTTGAGTGAGGGCAGCCAGGACTATGACCTGGTGGGCTACACCAAGGAGCAGATCATCAATGACATCCTCGACCAGTACGAGCGCCATCTGCAGTTCTTGCACATGGTGCGCTGATAGCGTTCCTCTCAAGTAGGTCTTTGCTGTAAAAGGAAGAGGCAGACTTAAGCGATTCAGCTGCTTAAAAGGCCCGGGAATATGCCTATTCCCGGGCCTTATTTGCCCTAGATCAAGAGAGGATTCGATGACGTACATTGCTGCCGAAAACCGCTATGAATCTATTCCTTATCGCCGCGTAGGCCGCAGTGGATTGGTGCTGCCGGCACTGTCCCTGGGGTTGTGGCACAACTTTGGCGACAGCACCCCGATCGACACCCAGCGCGCATTGCTGCGCACGGCGTTCGACCTGGGTATCAACCACTTCGACCTGGCCAACAACTACGGCCCGCCCTACGGCAGCGCCGAGATCAACTTCGGCCGTTTGCTGCGCGAAGACTTCAAGCACTATCGCGACGAGTTGATCATCTCCAGCAAAGCCGGGTGGGACATGTGGCCCGGCCCTTACGGCCAGGGTGGCGGTTCGCGTAAATACGTATTGGCGAGCCTGGACCAGAGCCTGCAACGCCTTGGCGTCGATTATGTGGATATTTTCTACTCGCACCGCTTCGACCCCAACACGCCTCTGGAAGAGACCGCCAGCGCCCTGGCCACCGCCGTGCAACAAGGCAAGGCGTTGTACATCGGTATCTCGTCTTACTCCGGGGTTAAAACCCGCGAAATCGCAGCGTTGCTCAACGAGTGGAAAGTGCCGTTGTTGATCCACCAGCCGGCCTACAACCTGCTCAACCGTTGGGTGGAAAAAGACCTGCTGGACACCACCGAAGAACTCGGTGCTGGAGTGATCGCCTTCACGCCGCTGGCCCAGGGTTTGTTGACCGATAAATACCTCAACGGGGTACCGGCCGATGCGCGGGTCAATCGTCCGGGTGGTGGCTCGTTGCAGGCCCAGCACCTGTCCGAAGCCAACATCGCCCATGTACGCGGCCTGAACGAAATCGCCAAGCGCCGTGGCCAGAGCCTGGCCCAGTTGGCGCTGGCGTGGACGTTACGTGATCCACGGGTAACCAGTGCGCTGATCGGCGCAAGCCGGCCGGAGCAGATTATCGAGAACGTCGGGGCGTTGAAAAACTTGAGCTTCAGTGCTGAAGAACTGGCGGAGATTGATAGGTTTGCGCAGGAAGGTGGGATCAACCTGTGGGAAAAACCGTCCACCGCTGAATAAGCTGCCGCACTCGGTAAATGGGGGAGCCGGGCTTGCTCGCGATAGCGGTTTTTCAGCCAATAATGCAGTGGCTGAACCACCGCTATCGCAGGCAAGCCAGCTCCCACAGTTGATCTGCGCTGGATTCTAGAACGGCACATCCCCAAGAATCGTCGCCCGGTGCATCACCCGCCGCTGCGGCCGGTAGTCATCCACAGCGTAATGCTGGGTGACGCGGTTATCCCAGAACGCCACGTCATTCTCTTGCCAGCGCCAGCGGATGGTGAATTCCGGGCGAGTGGCGTGGGCGAACAGCAGCTTGAGAATGGCCTCGCTTTCGGCCGCTTCCAGTTCATTGATTCGGGTGGTGAAGCCGTCGCTGACGAACAGTGATTTGCGCCCACTTACCGGATGCGTGCGCACGACTGGGTGCGATAGCGGCGGGTTTTTCTTGCGGGTTGCCTCCCAGCGCACCAGGTCCTCGGCGGTGTTGCCAAAGCGCTCCAGCGGGAACGACTTGGTGAAGTCGTGTGTGGCGGTGAGGCCATCGAGCAAGCGCTTTAGCGGTTCAGACAGTGCTTCATAAGCCGCAATCCCACTGGCCCACAACGTATCGCCGCCGAACGCTGGCAACAGCTTGGCGCTGAGCACTGCGCCCAGAGCAGGCGTGGGCAGGAACGTCACGTCGGTATGCCACACCGCGTTATCACGCACATCGGTGACGGCGGTGTCGAGGATCAGCACTTCGGGCTGTTCCGGCACGTTGGGGTAGATCGGGTGGATGTGCAGGTCGCCAAAGTTTGCCGCGAACCGTGCCTGTTGCGCAGGGGTGATCGGCTGGTCACGGAAGAACAGCACCGAATAGTCGAGCAACGCCTGTTCAATGGCGTCGCGCTGTTCGGGATTCAGCGGCTGGGTGATATCGACGCCGCCGATCTGGGCGCCCAGGGCGGTGCTTAATGGGGTAACGGTCAGGCTGCTCATTGTGGGTTCTTCACTCAGTGTGCCTGGCCATGCCAGGGCACTAATTTACGCTGCAGGGCGCGCAGGCCCATTTCCATGGTGAAGGCGATCAGGGCGATGACCAGGATGCCCAGCACCACCACATCAGTGACCAGAAACTGCGCCGCCGACTGCACCATGAACCCCAGGCCGCTGGTGGCGGCAATCAACTCGGCGGCGACCAGGGTCGACCAGCCCACACCCAGGCCGATGCGCACACCGGTGAGGATATCGGGCAGGGCGCTTGGCAGGATCACATGGCGAATCAGTTGCGCGCGGGTAGCGCCCAACGACTGCGCAGCGCGTAATTTGGCCGGGTCGACGGTGCGCACCCCAGTGGCGGTGGCGATGGCAATCGGGGCGAAGATAGCGAGGTAGATCAGCAGCACCTTGGACAGCTCGCCAATGCCGCACCAGATCACGATCAACGGCAGGTAGGCCAGGGGCGGAATCGGCCGGTAGAACTCGATCAGCGGATCGAGAATGCCACGGGCGATACGGTTGGCACCGATGGCGATCCCCACCGGCACGGCGGTCAGTACTGCAAAGCCCAGGCCCAGGCCGATGCGACTGAGGCTCGCGCCCAGGTGCTGCCACAAAGTGGAATCCATGTAGCCGGTGGTTGCCAGCAGCCAGCCTTTTTGCAACACGGCGGACGGTGGCGGCAGGAACAAAGGTTCGATCAAACCGGTGGCGGTCACCGCCCACCACAGGGCAAGCAAGGCCGCCAGGGTCAGCAGGCTGATCCAGCGCGTGCTCAGGCGACGGCGCAGCGGGATCACGGCATGTGTCGCAGGCTCGGTGGCCGTGGCGGGAAGTTCGTAGCTGCTCATGCGTACACCTGCCGTTGGGAGAACACTTTGCCCAGCACATGCTCACGGGTTTCGATAAAGCGCGGGTCGGATTTGATTGCGCGGGCTGATTCACCGGCGGCGTAACGTTGGCCGAAATCCAGCTGCAGACGTTCGACGATCTGGCCGGGGTTGGGCGCCAGCAAGATCAAGTCGGTGGCGAGAAACACCGCTTCTTCAATGTCGTGGGTAATCAGGAATACCGGCTTGGCCGTGCGCCGCCACACTTGCAGCAGCAACTCCTGCATCTGTTCACGGGTGAAGGCATCCAGGGCGCCGAAGGGTTCGTCCATCAGCAGTACACGCGGGTCGGCCGCCAGCGCACGCGCCAGGCCGACGCGTTGCTTCTGGCCACCGGAGAGTTGCCAGATGCGGCGGTTGTCGAAACCGGCCAGGTCCACCAGCGCGAGCATTTCACGCGCCCGCACGTCGCGCTGCGCCTTGGGCACGCCGGCCAGTTCCAGGCCGAAAGCCACATTGGCCAGCACGTCCTGCCAGGGCAGCAGGGCATCGTCCTGGAACACCACGCCGCGCTCGGCGCTGGGGCCTTTGACCGGCACGCCATCGAGGGTGATACGCCCGGCAGACGGTTCGACGAAGCCGGCAATCAGGTTCAACAACGAGGTCTTGCCGCTGCCGGAGGGGCCCAGGGCGACCAGCAATTGCTGGGGCCCAAGCTCCAGTGAAATATCGGACAGTACCGGTTCCGGGGCGCCTGGGTACTGTGCGCTGATGCGCTCCAGTTGTAGCAAGGCCATCGCAGTGAACTCCTGAGTCAGTTGGTAATGAACTTGGCGCTGACATAAGGGGCGTAGTCGGGCAGCACGGCCTCGACCTTGCCTTGCTCCTTGAGGAACGCAGCGGTGTCGGTGACGGCCTTGGTGGTCGGTGCGCCCAGCAGCGTTACCTGGTCGGCGGCCAACGGGTAGACGTTGCCTTGCAGCAGCAACGGGATATCGCTGGCCTTGGCGCCGGAGAGTTTCACCAGTTTGTCGACGTTGCCGGAATCGGCGAGCCAGGCTTGTGGGTCTTTGCGGTAGGCGGCGTAGGCATCCAGAGTGACCTTGGCGAAGGCGGTGACAATCTCTGGGTGCTTCTCGGCGAAGTCCTTGCGCACGATCCAGGCATCGAACGTCGGCGCGCCGAACTTGGCCAGCTCCCCGGAGGTGATCAGCACCTTGCCGGTTTCCTTGGCCACGCCCAGGGCTGGGTCCCAGACATAGGTGGCGTCGATATCACCGCGCTTCCAGGCGGCAATGATGGCCGGCGGGGCGAGGTTGAGAATGGTGACTTTGGCCGGGTCGATGTTCCAGTGTTTAAGGGCGGCGAGCAGGCTGTAGTGGCCGGTGGAAACGAAGGGCACAGCGATTTTTTTGCCGACCAGGTCCTGAGGGCTGTTGATCCCCGAACCGTTACGCGCCACCAAGGCTTCGGCGCCGCCGATCTGGGTGGCGACGAGGAAGGTTTGCACCGGGACTTTACGGGTTATCGCGGCGGTGAGCGGGCTGGAACCGAGGTAGCCGATCTGCACGTCGCCGGACGCGATGGCAGCGATGATGTCGGCGCCATTGTCGAATTTGCGCCAGTCGATCTTGGCGTTGGTGGCTTTTTCATAGGCGCCGTCGGCTTGGGCGACTTTGGCCGGGTCCACGGTGGTCTGATACGCAATGGTCACGTCCGCCGCCTGGGCAAACAGGCTGGCACCGGCCAGGGACAATGCGGCCAACAGGCGCAGAGGGGTCAGCAGTTTCAAAGGGAAGCTCCTCAATCAGGCGGCCGAGGGTCGGCGTGAGAGGAGACTAAATGATCTAAGAATTCGAAAATAAATAACTTTTTCGAATTAGCTTATGAGGGGAAATGGCGACGCCTGTTTTCAGGCTGGCAGAATAATGTGGGAGCAGGCAAGCCAGCTCCCACAGGGGGAGCGAGCCTTAGGTTAGTTGCTGATGGCGAGGATGCTTGCCTGGTACGAACCGACAAACACATCGAAATCGCCTACTTCGTTCTGCTCCAGCTCTGCCTGTTGCGCCAGCGACGCACGGGCCAGTTCTTCAAAGCGCGCTTGTTCCTCAGGCGCCAAAGGTTCTTTGCGGAAGTATTCGGCATGGACTTCGCTTTGATGCAGGGAGAACTGCGCAAAGCTTTCCTTGCGCTCAGCCATGGCTGCCAACACCTGCGCCGACGGCGTCAGGGACGGGTCCTTGACCTTGGCCAACTGGGCGTCCAATGCCTCGCTGTGCTCGGTGATGCCATGGCTCTGATCGAGCAGGGCGGCCAGCGGGGCAATCTTCTCCAGCAACTCGGCCGCCCACTCCTTCATGTCCACCGGCTGGCCGTCACGCTGCAATTGCAGGCCCGGACGACGGCCTTCCTTGACCACGCTGAGGAAGTTGGAGGTGGCGTTGCCGCACTCGTTGTTGGCGAACAGTGGGCTGTCGTTCAGCGCGCAGTACAGCAGGAATGCGTCGAGGAACCGCGACTCTGGCAGGTCGATACCCATCGGCAGGAACGGGTTGATGTCCAGGCAGCGTACTTCGATGTACTGGATGCCGCGGGCCATCAACGCCTGGATCGGCCGCTCGCCGGTGTAGGTCACGCGCTTGGGACGGATGTTGGAGTAGTACTCGTTTTCGATCTGCAGGATGTTGGTATTGAGCTGCACCCACTCGCCATCCTTGTGCGTGCCGACTTCGACATAGGGCGCGTAGGGTGTTGCCACCGCTTCGCGCAGGCTGTCGGTGTAGCTGGCCAAATCGTTGTAGCAGGGCGTCAGGCCGGCCTGGGCGTTGCTCTGGTACCCCAGGTCGCTCATGCGCAGGCTGGTGGCGTAGGGCAGGTACAGCGTGTCGGCGTCGAGGACTTCAAGCTGATGCGAGCGTCCGCGCAGGAAGCCGGCATCCAGGGCTGGCGAGGCACCGAACAGGTACATCAACAGCCAGCTGTAGCGACGGAAATTACGGATCAGCGCGATGTAGGCCGTGGATTGATAGTCACGGTCGGTGCCGACAAACCCTTCTGTTTCCTTGAGCAACGGCCATAACGCTTCCGGCAGGGAAAAGTTGTAGTGGATGCCTGCGATGCACTGCATGGTCTTGCCGTAACGCAGGGCCAGGCCCTTGCGGTACACGTACTTGAGCTGGCCGATGTTGGAGGTGCCGTAGTAGGCAATCGGAATATCTTCCTCGGCCGGCAACGGGCACGGCATCGAGGGGCTCCACAGGTATTCGCTGCCCAGCTTGGTGTAGGCAAAGCGATGGATCTTGTCCAGGCTGCTCAGGGTATCGGCCGGGTTCGGCAGGGCAGGGGTGATGAACTCCAGCAGCGATTCCGAGTAGTCGGTGGTGATCTGTTCATTGGTCAGCGCGGCGCCCAGGGCTTCGGGGTGCGGCGTTTGCGCCAGTCGACCTTCGTTGGTGACGCGCAGGCATTCGCGCTCGATGCCGTGCAAGCATTGCTCTAGCAGGGAGAGGTGTTCGCGCTTGCCGAGCAGGGCCAGGCGGCGGTTGAGAAGTTCGCTCAAGTTGGATTCCTTCACGCGTCAGTCGCCCCAATATGGGGGTGGGCAGGACGGTCTACAAGGGTGAAGTTGAAACTGGCGTGATCGCCTGGTTTTGAGTCGATTTGACCCGCTCTGAATTTGCCGACTTCACTCCATGAATTGGGCTACAGCGCAGCGAGAAAATTCCGACGCTGTTATCGCAGCGCCGAAATTAACTCAAATCGGGGGTGGGGAGCTATAGGACAGCGAACGTGCCCTGTGCTTTTGCGACAAGTCTTTCGCCCTGATACACGTCGGCCTCGACCACCAGGGTGCGGCGACCGGCGTGGATCACCCGGCTGGTGCACAGCACCTCACCGTCTTCCACGGCGCGGATATAGTTGATCTTGCATTCGATGGTGGCGCTCTGCTGGTCGAAACCATGGGCGCTGGAACAGGCCAGGCCCATGGTTATATCCACCAGGCTGAAAATCGCCCCGCCATGGAGCTTGCCCGCGCGGTTGCGCAGGTGCGGCTCCAGGGTCAGGGCCACCTCGGCAACGCCCTCTTCCAGGCGTGCAGGCGGCAGCCGATCAGTTCGCTGAATGCGCTCTGGGTCAAACCGGCCGGAATTTCCATCAGCGCTTCTTCAACTGTTTAGCGTTGGCAAACAGCGACGCCATGGCGTTGTTGCTTGGCGCGGCGGTGGTGGTTTCCTTGCGCGGGGCGTTGTTCTGCGACTGGCGCGGCGCCGAACCGGGGCGAGCGCCACGGGCACCGTCGATTTTCTCGCCGGGGGTATCGCTCATGCGCATCGACAGGCCGACGCGTTTGCGCGGGATGTCGACTTCCATGACCTTGACCTTGACCACGTCACCGGCTTTCACCGCTTCACGTGGGTCCTTGATGAACTTCTCCGAAAGCGCGGAGATATGCACCAAACCGTCCTGATGCACGCCGATGTCCACGAACGCGCCGAAGTTGGTCACGTTGGTCACCACGCCTTCGAGGATCATGCCCGGTTGCAGGTCCTTGAGGTCTTCTACGCCGTCCTGGAACTCGGCGGTCTTGAACTCGGGGCGCGGGTCGCGACCCGGTTTCTCCAGCTCTTGCAGGATATCGGTGATGGTCGGCACACCGAAGGTTTCGTCGGTGTACTTCTTCGGATCCAGACGCTTGAGGAACGCGGCATCGCCAATCAACGAACGGATATCGCGGTCGGTCTCGGCGGCAATGCGTTGCACCAGCGGGTAGGCTTCCGGGTGAACCGCAGAGGCGTCCAGCGGGTTGTCGCCGTTCATTACGCGTAGGAAACCAGCAGCCTGTTCAAAGGTTTTTTCACCCAGGCGTGCGACCTTCTTCAGCGCGGCGCGGGTTTTGAACGCGCCGTTTTCGTCGCGATGGCTGACGATGTTCTGCGCCAGGGTGGCGTTGAGGCCGGAGATTCGCGCCAGCAGGGCCACGGACGCGGTGTTCACATCCACGCCCACGGCGTTTACGCAGTCTTCCACCACCGCATCCAGGCCGCGTGCCAGCTTCAGTTGCGACACGTCGTGCTGGTACTGGCCGACGCCGATGGATTTAGGGTCGATCTTCACCAGTTCGGCCAACGGGTCTTGCAGGCGACGAGCGATGGACACCGCGCCACGGATCGACACGTCGAGGTCCGGGAATTCCTTGGAGGCCAGCTCCGAGGCCGAGTACACCGAAGCGCCTGCTTCGGAGACCATGACCTTGGTCATCTTCATGGCTGGGTATTTTTTGATCAGCTCGGCGGCCAGCTTGTCGGTTTCGCGGCTGGCGGTGCCGTTGCCGATGGCGATCAGGTCCACCGCGTGCTTGGCGCACAAGGCGGCCAGGATCGCCAGGGTCTGGTCCCACTTGTTGTGCGGTACGTGTGGGTAAACGGTGGCGTGGTCCAGCAGCTTGCCGGTGGCGTCGACCACCGCGACCTTGCAACCGGTGCGCAGGCCCGGGTCGAGGCCCAGGGTGGCACGCGGGCCAGCCGGTGCGGCCAACAGCAGGTCGTGCAGGTTATGGGCGAACACGTTGATCGCTTCGGTTTCGGCGCCGTCGCGCAACTCGCCCAGCAGGTCGGTTTCCAGGTGGGTGTAGAGCTTGACCTTCCAGGTCCAGCGCACCACTTCGCCGAGCCACTTGTCTGCCGGGCGGTTCTGGTTCTGGATGCCGAATTGTTGACCGATCATGCCTTCGCACGGGTGCATGGTGCCCGGCAGCTCATCACCGACTTTCAGTGCGGAGCTGAGAATGCCTTCGTTACGGCCGCGGAAAATCGCCAGGGCGCGGTGGGACGGCATGCTTTTGAGCGGCTCGTCGTGTTCGAAGTAGTCGCGGAACTTGGCGCCTTCTTCCTCTTTGCCGGCGATGACGCGGGCGCTGAGGATGGCTTCCTGCTTGAGGTAGGTACGCAGTTTTTCCAGAAGGCTGGCGTTTTCGGCGAAGCGCTCCATCAGGATGTACTTGGCACCTTCGAGCGCGGCCTTGACGTCAGCGACGCCTTTTTCAGCATCGATAAAGCGTGCGGCTTCGGCTTCTGGCGCCAGCGTAGGGTCGTTGAACAGGCCATCGGCCAAGTCACCCAGGCCGGCTTCCAGGGCGATCTGGCCCTTTGTACGACGTTTCTGTTTGTACGGCAGGTAAAGGTCTTCGAGGCGGGTTTTGGTGTCGGCGAGCTTGATGTCGCGTTCCAGTTGCGGGGTCAACTTGCCCTGTTCCTCGATGCTGGCGAGGATGCTGATACGCCGTTCGTCGAGTTCTCGCAGGTAGCGCAGGCGCTCTTCCAGGTGCCGCAGTTGGGTGTCGTCGAGGCTGCCGGTCACTTCTTTTCGGTAACGGGCGATGAAGGGCACCGTGGAGCCTTCATCCAGTAGCGCGACGGCCGCTTCGACCTGTTGTGGGCGTACGCCGAGTTCCTCGGCGATGCGGCTGTTGATGCTGTCCATAAAACCACCTGAAATTCTTAAAATCAGCGCGCAGGCCCGTAGAAAAAGGCCGGCGAGGCTGGTTGAGCGGCCCGACTGGCGCCGCTGCCTGGGTCAAGAGGCTGGCTATTGACCCTCGAAATCGAAAAATTCACGACAAGCGGGTAAAAAAAGCCTGGCAGTAAAGGGTAACGATCTGACGTTGCCCTGCACGGAGGCGCCGCATTATAACCAGCGTTCTGCCGTTGAGGGGTACTGCGCCGGCGGTTGTAGGGCGCGGGTTCGCTGGCAGTAGATGAAAAATCTGCTAACAATGCACACGGTGCGTATAACGGCAGCTACGCCATAATGCGCGCCGAGATAAGAGGAGCATCCAATGAGCAGCACCGCACAAACTGCTGAAGGCGAAAAAATTCTCATCGTTGATGACGATCCGGGGCTGAGCAGCCTGCTGGAGCGTTTTTTCAACTCCAAGGGCTATCGTGCCCGCGCGGTGCCGAACACCGAACAGATGGATCGTCTGTTAGGGCGTGAAGTTTTCAACCTGGTCGTACTCGACCTGATGTTGCCCGGTGAAGACGGCCTCACCGCCTGCAAGCGCCTGCGCGGTGCGAACAACCAGATCCCGATCATCATGCTCACCGCCAAGGGCGATGAACTGAGCCGCATCAAGGGCCTGGAGCTGGGCGCAGATGACTACCTGGCCAAGCCGTTCAACCCCGATGAGCTGATGGCGCGGGTCAAGGCCGTGTTGCGTCGCCAGGCACCGGCGGTACCGGGAGCACCGGGCAGCGAAGACGAAAGCGTCACCTTTGGCGATTACGAATTGTCGCTGGCCACCCGTGAGCTCAAGCGCGGTGAAGAAGTGCACATGCTCACCACCGGCGAATTCGCAGTGCTCAAGGCCCTGGTGATGAACGCTCGCCAGCCGCTGACCCGTGACAAGCTGATGAACCTGGCCCGTGGCCGGGAATGGGACGCCCTCGAGCGCTCCATCGACGTGCAGATTTCCCGATTGCGCCGGATGATCGAGCCAGACCCGTCCAAGCCGCGGTATATCCAGACGGTGTGGGGTGTGGGTTATGTGTTTGTGCCGGATGGCACCGCAACCAAGTGACCGATGATTTGCAGGGGCGGGTATCCTGGCGTTTGACTCCATGAGGGGCGACGGGGTGCCCGGCGTCTGCAATTCTGCGAGCGCCGCTCGTTCCTGCAAGGTGTGCAGCTTTCATCTATGAAAACCCCGCTGTGGTTCCCACAAAGTTTCTTCTCCCGCACCCTCTGGCTGGTGCTTATTGTCGTTCTGTTTTCCAAGGCGCTCACGCTGGTTTATCTGTTGATGAACGAAGACGTGCTGGTGGACCGGCAGTACAGCCATGGTGTCGCCCTGACGTTGCGTGGTTATTGGGCGGTAGACCCTGAGAACCGCGAAAAAGTAGCCAAGGCGTCGACGCTGACTCGGGTTGACGGCGCTGGTGTGCCTGAAGGCGAGCAGCATTGGCCTTACAGCGAGATCTACCAGCGCCAGATGCAGGCCGAGTTGGGCGCCGACACCGAGGTGCGGCTGCGTATGCATGTTTCGCCTGCGCTATGGGTGCGAGCGCCAAGCCTGGGGGATGCCTGGATCAAGGTTCCGCTTTATCCGCACCCGCTGCGGGGGCAAAAAATCTGGAACGTGTTGGGCTGGTTCCTGGCGATTGGCTTGCTCTCAACGGCGTCCGCGTGGATTTTCGTCCGCCAGCTCAACCAACCCCTCAAGCGCCTGGTGTTTGCCGCTCGCCAACTGGGCCAGGGGCGCAGTGTGCGCTTGCCGGTCAGCGACACGCCCAGTGAGATGACCGAGGTGTACGGCGCCTTCAACCAGATGGCAGAAGATGTCGAACAGGCCGGGCGCGAACGCGAGTTGATGCTGGCGGGGGTGTCCCATGACTTGCGCACGCCGCTGACGCGATTACGGTTGTCCCTGGAGTTGATGGGGGACCATACCGACCTCACCGATGACATGGTGCGCGACATCGAGGACATGGACGCCATTCTGGACCAGTTCCTGGCGTTCATCCGTGACGGGCGGGATGAAGTGGTCGAGGAGGTCGACCTCACCGACCTCGTGCGTGAGGTGGTTGCGCCCTATAACCAGAATGGTGAGCAGGTGCGCACGCGCCTGGAGCCGATCCAGCCGTTCGCATTACGCCGGGTGTCGATGAAGCGCCTGCTGAACAACTTGATTGGCAACGCCTTGCACCATGCCGGTTCCGATGTGGAAGTGGCGGCGTACGTTTCTGGCGACAGTGCCGCGCCTTACGTGGTGCTGAGCGTGATGGACCGTGGCACAGGAATCGACCCGGCTGAGCTGGAGGGTATCTTCAACCCCTTCACCCGTGGCGACCGCGCCCGAGGAGGCAAGGGCACCGGGTTGGGGTTGGCGATTGTGCGGCGGATCGCGTCGATGCATGGCGGCAATGTCGAGCTGCGCAACCGGGAAGGCGGCGGGTTGGAAGCGCGAGTGCGGCTGCCGCTGGGGTTGATGCTGCCTCGAGACGCTGTCTAACAAGCAATCTGAACGCAAATGTGGGAGCTGGCTTGCCTGCGATAGCGGTAGTTCATTCAACAACGATGTTGAATGTACCGGTGTCATCGCAGGCAAGCCAGCTCCCACAGTGGTTCGCGGCGTGTGGCAGATGTGGGTATTCAGCCCTTTCCCTTGGTCCGAGTCATATTCGGCCCGCCATTCTTCTCCAGATGCTGAATGATGATCCCCGCCACATCCTTGCCGGTGGTGGTTTCGATCCCTTCCAGGCCCGGCGATGAGTTTACTTCCATCACCAGGGGGCCATGGTTGGAGCGCAGGATGTCCACACCCGCCACGCTCAGCCCCATCACCTTGGCCGCCCGCAGCGCGGTCATGCGTTCTTCCGGGGTGATCTTGATCAGGCTGGCGCTGCCGCCACGGTGCAGGTTGGAGCGGAACTCACCGGGCTTGGCCTGGCGCTTCATGGCCGCAATCACCTTGTCACCCACCACGAAGCAGCGAATGTCCGCGCCGCCCGCTTCCTTGATGTACTCCTGCACCATGATGTTCTGCTTGAGGCCCATGAACGCCTCAATCACCGACTCCGCTGCCGTTGCTGTTTCACACAGCACCACGCCGATGCCCTGGGTGCCTTCGAGCACTTTGATCACCAGCGGTGCGCCATTGACCATCTCGATCAGGTCGGGAATGTCATCCGGGGAGTGGGCAAAACCGGTGACCGGCAGACCGATGCCCCGGCGCGACAGCAGTTGCAGGGAGCGCAGCTTGTCCCGCGAGCGCGCAATGGCCACGGATTCGTTCAGCGGAAACACCCCCATCATTTCAAACTGGCGCAATACCGCGCAGCCATAGAAAGTCACCGAAGCGCCGATACGCGGGATTACCGCATCAAAGCCTTCCAGGGGTTTGCCCCGGTAGTGGATCTGCGGCTTGTGGCTGGCAATGTTCATGTAGGCACGCAACGTGTCGATCACCACCATTTCATGGCCACGTTCAGTGCCGGCCTCGACCAGGCGACGGGTGGAATACAGACGCGGGTTTCGCGACAGCACAGCAATCTTCATGCAGCACCTGGGGCAGAAATAGTGGAGACCGGGAACACCGGCTTGTCTTGAACGTACTTGAGGCCCGGATTGACCACCAACTGGCCGTCAATCAGCGCCTTGGAGCCCAGCAGCAGGCGGTAACGCATGGCTTTGCGACAGGCGAGGGTGAACTCCACCCGCCATACCCGATCACCCAGGGCCAGGGTGGTGCTGATCACGTAGCGCACCTGTGCATGGCCGTTGGAGCTCTTGATGGTTTTCATCGTCACCAGGGGCGCTTCACAGCGGCGGTGACGTAGTTGCACCACGCTGCCCAGATGCGCGGTAAAACGCACCCACTTTTCACCGTCGCGCTCAAAAGGCTCGATATCGGTGGCGTGCAGGCTGGAGGTGCTGGCACCGGTGTCGATCTTCGCCCGCAGGCCCGCCACTCCCAAGTCGGGAAGTGCCACCCACTCACGCAGACCCACAACGGTCAAATGGTCAAATGTCTTCAATATGGTTAACCGGTCAATTCGCCCAGGCTTGAGGAGATACCTCAGCCAACGCTTTGAATGCAGGCTTGGCGAACCAGAAGCCCTGCATCAGAAATATTCCGCAGTCGGACAGGAAGTCGCGCTCGCCGGCACTTTCGATGCCCTCGGCGATGACAGTAACCCCCAACTGCTCACAGATTGTGACAATCCCCCGGACGATCACCTGACGGACACGATCCTGGTCGACATCGCGAATCAGCGCCATGTCGAGCTTGATCAAGTCAGGTTGGAAATCGGCCAGCAGGTTCAGCCCCGAATAGCCCGCGCCGAAATCGTCGATGGCGGTCTTGAAGCCGAATTCGCGGTATTCACGCAGAATATTCGTCAAATGGCGATAGTTATCTACGTGCTCGCTTTCCAGGGTCTCGAAAATCAGCCGGTCCAGCGGGAAATTGTGCGCCCGGGCGGCCTCCAGGGTGCTGCGGATACACAGTTCCGGACGATATACAGCATTGGGCATGAAGTTGATGGAAAGGTGAGTCTGCATGCCCAGGGCTGCGGCACCGGCGATGGCCTTGGTCCGGCAGCGCTGGTCGAAGCGGTAGCGATTGGTTTCGTTGACCTGAGCCAGCACCGACAGCGCGCCTTCTCCCTGGGGGCCGCGCACCAAGGCTTCGTTGGCGAAGATCGAATGGTCACGCAGGTCTACGATAGGCTGGTAGGCGAACGCGAAATCGAACCCCAGAGGCTCGCTTTGTTGGCAACCCACGCACCGCTGGTTGGGCGAGGTGAGTGAGAGGGGAAAGTCGGTCACGGCGTATCCTCGCGAAAACAGGGTGCTACCTGGCGTATCTTAGGTGAGCCTTGGGGTTTATGCGTCGAAGGGTTTCAACGGTAAAGTTGCGACATTTTTCAGAGCGAGGAATTCAAGTGGCTCAAAAGCAGGAAGAGGAAGAGAAGGTCCGGTTGGACAAGTGGTTGTGGGCGGCGCGCTTCTACAAAACCCGCGCTCTGGCCAAGGCCGCTATCGAGAGCGGGAAGGTGCATCATCGCGGCGAGCGCTGCAAGCCGGGAAAGGAGCCGCGCGTCGGCGACGAGTTTCAGATTCGTACAGGGTTTGATGAAAAAACCATCGTGGTACAGGCGCTTTCCATCGTCCGCCGGGGCGCGCCGGAAGCGCAGGCACTGTATGCCGAGACCGAAGCCAGCATCGCCAAGCGCGAAAACGCTGCGGCCATGCGCAAGGCAGGGGCTTCAGGCCTGACCACTGACGGCAAGCCGAGCAAGAAGCAGCGCCGCGATCTGTTCAAGTTTCGCGGCAGCGGCAATGACGATTGATTGCACGAGTCGCCCATGCAAACTCGATCAAATCTGGGAGCGGGCTTGCCCGCGAATACGGTGGGTCAGGCACAGATGCATTGATTGTCACCCCGCATTCGCGAGCAAGCCCGCTCCCACTTTTAGCCCTGGGGGGTTACGGAGTTGTGCGCATGACACTCAACCGCCCAATAACGGGCAACTTGCTCAGTAGCCCGAAAAGCGGCGCCGTCATCCGCAACAAAGCGCCCGACACCTTCGCCGCAAACGGCGTGTAATACCCCCACCCCAGCGCCAACAGCGCCAGCAGTACGCCACCGATATAATCGTCCTGGCCCCAGTGCGCGCCGGCTACCAGCCGCGGCATCATGAACAGCAGCGCCAGGCCCCAGATCACCAGCACCTGGCCGATGCGCCGGGCGAACACGCTCATGAACATTGCCCAGATCAATAGCACCGAAGCATGGTCGCCGGGGAAGCTCTGGCTCGAGCGGTCCTTCAATTCCCAGGTTTTCTCCAACCCTGGGAAAAAGTCGCTCATTTGAATCGCGCCGCTGATGACCATCGACGGGCTACTGTGCTGCCAGCCCATGTGCGCCGCGAGTTTGGAGAACAGCATGCGGATAAACAGCAATAGCAGCAGAATGCCGAGGAAGCCAAAAAACGCCTGGCGCACCTGTACGGCCTTGAACACCCAGTCGCCGCGGATCAACAGCGCCAGCAAGATCACGCCGACCACTGCATCAAACGGCCGCAGGCTGGCCACGGCCCACACATGCAGCCAGGTCGAGTTCGTGGCCAATGGGCCATTGAGCAGATGAAACAGCCACTCGTCGAAAATCACACAGAGCATCTGGCCCGTGGGCCACAGCCAAAAACACAGCAGCCCGATAGCGAGTAGATTGCAAAGAGCCCATCGCCGGAGGTTCCAGTTGGCTTGGAACAAACCCGGATTGTTCATAAACTGTCCCTCATCGCTCTATTCAGCTCCTTGAATTCAGGAGAAATCGCACCAAGATGGTGCTAAAGCGTTTAATTTTATAAACCTTGTAATCATTTTGTCATCACTTCAGATACCCAGACCTATGACTGATCTACCGGATACCGACTTCACCCAACGCTTCATCTTCGATGAGAGCGATGCCCGCGGCGAGATGGTTTCGTTGGAGCTCAGCTATGCCGAAGTCCTTGCCAAACACGCCTATCCGGAGCCGGTCGCGCAATTGCTCGGCGAGTTGATGGCCGCCGCGGCGCTGCTGGTGGGCACCATGAAGTTCGACGGTTTGCTGATCCTGCAGGCTCGTTCCGAAGGGCCAGTGCCCATGTTGATGATCGAGTGCTCGAGCGAGCGCGAGATCCGTGGCCTGGCCCGTTACGAGGCTGACCAGATTGCCGCAGATGCCACCTTGGCCGACCTGATGCCCAACGGCGTCCTGGCACTGACTGTCGACCCGACTGAAGGCCAGCGGTACCAGGGTATTGTCGACCTCGACGGCCAGACTCTGTCGGAATGCTTCACCAACTACTTCGTTATGTCCCAGCAAGTGGGCACCAAGTTCTGGCTTAACGCCGACGGCAAGCGCGCCCGTGGTTTGCTGGTGCAACAACTGCCTGCCGATCGCATCAAGGATGAGGATGATCGTGCCGAAAGCTGGCGGCATATCATCGCGTTGGCCGACACCTTGAAGGCCGAAGAACTGCTGGGCCTGGACAACGAAACCATCCTGCACCGCCTCTACCATGAAGAGGCCGTGCGCCTGTTCGACGCACAGGGCCTGCATTTTCACTGCAGTTGCTCGCGCGAGCGTTCCGGTAACGCGCTGGTCAGCCTGGGCCTGGAAGATGCGCAAAATCTGGTGGTGGAACATGGTGGCCATATCGAGATCGACTGCCAGTTCTGCAACCAGCGCTACCTGTTCGACGCGGCTGATGTAGCGCAGTTGTTCGCCGGCGCAGGCAGCGACACCCCTTCCGACACCCGCCACTAAAACGTTTAAGCACAGGTAAATCACCTGACAAACGCCGGATTAGAGGTGTTCTGACGGGAGGGCCCTACTCTTTTTGGGCTTTTCTGGCATAATCCGGCCCACTTTTTTCGCGGTAGTAGTGCGCAACTTTCTACTACAAAACGTTTGGAGCACTCGGCCATAGGCCGACGGGGAACCTCATGACGCAAGCCAATAACGCCGTATACACCGATCTGAGTGTTGACGATCTGGTCAAAGAAGCCCTGCAGCGCGGTGAAGGCGTGCTTGCCGATACTGGCGCGCTGGTCGTAGAAACCGGTCACCGCACCGGTCGTTCGCCGGTTGACCGTTTCATCGTTGAAGAGCCGTCCACCCAGGACGCCATTGCCTGGGGCCCGATCAACCGCAAGTTCCCTGCCGACAAGTTCGATGCCCTGTGGGCTCGCGTCGAGGCGTTCAATAACGCGCAAGAGCATTTCGTTTCTCATGTTCACGTAGGGGCTGCAGAAGACCACTACCTGGCCGTGAAAATGACCACCCAGACTGCCTGGCAGAACCTGTTCGGTCGTTGCCTGTTCATCAACCCGGCCCAGTACAACCCGGCCGGTCGTGAAGAGTGGCAAGTGCTCAACGTGGCCAACTTCGAGTGCGTACCAGAGCGTGACGGCACCAACTCCGACGGTTGCGTGATCCTCAACTTCGCACAGAAAAAAGTACTGATTGCCGGCATGCGTTACGCCGGTGAAATGAAAAAAGCCATGTTCTCGGTGCAGAACTTCCTGCTGCCGGCTGCCGACGTGCTGCCGATGCACTGCGCCGCCAACATCGGCGAAGCAGGCGACGTGACCCTGTTCTTCGGCTTGTCCGGCACTGGCAAGACCACCCTGTCCGCCGACGAAAGCCGTTACCTGATCGGTGACGACGAGCACGGCTGGGGCGAAGGCGTAGTGTTCAACATCGAAGGCGGTTGCTATGCCAAGTGCATCGACCTGTCCGAGAAGAACGAGCCGGTTATCTGGAAAGCCATCAAGCATGGCGCTGTACTGGAAAACGTCGTGATCGACGAGGCCAAGCACGCCGACTACGCCGACGTCAGCCTGACCCAGAACAGCCGTGCCGCCTACCCGCTGGAGCACGTTGCCAAGCGTTCCGAGAAGAACCTGGGCGGCGAGCCAAACGCGGTGATCTTCCTGACCTGTGACCTGACCGGCGTACTGCCGCCTGTGTCGATCCTCAGCGAAGAACAAGCGGCCTACCACTTCCTGTCCGGCTACACCGCTCTGGTGGGCTCGACCGAAATGGGTTCGGGCAGCGGCATCAAGTCGACCTTCTCCACCTGCTTCGGCGCGCCGTTTTTCCCACGCCCGGCTGGCGAATACGCAGAGCTTCTGATCAAGCGTATCCGTGGTTTCGGCTCCAAGGTCTACCTGGTCAACACCGGCTGGACCGGCGGCGGCTACGGCGTCGGCAAACGCTTCAACATCCCGACCACTCGCGGCGTGATTGCAGCGATCCAGAGCGGTGCGTTGATCGGTGCGCAAACCGAACACCTGGACACCATCAACCTCGACGTGCCATTGGCCGTACCGGGCGTTGAAACCGGCCTGTTGAACCCACGCAACACCTGGGCTGACAAGGCTGCCTACGACGAAGCGGCGAAGGCGCTGGCTGGCCTGTTCATCGAAAACTTCAAGAAGTTTGAAGTCAGCGATGCGATCAAGGCTGCGGGTCCTAAGTTGTAAGATTCGCCGGTTGTAAAAAAGCCGCCTTTATACAGGCTGTGTGAAAACGCAGCCTGTCTTAGGCGGCTTTTTTATGTGCGAATTAGTCGGCGATGTGCAGTACCACTGCACCGACCAGCACCAGTACAACGCCTGCCACCTGCACCGCTGATAACCGCTCCTTGAAAAATACAAACCCCAGGATCGCCGCGATCCCTCCAGAGAGCGTACTGATCACCGTCACCACCGACACCGAGCCGGCCATCGCGCCCCACGAAAATGCCGAGAACCCGCCGAGGTTCATCAAGCTCGCACCGGTCAACGTCGCGCAATTTTTCAGCGGCGGGATCTTCAAGCCATCCTTGATCTTCAGCACCATCACCACCAGCACGCATAAGCCCACCAGGTAACCCAGCCACAACATGGTGATTGGCCCCAGCGCTGGCAGTGTGTAGCGACCTTGCAGCCAGAAACTGGTGCCGTACAGGGTTGCGGCGAACATGGCGTAGGCAATGGACAGGCGCGGGTTGTTGTGAGGCGTACCGTTGTCCTTGTGAATGCTGGACAGTACAACGCCGATCACGCACAGGGCGATGCAGCCCAGTTGTATCAGGCTGATGTGTTCACCGCTGGCCCAGGACAGCAAGGTGGTCACGACCCCATAGGACGTCACCAATGGCGCGACGATGGCGGCTTTGCCCAAGGCAAAGGCTTTGGACAGCGCGAGGGCGCCAGACACCGTCAGCAGAGCGGCGGCGACGCCCAGGAGCCAAACGCTTAACGGTGCATCAAGGGATTTGAAAAGGAAGGCCGGGAAAATGACCAGCAGGAGGGTCATGATCAAAAAACCGAGGGCTTGGCCGAAATACACCGCGCGTTTAACGCCAACGGCTCGGGCGTTGAGGCCCACCAGAAAGTCCGTGCCGCCCCAGAGCAGGGCGGCCAGCAGGCCCATTGTTACGTCCATGTAAGGTCCTTGTTATTTATACGGCTCGCCAGATTAGCGCAGATCCAGTGTGGGAGCGGGCTTGCTCGCGAATGCAATGTATCAGTAGCGCAAATATTGGCTGACACGCCGTATTCGCGAGCAAGCCCGCTCCCACATTTTGCGCTCAGTGTTCCTCCGGTCAGCTCAGGTTTTCCAGCGTCTGCGTGTCCCAGCGGTGGGTCTTGATCGCCTGGTAGAGCATGCCGATGGTCAATGGGATCTTGTCACCACGGCCCTTGGCGCGACGCTTCAGGAACACGTCGAACACCGGCGGCTGGAAGTAACGATAAGCGTCGTAGTCGCCCAGGTCGACCCCGAAATCCTGTTCAAGCGCCTCCATGAATTGCTTGGCATCAGCGCCATCGCACCCGAGGTCGAAGTTCAGTGAGGTGTGCAGGTCGATGGTCTTGTGTTTTGGCAAGCCGATTTCTTCATGCAGCAATTGCAGGAGCTGCTGCATGACGGGACCTTCGGGGAAGTTGGGAGACAGGTTCATGGTGGGACCAATCATCAAAGGGTGAGTGTTGTTTACCCTGCAATAGATATTCGGGGTGCTCAGCAACCCGATGCCTGTCACAAAGGCGACTATCGGCAGACTTTCAAGCTGTGCCCCTATGATCCAAGACGTGGCATACAAAAGAAGGATTGGACCGGTTATCAATAGGCAGAGCCCGAGCCATTTTCTGAGTAGGGGCAACCTTATTGTTCTATCAATTACAGCGGCCAGTATTAAGAAGAGCAGCAGATTGATCCACTGAATGTACTCGTTCATCGCGCCAGCCACGCTGGCAATTCCGGTTTGCCAGTACCAAGGCGAATCATCGTGAAGGTGATGCCATAGTGGCTGAAGTGTTGAATCCTTTCGATGTTCACAAAGTTATGCCGAGAACGTTGGGAGAGGGGGCTAGTTTCGGCCAGGAAAAGGGCGTTTCTGTAGAGGGGCGAGACCCTGTTTGAGGCAGTTTGGGAAACGGACGACGCGCCGTTTTTTGGTTTCTTACAATGCCTTCCTGCATTTATGACGTGATACCGATTTTGCTAGCCGAACCGAGCAAATGTGGGCGCCGGGTTTGCCCTAAGGCTTTTTGTAGGAGCGAGCTTGCTCCTACAGGTTTAGCTGCGGGGTGGCTGTTTGGTCGCTGAATTGGCAGCGACGAGCCGAACCTTAAAAGTGAGGTTGTTCTCGAGCAATAAACAGATGGTTTAATCGTTCGCGGTTCGATCAGGCACTGAGAGGCCTACCGATACACCGCTCAAAAATCGCCTCCAAGCCCCGATAGTCGCACGCCACCGCATCAATATTCGCGGGTATCCAGGCCGCATGTTTTACGAGCCACCAATTCACCGAAAACCCCGCATTCACGATGATCTGTTCAAACAGGATCCGCTGCGCCCGTCCATTCCCCTCGCGGAAGGGATGAATGACATTCAGGTCGCCATAAGCTTCAGCGACTTGACGTACAAGGTCCGCCTGGGTCGCACCGACATACCAATTGGCGTCTTGCATATGCCGAACAATTTTCGCCGCTTCCGGTGGAATACGCTCCGGGGTGCAAAACAGCGTGTCGCCTTTCTGGATGTTGACGCTGCGCAGTTCGCCGGCCCAGTCATAAATGTCCCCGAACAGGATGCGGTGAATGTGTTGCAGGCGATCAAGGTCGTAGGGCGGTGGAAAGAGTGGAAGGTTGCCTACGGCGATTTCGGATAATTCCCGCTCGGCCTGGTGCAGGCGTGCTTCATCGAGCAAATCGAGGCGGTTGCGCAGAGTGCTGCTACCGGGGTAGCAGTATGGGTCCTGGCCCACCCCGTATTTGTCGAGCATCAGCTAGAGGTGTTGCGGTACTTGGCAAGGACGTCTTCGCGTGTCGGCAGGGGTTTGTCGACGTCGGTCGGTTGGGTATCGAACCCTTCCAGGCGCAGACTGGCCAAGTAATTGGAACGCCGGATCTTGTGATAGTGATCCTGTTTTTGCTCAAACGTCAGTTCGCTCATCGCTGCGTCCTCTTGGAAAGCAAGGCTTGATTGTAGCGCAATGCGTAGCTCGGTAGGCGGGATAAAACGCCCGTCACAACTTGTATAAAAAATCTGCCAGCGAGCTCATTTCAGCGTATGTTTCACCGCAAAATCTTGTAGGGCGATTCCGCCCACTACTTAAAGGGAGTTAAGCATGGGTTTGCTTCGTGTCGCCTCGGCGATGTCTTTGTGTGCGGTGGCGTTTTCTGCCCAGGCCGAGCAGTTGCCAATTGAGGTGCTGAGCGCGGTGGTCAAGGACCAGAAAATCGCCGATGCCGAAGTGCTGCTGCAACGTAATGGCGCGCAGAACGTGGTGGGCCGTACCAACGCGCAAGGCCAGGTAACGCTGACCAGTGAAGCGGCTGACGATGCCAGCAACCTGCTGATCATCAAGAAGCCTGGCTATTCCAACCTGGTGGTGAAGTGCCCGTGCAAAGGCATGACCTATGCCATCAGCCCGGTGATGGAAAATCTCGACGGCCTGCGTGTGGTGTTGACCTGGGGCAAGGCTCCGCGCGACCTCGACTCCCATATGATCTTCCCCGGCAATAACATCTTCTTCAACAATAAAAAGGGCACCGACGCCGAACTGGACGTTGATGACACCGATAGCTATGGCCCGGAGACCATCACCCTGCAGAAAAAGCATTACGGCGAAAGCTACGTCTATGCCGTGCACGACTATTCCAACAGCGGCTCTCCCACCTCCAGCGAGTTGTCCAACAGTGAGGCCAAGGTGTTCGTGTACATGGGGCAATCCCTGGTACGCACTTACTATGTGCCGCAGAACCGCACGGGCAACCTGTGGACCGTGTTCCGCATGACCGGCAGTGGCGACTTCCAGGACATCAACACCTTCACCGGCGTGAGAGTCGGCGCCGAAGATGTACTCAACGAGGTCAAGCCGTTGCTGGACGACAGCGTTGCCGTCACCGCCGTGACGGTGAGCTCATCGGTACAGGCCGATGCGAAGAGGCTGAACCTCAAGGGCGAAGCGGCCTACCAGGCCGGTAACCTGGACCAGGCCATCGACTTCTTCCGTCAAGCCATCGAGCTGGATAACGGCTTCGGCAAGGCTTACGGCAACCTTGGCCTGGCGTATCAGAAAGCCGGCAATACCGCGGAGTCGATCTGGGCCAACCGCAAGGCTATCGCCCTGGCCACCGGTACCAATGCCGCGACTGTGCGCGCCGGTGCTTACTACAACATTGCACGCATCTACGAAGCGGCCGGGCAGTTCCCGGATGCGCTGCGTCATTACCAGTTGGCCAAGGAGCAAAAGGCCAACCCGGTGTATGACACGGCGATCGAGCGGGTGCAGAACCGCTGATTCAGCAGTAGCACGGTTGTGAAATGTGGGAGAGGGCTTGCCAGCTCCCACATTTTTAATCTGCTGCTTCCTGTTACTTTCTCAGAAAACTCCCACTTCGGCCCTGAGCCATCCCTCCCCCTGTGTATCATCCTGTCTCTTTTTTCCTTGCGACCTTTCTCGATTCGCTGAGATTCCCGGGCTATGTTTTTGAGCCAACTCAGCGGTCAATGGAGTGACAGCCTTATGCACGACACCCTCCAGCAGGTCTTTGGTTACCCACACTTTCGCTTGGGCCAGGAAGAGGCGGTCAGCGCCGTGCTGGCGGGGCGATCTGCCGCCGCCATTTTCCCTACGGGGTCGGGCAAATCCTTGTGTTACCAGTTGTCGGCCGTGTTGCTGCCGCACCTGACGCTGGTGGTGTCGCCGTTGCTGGCGTTGATGCAGGACCAGTTGGGTTTCCTGCAGCGCCATGGCATTTCGGCGGGCAGTATCGACTCGGCCCAGAGCCGTGATGAGGCCAATGATGTAATGGCCCGTGCGCGATCGGGCGAGCTCAAGATTCTGATGATTTCCGTGGAGCGTTTGAAGAACGAGCGTTTCCGTAATTTCCTGAACAGCGTGCACATCTCGTTGCTGGTGGTGGACGAGGCGCACTGTATTTCCGAATGGGGCCACAACTTTCGCCCGGATTATTTGAAGCTGCCGGACTACCAGCGCCAGTTCAACATCCCTCAGGCGCTGCTGCTGACGGCCACGGCCACGCCCAAGGTGATCGCCGACATGCAGGCCAAGTTCGCCATTGCTGCCGAAGATGTAGTGACCACGGGCTTCTATCGCCCAAACCTCAACCTGCTGGTGGAACCGGTCAGCGGCCACGACAAACGCCGCAGGCTGGTGGAGTGGATGAAAGCGCGGGCCAACCAGCCGAGTATTGTCTACGTCACCTTGCAGAAAACCGCCGAACAGATTTCCGAGCATCTGAACCGCCACGGTATTCAGGCCGAGGCTTATCACGCGGGGCTGCCCCATGAAAAGCGCGAAGGTATCCAGCAGCGTTTCATGGGCGGGCGTTCCAATTGCATTGTCGCAACTATCGCGTTTGGCATGGGCATCGACAAGAGTGACATCCGCAATGTCGTGCACTTCGACCTGCCCAAGTCAATCGAGAACTACAGCCAGGAAATCGGCCGCGCAGGGCGTGACGGGCAGCCGTCGGATTGCCTGGTGTTGGCCAACCGCGACAGCCTCAATGTGCTGGAAAACTTCGTGTACGGTGATACGCCGGAGCAGGAAGGCATTTTTCGCGTACTGGAGGAATTGCAGGCCGCGCGTAGTGAAGGGCAGTGGGAGTTCCTGCTCAGGTCGCTGTCGGACCACAGCAATATTCGCGAGTTGCCGCTCAAGACGCTCCTGGTGCAGTTGGAGCTCAAGGGCGTGATCGCGCCGCGCTATGCGTTTTATGCGGAATACCGTTTTAAATACCTGATCGAACCCGAAGCCTTGCTGGCGCGTTTTTCCGGCGAGCGGCAGCAGTTTGTCGCGGCGATCATCCAGGTGTGCAAGCGCGCTAAAACCTGGGCGACGGTCGATTTCGATGCGCTTTATCAACAGCACAATGCCGAGCGTAGCCGGGTGGTGAAGGCACTGGATTATTTTCAGGAGCAGGGCCTGATCGAGCTCGAAAGCAAGCAGATGACTGAGGTCTACAGTTTGCTCGACACCCATTTCGACCCGCACGCGTTAAGCGCCGAGTTATACACAGGCTTCAAGCAGCATGAAATGACGGAGGTCGCGCGGATTCACGCCATGCTCGACCTGTTCACCACCGACCACTGCCTGGGGCAACGTCTGGCGCACTACTTTGGTGATGATAATGCGCCCCGGCGTTGCGGGCATTGTTCGGTATGCCACGGCCAGGTCGCCCATCTGCCGGCGCCGCCGAGCCTGCCGCCGCTTGTGGATAAAAACTTTATGGGGCTGTGCGGTGATTTTATCCACAGGCATCATGAGCACACGGGGCACTTGCCGAATGCGGAGCGTTTGACGCGTTTCCTTGGCGGTATCAGCGTACCGTTGTTTACCAAGTTGAAGGCGCGGGGCATTCCCGGTTTTGCTGCGCTGGAAGACTACCCTTACGCCGAGGTGCGCGACTGGGCCCATGCTCAATTGGATCAACTTTGATGAGACTTGCCGATGCCTGACTCAACGCCTGTGCGCGACGATTACCGCCACTTCCAACCGATCACCACGCGTTGGCACGACAACGATGCCTACGGCCATGTGAATAACGTCACCTACTACAGCTTCTTCGACACAGCCGTTAATACCTACCTGATCGAACAGGGCGGGTTGGATATTCATGACGGTGAGGTGGTGGGGTTTGTGGTGAGTTCGGCCTGCGATTACTTCGCCTCGATCGCTTTTCCCGAGTGCGTTGAGGTCGGTCTGCGGGTGGGCAAGCTGGGCAATAGCTCGGTGCAGTATGAGCTGGCGGTATTCAAGGCGGGCGAGCAGGAGGCGTGTGCGGCGGGGCGCTTTGTCCATGTGTTTGTGGACCGAGCCTCGAACCAGCCAGTACCGATTCCGGGAATGTTGCGCGACGCGATGCAGCGCTTGGTGGTTTGACGCACCTACAAGCAATACAGACCAAATGTGGGAGCCGGGCTTGCCCGCGATTGCGCAGTATCAGGCAGTACGTCTAAACCTGATTCACTGCTATCGCGGGCAAGCCCGGCTCCCACATCGGATGTGTTCGTCAGAGCGCGGGTTTATCAGTCGCGATAACGATGCTTGTTCTTGCGATGCCCATAGGCATGGCCGCGACCTGGGTGGCCATCGCGGTAGTAGCGACGATCGTCACGGTCGCGATCGCGGTAATGGCGGCTGTCGCGATCACTTTCGTTACCCATGTAGTTGCCTAGCGCGCCGCCTGCGCCACCGCCGGCTGCGGAGCCGATCAGTGCGCCGGTGCTGCCGCCAACGCTGCGCCCTACGACGTTACCGCCGGCTGCGCCCAGTGCGCCGCCAATGGCGGCTTCGCCACGGCTACGTTTGTCGGCGCCGACTGCACTACCGCCTGCGCCGCCCAGGGCCGCGCCAATGGTCGAACCGGTGTTGCCGCCCAGCTGCTGGCCGACAACGGAACCTAGTACCCCACCCAATGCGCCGCCTACACCGGCTTCGGTGGTGCCGCCTGCCATGGCTGCGCCACTGACCAGGCCAAGGGACAACAAGAGAATCGAGGAGAACTTCATTCAGGGAAACCTCAAGGGATGACGGCGCGATCCTGAGGTTGTATCGAGGCGCTGACAATCGAAATCCGACCGGCGGCAGAGGTTGTATACAATTTGCTAAGTTGCTGTTTTGTATGGGGAACTTAAGTCGTTTTTACGGGTCTTTAGCTACTTCGGAAGGGCCGCTTTTATGCAAAAGCGGCCTTTTTTGTGCCTGCCGAATGTGCGGTGCTTGTGCTGGTCTCTTCGCGGGAAAGCCCACTCCCACATTAGATCGGTCCACACAGTCTCAATGGTGAACCTATCCCAGTGTGGGAGCGGGCTTGCTCGCGAAAGCGGTAGTTCAAGCAACACACATTCCGGATCAAGTCAGGCCGAGCGCGCCATGATCAACCCAGTGTCACTCGCCGCTTCCAGGCGAATCGCAACAAACTTGGACGTTGGCGTATGGCTACCGTCGCCAGTGCTTTCCAGCGGCACCAACGGGTTCACTTCGGGGTAGTAGGCCGCCGCCTGCCCCGCCGGAATATCAAATGCCAGCAGCGTAAAGCCCTTCACGCGGCGCTCACGACCGTCTTCCCACAGCGACACGATGTCTGCCTTCTGCCCCGGCTTGAAGCCCAGGCGGATGATGTCGGCTTCGTTGACGAACAGCACGTCACGCTGGCCTTTGACTCCGCGATAACGGTCGTCCAGGCCATAGATGGTGGTGTTGTACTGATCATGGGAGCGCATTGACTGCATGATCAGGTCCGGCACCCGGCCCGTGGCGTGGGTGCGCTCGTGGATCAGGTCTTTGGGCAAGATGTTCGGGCGGAAGTTGGCGCGACCTGACGGAGTGTTCCAGCGGCGTGCGCCGGCGGAGTTGCCCAGATAGAAACCGCCTGGATGCTTGATCTTCTCGTTGAAGTCCTTGAAGCCTGGGATGGTGTCGGCGATCAGGTCGCGTATGCGCCCGTAGTCGGCCACCAGCCAGCTCCAATCCACGGGCTTGCTGCCCAGGGTGGCGGCAGCAATGCCCGCCAGGATCGCCGGCTCGGACTTCATCAGTTTCGACAGCGGTTGCAGTTGGCCGTTGGAGCCGTGGACCATGCTGAACGAGTCTTCCACCGTCACCGCTTGCGGGCCGTCCGCCTGGATGTCTATGTCGGTGCGGCCCAGACACGGCAAGATCAACGCATCTTTACCGTGCATCAGGTGGCTGCGGTTGAGCTTGGTGCTGATCTGCACGGTCAGGTCGCAATTTCGCAACGCTTCAAAGGTGCGCGTGCTGTCTGGCGTGGCTTGGGCAAAGTTGCCGCCCAGGCCGATAAAGACTTTGGAGCGGCCCTCAAGCATGGCGTGAATCGCTTCCACCACGTTATGGCCATTGTCGCGAGGCACCTGGAACTGGAAACGACGCTCCAGCGCGTCCAGAAACGCCACCGGTGGGCGTTCGTTGATGCCCATGGTGCGGTCGCCCTGTACGTTACTGTGGCCACGCACCGGGCACAGCCCGGCACCTGGGCGGCCGATATTGCCGCGCAGCAGCATCAGGTTGGCGATTTCCTGGATAGTCGGCACCGAGTGGCGGTGCTGGGTAATCCCCATCGCCCAGCACATGATTACATTCTTGCCTTTGGCGTACATGCGTGCCGCTTGCTCGATCTCCACCAGGGTCAGGCCGGACTGCTCGACGATCTCCTCCCACGAGGTGTCGTCGATCTGACCCAGGTATTCCAGGACGTTGGCAGTGTGCTCGTTGAGGAAGTCGTGGTCGAACACCGCTTCCTTGCCTTCGGCCAGGGCTTGGCGTTCCCACAGCAGCAGGAACTTGGCCATGCCACGCAAGATAGCCATATCGCCACCCAGCGCCGGGCGGAAGTAGGCGGTGTTGGTCGGCTTGTCGCCGTTGGTGAGCATTTCCAACGGATGTTGCGGGTGTTGGAAACGCTCCAGGCCGCGCTCTTTCAGCGGGTTGATACACACCACCTGAGCGCCGCGTTTCACCGCTTCGCGCAGCGGCTCGAGCATGCGTGGGTGGTTGGTGCCGGGGTTCTGGCCCCAGACGAAAATGGCATCGGCATGTTCGAAGTCATCAAAGGTTACGGTACCTTTGCCCACGCCGACACTCTGCGCCAGGGCTACGCCGCTGGCTTCGTGGCACATGTTCGAGCAGTCCGGGAAGTTGTTGGTGCCAAAGGCGCGTACGAACAACTGGTACAGGTAGGCGGCTTCGTTGCTGGCGCGGCCCGAGGTGTAGAACTCGGCCATGTTCGGGCTGGGCAGCGCGTTGAGGTGCTTGCCGATCAGGTCGAACGCCGCATCCCAACTGATGGGCAGGTAGCGATCGGTCTCGGCGTCATAGCGCATTGGCTCCGTCAGGCGGCCCTGGTACTCCAGCCAGTAGTCGCTTTGCTCCAGCAACGCCGTGACGCTGTGCTTGGCGAAGAAGGCCGCATCGACGCGGCGCTTGGTGGCTTCCCAGTTGACCGCCTTGGCGCCGTTTTCGCAGAACTTGACCATGCCGCTTTCCGGCGAGTCGCCCCAGGCACAACCCGGGCAGTCGAAGCCGCCGTTCTGATTGGTCTTGAGCATCATGCGCAGGTTTTTGAGGGCGTTGTCGCTGGTCAGCCAGGCTTGCGCCACACTGATCAGGGCGCCCCAGCCACCGGCTGGGCCTTTATAGGGCTTGTAGCGTGGGGTTGGGGTCTGGTCGGCTTGGTGGTGAAGGCTCATGGCTGGTGCTCCATCGCAGGGCTATAGACCCGTGGCGCGCTTTTTTGCGGCAGGTGGATGAGATTGAGGTTGTGCCGGCGTGCCCATTGCAGGGCCAGGCCCGTGGGCGATGACAGGCTGACCAGGGTCTGGATGCCCGCGCGCAAGACTTTCTGAATCAATTCGAGGCTGCAGCGGCTGGTAACAATCGCCAGGCCGCCGTCGGTCGGAATCTTTTGACGGATCAGCGCGCCAATCAATTTATCCAGGGCGTTATGCCGGCCGATGTCTTCGCGACCCATCAGCAATTCGCCCTGGCTGTTCATAAAAACCGCCGCATGCACGGCGCCGCTGTGCTGGCCAAGGGGTTGGAATGCGCTGATACGCTGGCGCAGGCCGTCGAGCCACTGCGCCGGCGGCAAGGGCGCGCCGGGCAGTACCTGGAGGTCGGGCAATGCTTGCTCTACCGCTTCCACGCCACACAGGCCGCAGCCGCTGGTGCCCGCCAATTGGCGGCGTTGCTGCTTGAGGTTCCAGAACGCACGGCTGGACACCTGTACCTGGGCGTACTGGGCTGCGCCTGAACCGCTGATTTTCAGGTCATAAATGTCGTTAACGTCGGTGATAATGCCGCTGCCGAGGCTGAAACCTACAATGAAGTCTTCCAGGTCTGTAGGCGTCACCAGCATCACCGCCTGGCTGATATCGTTATAGGCAATTGCCAACGCCACTTCTTCGGCCAGCGCAGTGCTGGCGACTTCAGTGTGTTCAAGATTGCAATAGTGATAGCTCTGGCTGGCGACGGGCGCGGTCGATTCGAGAGCGGGCGCCGCGCAGTGAGGGCGCTTGGCGTTCATGGGGCAGTACCATCGGCGGATTGATCAGTGATTAGACTAGGCGCGACAAAGGGTCGCGTCTAATCGCCTGTATTGATCTATTGATAGAGGGCGTCGATCAAGGTTCACCCGCGTTTTAGTCGGGCTTATTCCAGGCAGGGGTGATTGCGATACTTTTGAGTCTTTAGCCAGTCTGGAACCCAAGTCGGCAGGACTGGTCTAGTCTTGGGCATCTGGAAATTAAATCCCAAGGAGAGCGCACCATGAGTATTTTTAGCTTTATCAAAGAAGCCGGCGAAAAGATTGTCGACCTGTTGACGCCGGGTAATGCGAACGCCAGTGAGCAGTTGAAGGAGCATGTGAGCAAGGTGGGCCTGGGTAATCCAAACGTGCAGACCACGGTGGATGGCGACAAGGTCACAGTGACCGGTGAAGTGGCCACGCAGGAAGAGAAAGAAAAGATCCTGTTGGCGCTGGGCAACATTGCCGGCGTGGCAAGTGTGGATGACCATATTACTGTCAGTGGTCCAGTCGTGGTGGCTTCACGCTTTGTTGTTGTGAAAAGCGGTGACACTCTCAGCGCAATCTCTAAAACGGTCTATGGCGACGCGAATAAGTACAACAAGATTTTCGAGGCTAACAAGCCACTGTTGTCGCACCCGGACAAGATCTACCCGGGCCAGACACTGCGCATCCCTGAGTAATACGCAGAACAAAATGTGGGAGGGGCTTGCTCCCTCCCACACTTGATCAAAGCCCGGCAATGAGTTCTCGATAATCCCCGACGGCTGCAAATTCTGCGGTGTCCTTTGAGCCTTTTTTGCTATCAGGTTCTTTCACTGCCAGTAAATGTCCCACGCCGAAATCCCGGGCACTGCGCAGGATCGGCAAAGTGTCATCTATAAACAGGCTACGGGCCGGGTCAAAGTGGATATCCGCTTGTAAGGCCTCCCAGAATTGCGGGTTTTCCTTGGGGAAACCGTAGTCGTGAGAGCTGATCAATCGCTCGAAATACGGCGCCAGTTCAATGCGCTCCAACTTCAATGACAGCGAATCACGATGAGCGTTGGTGATCATGATCACGCGCTTGCCGGCCTGTTTGATCGCCGCCAGGAAGGTATCGGCATCCGGACGCAGGGCAATCAGGTGGGCGGTTTCCAATTTGAGCTCGCGCACCGGGATCTTGAGCTCGGCGCTCCAGAAATCGAGGCAATACCATTGCAACTGTCCGGCGTTACGCTCGAACAGTGGCTGCAACTCCATCTCGGCCATGGCTCGGCTTACGCCGTGCAGTTCGGCATAGCGTTGCGGCAGGTGTTCCATCCAGAAGTGGTTGTCGTAATGCAGGTCGAGCAGGGTGCCGTCCATGTCCAGCAGGACGGTGTCGATGGCGTGCCAGGGCAGAGAGGGCATGGTGGGGTCTCATGTAAGTAAAAATATCCGACACAGACAATCGGAAAAGCCACGGTATAGTAACCCGATCACGCCAAGGAGCCGTTTATGCGCCAGAAACCCACTGTCCTCGCCCGCGAAATAGTCGCCAATAGCCGTTTGTTCCGCGTGGAGGAAGTGCAATTGCGCTTTTCCAATGGCGTTGAGCGGACCTATGAGCGTCTTGTCGGGCGTGGCACGGGCTACGGCGCTGTGATGATTGTGGCGATGATCGATGAAGATCATGCAGTGCTGGTGGAAGAATACTGCGGCGGCACTGACGAATATGAATTGTCGTTGCCCAAAGGCCTGATCGAGCCCGGCGAAGACGTGCTTGCAGCGGCAGACCGCGAACTCAAGGAAGAGGCCGGCTACGGTGCACGGCAGTTGGAGCACATCACCGAGCTGTCATTGTCGCCCGGCTATATGAGCCAGAAGATCCAGGTGGTGTTGGCTACCGATCTCTACGAAGAGCGTCTTGAAGGTGATGAGCCCGAACCAATGCGGGTAGACCGGGTCAACCTGCGTGAGCTGTCGGCGCTGGCGCAAAACGAGCAGTTCAGCGAAGGTCGAGCCCTGGCTGCGCTGTATCTGGTAAGAGACCTGTTGACCCAGCGTGGAGCGTTCACCGCATGAGCGAACTGTTTTTAGGTCACCCGTTTATCGCACCGGTCATTGAGATGGCTCGGCAGGCGGGTGAAGCCATCCTGCCGTACTGGCGTGCCGAGGTAGCCGTGACGTCCAAGGCGGATGATTCTCCCGTGACGGCTGCCGACCTGGCTGCCCACCATCTCATTCTCGCAGGCCTCACCGCGCTGGACCCAAGCATTCCAGTGCTGTCTGAAGAGGACGCCGATATCGATCAGAACGTGCGTGCCGGCTGGCAGCGCTGGTGGTTGGTTGACCCTCTGGATGGCACCAAGGAATTCATTTCTGGCAGTGAAGAGTTCACCGTCAATATTGCATTGATCGAACAAGGGCGCGTGGTGTTCGGCGTGGTGTCGATACCGACCACTGGCCGTTGCTACTTCGGCGGAGCGGGCCTGGGGGCTTGGCGGTCGGACGTCAATGCAGCGCCCAAGCAGATTCAAGTACGCCAGGCCCCGGCCTCGGGTGAGGCCTTTACGGTGGTGGCCAGCCGCCGTCATACCAGCCCTGAGCAGGAGCGCCTGCTCAATGGTCTCAGTGAAGGCTTGGGCGAGTTGAAACTGGCGAATATCGGCAGCTCGTTGAAGTTTTGCTTATTAGCCGAGGGCAGTGCCGATTGTTATCCGCGCCTGGCGCCGACCTCGCAGTGGGATACCGCAGCGGCTCAGGGTGTATTGGAAGGGGCTGGGGGTGAAGTATTGGAGTTGAATGGCAAGCCGTTCAGTTACCCGGCGCGGGAGTCGTTGCTGAACCCGTTCTTTCTGGCGTTGCCGGCCAAGGCGGCGTGGCGTGAGCGGCTGTTGACCCTGGCCAGATCTTAAGGCCACTGCAGAGCAAAATGTGGGAGCGGGCTTGCCCGCGATGGCGCAGTGTCAGTCATACAGGTATTGGCTGATCCACCGCTATCGCAGGCAAGCCAGCTCCCACAGTTGTTTTGTGTCATGGCTGCTAGCGATGCAGGACGTATTGGCCGGTGAAGACGACGGCACGCTCCGCACTGCCTTCATTCACAATCCACGTCTCCAGCGCCAACCGCGCCCGCCCATAGCGCTGATAGGTCGCCACAAAGCGCTTCCAAATCTTTTCATCCGGCGCCGCGCAAATGGCTGTCGCGTCCTGGGTCACCGGCAGCGGATAGCTGATCTGCCCTTCCTGAATCACGATATGTCCGTCTTCAATCCCTGCTTCACGCAGCTTCAGGTGCAGCCAACCCCAACCCGCCAGCACGGCGCCGCAGTAGAGGCTGCCGCCGAACATGGTGCTCTTGTGGTTGATATTGGCTTGCAAGGGCAGGTGCAGTTGCAGTTGGTCGTGTTGCCAGTCGAGCACCCTGAGGCCCATTTCCCGGGTGAGTGGGATGTCGTGGTGAAGGATGGATTCCAGGTAACGGCTATCACGGCTCATGGCGGCCTCTTTGTAGGTGGACGATGTCATTCGTCATCGGCGCTCTGGCCGGCACTGTCGGCGAAGTTCAGGCCGTGTTTGCGCAGTTTGTCGTGCAAGGTTTTGCGCGGTACGCCCAGGGCTTCGGCGAGGCTGCGCACAGAGCTGTGGGGGCGGGTCAGTTCGGCGGCGATCAGGCTTTTTTCGAACTGTTCGACTTGCTCGCTTAGGCCTCCGGGCGTGGAGGTCAGCACACCGGCCGCCGGGTGGTCCTGGGTGTTATCCAGGGCCAACTCCAGGCCGAGGGCGAAACGCTCCGCGGCGTTTTGCAGTTCCCGCACATTGCCTGGCCAGCTGTGGCGCAGCAAAAGCGCGCGCTGGCCCGGTTGCAGTTCGTGCAAGGGCAGGCCGTGGCGGCTGCTGGCCTCGTCGGCGAAGTGCTGGAACAGCATCAGCGCATCTTCGCCCCGTTCTCGTAGCGGGGGGATGCGCAGCGGCGCCACATTGAGGCGGTAATACAAGTCGGCACGGAAGCGGCCCTGGTCGGCGGCCTGGCGCAGGTCTTCCTTGGTGGCGGCGATAATGCGGATATCCAGCGGGATCAGCTGATTGCCACCCAGGCGTTCCACGACGCGCTCCTGTAAAAGGCGCAGCAACTTGACCTGTACATCCAGGCTCATGCTTTCAATTTCATCCAGAAACAGCGTACCGCCATTGGCAAACTCGAACTTGCCGATGCGGCGCTTTTGCGCGCCGGTAAACGCGCCGGGCTCATGGCCGAACAGTTCGCTTTCCACCACCGATTCCGCCAGCGCCCCGGCGTTAATCGCCACAAACGGGCCGCTGCGTCGGCTTGAGAGATCGTGCAGGGCGCGGGCGACGACCTCCTTGCCTGCCCCGGTTTCGCCGAGGATCAGCACATCGGCCTTGGTCGCGGCCAGTGCACCGATTTGCTCGCGCAGGCGCAACATCTGTGGCGAGTGCCCTACCAGGCGCGTACTGAGTTGCTGGCGGTCGCTGAGAGCCAGGCGCAGGCTGCGGTTGTCCAGCACCAGCCGGCGCAGGGCCAGGGCGCGGCGCACGCTGTCGAGCAGCGCGTCGCTGGCGAAAGGTTTTTCCAGGAAGTCATAGGCGCCGGCACGCATGGCCTGCACCGCCAGCGGTACGTCGCCGTGGCCGGTGATCAGCAGCACCGGCAGATCGGGGTCCTGGCCGTGCAGTTCGGCCAACAGTTCCAGGCCGTCCATGCCGGGCATGCGAATGTCGCTGACCACCACGCCCGGCCAGTCGCGGGACAGGCGTGCGGTGAGCCCGGTGGCTTCTCCCAGGGGCAGGACTTTCAGGCCGGCCAGGTCAAGGGTCTGGCACAGGGCCTGACGCAGGTGTGGATCGTCGTCGATCAATACCACCTGAGTCGAGTTGTCGATACTCATACACTGCGGTCCTCGGACGGTTGCAGACTGACGCCCGGCGAGCCGGCGCGCAATTTCAAGGTTAACAGCGCGCCGCCCTCCTTGTGGTTGGCGAACAACAGTTCGCCGCCGAAGGCGCGCATCAGGGTGTCGCAGATCGCCAGGCCCAGGCCCAGGCCCTGGGTGCGCGTCTTGGTGGTGTAGAACGGCTCGCTGGCGCGGCCCAGGGCTTCCATGCAAAAGCCCGGGCCATTGTCGCGAATGTACAGGTTGACGCCCTGAGGCGTGGTTTCGGCACTCAGCCAGAGTCTGCGTGGCGGGCCTTTTTCGGTGAGGGCGTCCAGAGCATTGGCCAGCAAGTTACCCAGCACCTGGCGCAGACGGGTTTCACCGGCCTGCACCCACAAGGTCGCCTCTGGCAAGTCGCGAATCAACTCCACCTCCATCGAACGCCGACGCTTGGCCAGTAATGCCAGGGCGTCATCCAGTGCCGGTTGCAGGGCCACGCTCTCCGGCGCGTGACGGTCACGGCGGGCGAAGGCGCGCAAGTGGGCGATGATCGAGGCCATGCGCCCGGTCAATTCACTGATCAGCTTGAGGTTGCCGCGGGCATCGTTGGTGCGTTCATGGTCGAGCAGGATCTCCGCGTTTTCGGCATAGCTGCGAATCGCCGCCAGTGGCTGATTCAATTCATGGCTGATACTCGCCGACATGGTGCCCAGCGCCGAGAGTTTACCGGCCTGGACCAGGTCGTCCTGGGCGCGCACCAGTTCTTGCTGGGCATGCTCGCGCTCCAGCACTTCCTGTTTAAGGCGCCGGTTAAGGCCCTCCAGGTCGCTGGTACGCTCGGCCACGCGCATTTCCAACTCGCGGCGGGCCTTGGCTTCGAAGGCGATGCGTTCCAGATAGTGCCGGCGGCGCTGCATCAGCAACCCCAGCAACAGCATCAGCACCAACAACGTGGCACCGCCCACGGCGACGACCGTGCGCACTGGACGGTTGATCAGCGAGCGCGGCGCGAGGATTTCCACGTTCCAGCCAGTCTCGGCGATAGCCGTGGACTGGCGCAGCCAAGCGCTGCTACTGAGGCTCAACGGCTGCGGGTCGCGGGTGGGGTAGGGCTGGATAGCAATGATGGCCTGGCGTTCTTCGGAGGTCAGTGGCCGAGTGGCGCGGAATCGCCATTGCGGGCGCGAAGTGAGGATCACCACGCCGTTGTGGTCGGTGACCAGCAATTGTTCCGGGGTATTGCCCCACAGGCTTTCGGTGTGGTCCAAGTCGACCTTCACCACCAGCACGCCGATGACGGTATCGCCGTCACGCACCGCGGCGGCGAAGAAGTAGCCGCGCTTGGCCGAGGTGGTGCCCAGGCCGAAGAACCGGCCGAGGCGCCCGGCCATGGCTTCGCTGAAATACGGACGGAAGGAAAAGTTGCGCCCCACAAAGCTGTCTTGTTTGTCCCAGTTGGACGCGGCGAGGGTCTTGCCGGTGGTGTCCATCAGATACATCACCTCTACCCCGGCCTGGGCGGCGACGTCCTTGAGCAACTGGTTGGCATTGACCAGGTGGGTGCTGACGTGGGGCGCGCCCAATGCAGTGCGCAGGGCCGGTAAGTCCCCGAGGATCTGCGGCAGTATTTCATAGCGGTGCAGGGTGCCCAGCAAGTTGGCGACGTAGAGGTCGAGGGTCTGGCGGTTTTGCCCGGCCAGCTCGCTGCGGTAATAGCGCTCGGCCAAATGCTCCAGCGGCCACAACAGCGGTGCCAGGCACAGAGCCAGCAGGGCGAGGCTGCGCCAGCGGGGTCTTCGCGGAAGGGGTGGGGTCATGGAAGTCGCGCCTGTGGGTACAGGCGCATTATGCCTAGTGCTGCTGTGCAAGACACTCGTGCAATGCGTCTTGCCACTGTGGCTGGCTGACGTGCCATTGCTGTTGCAGGCGGGTGCAGTCCAGGCGCGAGTTCAGCGGGCGCTTGGCGGGGGTCGGGTAGGCGCTGGAAGGGATCGGCTCCAGCTCGGCGCAGGCCTTGCCCTCGGCGCGCAGTTGCTCGCCAATGGCTTGGGCAAAGCCGAACCATGAAGTCTCACCCTGGGCAGTGAGGTGGTAAACACCCCAATCCCCTGCCTTACCGGCCTGCCACTGCTCGATCAGCACGCGGGTGCTGTTGGCGATAGTCCCGGCCCAGGTCGGCGCACCGATCTGGTCGGCCACGATGCGCATCTGTGGTTTTTCCTGCAGGAGGCGCTGCATGGTCAGCAGGAAGTTCTTGCCGTGGCTGGAGTAGACCCAACTGGTGCGCAAGATCAGGTACTCGCCGCCTGCAGCCGCAATCGCCTGCTCACCCGCCAGCTTGCTCTGGCCGTAGACACCCAATGGGTTCGGCGTGTCGCTTTCGGTGTACGGGGCAGGTTTGGTGCCGTCGAACACGTAGTCGGTCGAGTAGTGAATCAGCGGGATGCCCAGGGCCTTGGCTTCTTCGGCGAGGATGCCGGGGGCGATGGCATTGATGGCGAACGCAGCGTCCGGCTCGCTCTCGGCCAGATCGACGGCGGTGTGGGCCGCAGCGTTGATGATCAGTCCAGGGCGATGGGTGCGTACTTGCTGGCGGATAAGGTCTGCGTCTGCCAGGTCAAGCTGGTCGCGGCCCAGGATGAGGAGTTCGCCCAGGCCCTTGAGCCGCTGTTGCAGCTCCTGGGAGACTTGGCCGTGTTGGCCGGTGATGAGGATTTTCATGGGAACAAGTCAGCTTCCATCAGCAGTTTGCCGACCTGATCCTTGGCGGAGAGTTGCGGCGGTTCGGCCAGCTCCCAGTCGATGGCCAGCGTCGGGTCATTCCAGAGAATGCTGCGCTCGGCGCTTGGCTGGTAGTAGTCGGTGGTTTTGTACAGGAACTCTGCGTACTCACTCAACACCACGAAACCATGGGCGAAGCCTTCCGGCACCCAGAGTTGGCGATGGTTCTGTGCCGACAAGCGGACACCCACCCACTGGCCAAAGTGGGGTGAGCTGCGACGGATGTCGACCGCTACGTCCAACACTTCACCGTAGGTAACACGTACCAGCTTGCCTTGAGTGTGTTCAAGCTGATAGTGCAAACCTCGCAGCACGCCTTTTTGCGAGCGTGAGTGATTGTCCTGCACGAAATTACGCTTGAGCCCGGTGGCTGCTTCAAAGGCGCGCGCATTGAAGCTTTCGTAGAAGAAACCGCGTTCGTCGCCGAATACCTTTGGCTCGAGGATCAGTACGCCGGGTAGTGTGGTTTCAACTACATTCACTGGGTCTCTCCGGCAAGCGAGTAGAGGTATTGGCCGTAGCCGGTCTTGCCAAAGTACTTGGCGCGCTCCAGCAGATAATCACGATCGATCCAGCCATTTTCATAGGCGATCTCTTCCAGGCAGGCCACTTTCAAGCCCTGGCGGTGCTCGATGGTCTGAACGTAGGTCGAGGCTTCCAGCAGGCTGTCATGGGTGCCGGTGTCGAGCCAGGCGAACCCACGGCCGAAGCGTTCAACGTGAAGATCGCCACGCTGAAGGTAGGCATTGTTGACGTCGGTGATCTCCAGTTCGCCGCGTGGCGAAGGTTTGACCGCCTTGGCGATCTTGATCACGTCGTTGTCGTAGAAGTACAAGCCGGTCACCGCGTAATGGGACTTCGGCTTAGCCGGTTTTTCTTCAATGGACAGGGCGCGGCCTTCGCTATCGAAGTCAATCACACCGAAGCGCTCAGGGTCTTTGACCCAGTAACCGAACACGGTAGCGCCTGAGGGGCGTTCGGCCGCAGTGCGTAGTTGATCGCCGAAATGCTGGCCGTGGAAGATGTTATCTCCCAGGATCAAGCACACACGGTCATTACCAATGAACTCTTCGCCGATGATAAACGCCTGGGCCAAGCCATCCGGCGAAGGCTGCTCCGCGTAGCTGAAGCGCACGCCGAATTGGCTGCCATCGCCCAGCAGGTTCTGGTATTGCGGCAAGTCTACTGGCGTGGAGATCACCAGGATGTCCTTGATCCCCGCCAGCATCAGTACCGAGATCGGGTAGTAGATCATCGGCTTGTCATACACCGGCAACAACTGTTTGGACACGCCCAGGGTAATAGGGTGCAAACGCGTGCCGGAACCGCCGGCCAATACAATTCCCTTCATCATGCGATCAAATCCTTCAAGTCAGTATTGCCCAGTCGTTCACCTTGATAACTGCCGTCCTGGACCCTGCGGCACCATTCCAGGTTATCGAGGTACCACTGCACGGTTTTGCGCAGGCCGGTCTCGAAGGTTTCTTCCGGGACCCAGCCCAGTTCGCGTTCGATCTTGCTGGCGTCGATGGCGTAGCGTTGGTCGTGGCCTGGGCGATCCTTGACGAAGGTGATCAGGTCAGTGAATTTCTCCACGCCGGCTGGGCGTTGCGGCGCCAGTTCTTCCAGCAGGGCGCAGATGCCACGTACCACGTCGATGTTCTTCTGTTCGTTATGGCCGCCGATATTGTAGGTTTCGCCCACAACCCCAGTGGTGACCACTGTGAGCAGCGCACGCGCGTGATCCTCGACGAACAGCCAGTCACGCACCTGCAGACCATCGCCATACACCGGCAGTGGCTTGCCCGCCAAAGCGTTGAGAATCACCAGCGGGATCAATTTTTCGGGGAAATGGAACGGCCCGTAATTGTTCGAGCAGTTGGTCAACAGCACCGGCAGGCCATAGGTGCGCTGCCAGGCGCGTACCAGGTGGTCGGACGCTGCCTTGCTCGCGGAATACGGCGAGCTCGGTGCGTAAGGCGTGGTCTCGGTGAAGAGGTCGTCCACGCCGTGCAGGTCGCCATAAACCTCATCAGTGGAGATGTGGTGGAAACGGAATGCGCTTTTTGCCGGCTCTGCCAGCTTCTGCCAATAGGCTCGCGTGGCTTCCAGCAGGCTGTAGGTGCCAACGATGTTGGTCTGGATAAAATCCGACGGGCCGTCAATGGAGCGGTCGACATGGGACTCGGCCGCCAAGTGCATGATCGCATCGGGTTCGAAGCGTGCGAGCAGGGCGCTGACGGTGGCCTGGTCGATGATATCGGCCTGGACAAACTCATAGCGGCTGTTGGACGCGATGCTGGTCAGCGACTCGAGGTTGCCGGCGTAAGTCAGCTTGTCCAGATTGAGCACTTCATGCTCAGTGTGTTGAATCAAGTGCCGGATCAGGGCCGAGCCAATAAATCCGGCACCGCCGGTGATGAGAATGCGCATGTCGAGGGCCTTTTCCTTAGACGGACACTGGGCGAAAGTAGCATAGCTTGAGTTGTGAATCGGGCCGGCGCAAGCGCCGTGAGCAGAAGGGGTTGATTAACGCCGCAGAACAATGGCGATATAGACGCCTGAAAAAACAAAGGTCGTCACAATGTCGTTAGCCACGTTGACCCACCGTGCCAGCTTGCCTTGCCCACAAGTAACCCCCGAGCAAGCAGCATGCCTGCTCGAGCGACACTATGGAATAACGGGCAAATTACACTCATTGGGCAGTCAGCAAGACCTCAACTATAGAATTGACAGCACACGGGGCCGCTTCGTTCTGAAAATCTGCCGGGGTGACTACGCCGCGGTTGAACTCCAGGCCCAGCACGCAGCGCTCAACAGCCTGGGCGCACATGCCAGCCTGCGTGTGCCCAAGGTCATCCAGACCTTGGCGGGTGAGGAGTTGCTAACGGTCAACGTCGATGACCAAACCCTGCACCTGCGGCTATTGGACTACATCGACGGCCAGCCCCTGACGCAGTTACCCCACCTGAGCCGCACCGTGATCGAAGGCTTTGGTGAGCTGTGCGGGCAGATGAGCCTCGCGCTGGCAGGTTTCGAGCACCCAGGCCTTGCGCGCACCCTGCAATGGGACCCGCGCCACGCGCAAGCATTGATCACCCACCTGCTGGCAACCTTGCCCGACCTGCCGCAGCGTGCTGCTTTGGAGCAGGTGGCCAGGCAGGTCGAGGCGCATGTCCAGCCGTTGGCGGCACACCTGCCTTGGCAAGCAGTGCACATGGACATCACCGACGACAACGTGATGTGGCAGCGTGATGCCCAGCGGCACTGGCGCATACAAGGCGTGATCGATTTCGGCGATCTGGTGCACACCTGGCGAATTGCCGACCTGTCGGTGACCTGCGCGGCGTTGTTGCACCATGCCGACGGTGATCCGTTTGCCCTCTTGCCGGCGATCCAGGCCTGCCACGCGGTCACGCCGTTGCAGCGCGAAGAGCTGGAGGTGTTGTGGCCGTTGATCGTCGCTCGCGCGGCGGTGTTGGTGCTCAGCAGTGAGCAGCAGCAACGCCTGGACCCGGACAACGTTTATCTAAAGAAAAACGCCGAACACGAGTGGGAAATCTTCCATATCGCCACGTCGGTGCCCTTCGAACTCATGCAAGCGGCGATTCTGCGCAGCGTCGGCAAACCATTACCGCCCGTCGCCAACCAAGACTTCGCGCCTTTATTGCCAGGCTTGGTGGGCCGCGAGTTTGCGCTGATCGACCTGGGCGTACTCAGCCCGCATTTCGAGGCTGGCAATTGGGAGACTCCCGGCATCGATCGGCGCTTGCTGGATCAAGCGGCGACGGTGCATGGGCTGGCGGCCAGTCGTTATGGGCAATACCGCTTGTCGCGCACCCGCCCCGACAGTGCGCTAGAGCCCGAGACCTTCCCCCTGCATGTCGAACTGCATCTGCCCCACGGCACGGTGCTGGAAGCACCCTTTGCGGGAATGCTGCGCGAAGGTACCGACGGCTTGCTGTGTTTGCACGACGGCGGTCTGAGCTTGCGCCTGTGGGGCGTGCGCACATCACTCAAGCCGGGCGCAACCTTGGTCAAAGGGCAGGTGCTGGGCGAGGTTCATGCGCCGTTGACTGTGCAGTTATGCCGCGCCGACCTTGAGCCACCGCTGTTCTGCACACCTTCCCGGGCGTTGGCGTGGCAGGCGTTGTGCCCGTCACCCGCAGCGCTGTTGGGCCTGGCCTGTGATGCGGAGCCGGAACTGGACCCAGAAGCCCTGCTGGCCCGGCGTGATGCCAGCTTTGCCCGCTCCCAGAAGCACTACTACGCCGACCCACCGCGTATCGAGCGCGGCTGGCGTAACCACCTGATCGATATGCAGGGCCGATCGTACCTCGACATGCTCAACAACGTGGCCGTGCTGGGCCATGGCCACCCGCGAATGGCTGAAGTGGCGGCTCGGCAGTGGTCGTTGCTCAACACCAACTCGCGGTTTCACTACGCGGCGGTTGCCGAGTTCTCCGAGCGCCTGCTGGCGTTGGCGCCGGAGGGCATGGACCGGGTGTTCCTGGTCAACAGCGGCACCGAGGCCAATGACCTGGCGATTCGTTTGGCCTGGGCCTACAGCGGCGGGCGCGACATGCTCAGTGTGCTGGAGGCCTATCACGGCTGGTCGGTGGCGGCGGATGCCGTGTCCACGTCGATTGCCGATAACCCCCGGGCCTTGAGCAGCCGCCCGGATTGGGTACACCCGGTGACCGCGCCCAATACCTACCGCGGTGAATTCCGCGGGCCGGACAGCGCGCCGGACTATGTACGAAGCGTGGAGCATAACCTGGCGAAAATCGCCGCGAGCCAGCGTCAATTAGCCGGGTTCATCTGTGAGCCGGTGTACGGCAATGCCGGCGGCATCTCCCTGCCACCGGGTTACCTGCAACAGGTGTATGGCCTGGTCCGTGCCGAGGGGGGCGTGTGCATCGCCGATGAAGTGCAGGTGGGTTACGGCCGCATGGGGCATTTCTTCTGGGGGTTTGAACAGCAAGGTGTGGTGCCAGACATCATCACCATGGCCAAAGGCATGGGCAACGGCCAGCCGTTGGGTGCAGTGATCACCCGCCGAGAAATTGCCGAGGCGCTGGAAGCCGAGGGTTACTTCTTCTCCTCATCAGGAGGCAGTCCGGTCAGTTGCCGGATCGGCATGGCGGTGCTGGATGTGATGGAAGAGGAAAAGCTGTGGGAAAACGCCCAACTGGTAGGTGGGCATTTCAAGGCACGGTTGGAGGAATTGATCGATCGCCATCCACTCGTCGGTGCCGTGCATGGTTCGGGCTTCTATCTGGGCCTTGAACTGGTGCGCGATCGCAAGACCCTCGAACCTGCGACTGCAGAAACCGCCTTGTTGTGTGACCGGCTGCGGGAGCTGGGGATTTTCATGCAGCCTACCGGTGATTATCTGAATATCCTCAAAATCAAGCCGCCGATGGTGACGCCCAGACGCAGCGTGGACTTCTTTGTGGACATGCTGTCGAAAGTGCTGGATGAGCAACTGTGATTTATCGATTCTTATCGGCTATTTTTTGCAGGCGCGAGTACCTATCATGTTTTTAGTCTGTTAAAGCCGATTTTTATCCATTATAAAGTTGCCCTTGATCCCATTCGGAGCCCTGATCGCCATGACCACCTTGCACAGCACACCTCGCGCCGATGGCTTTCACATGCCTGCCGAATGGGCGCCCCAGACCCAGACCTGGATGATCTGGCCCGAGCGCCCAGACAACTGGCGCCTGGGCGGTAAGCCTGCTCAGGCGGCCCATGTGGCGGTGGCCAAGGCCATCGCGCGTTTTGAGCCGGTGACCGTCGCGGTCTCCGCCAGCCAGTACGAAAACGCCCGTGCCCGCCTGGACGTACCCAATATCCGCCTGGTGGAAATGTCCAATGACGACGCCTGGGTTCGCGACACCGGCCCCACTTTTGTGATCAACGGCAGTGGTGAAGTACGGGGTGTGAACTGGGACTTCAACGCCTGGGGTGGTTTTGACGGCGGTCTGTATGCACCGTGGAATCGCGATTCCCAGGTGGGAGGCAAGATCCTCGAGATGGAGCGCGCACCGCGTTACCGCACTGAAGGCTTTGTGCTTGAAGGCGGTTCGATTCATGTCGACGGCGAAGGCACCATGATCACTACCGAAGAATGTCTGTTGAACCGCAACCGCAACCCGCACCTTGATCGTGCGGCCATTGAGGCGGTGCTCAGCGATAACCTGGCGGTAGACAAGATCATCTGGTTGCCGGATGGCCTGTTCAACGACGAAACCGACGGCCATGTGGATAACTTCTGCTGCTACGTGCGCCCGGGCGAAGTGCTGTTGGCCTGGACCGATGACCCGCAAGACCCGAACTACCCACGCTGCCACGCAGCCATGGACGTGCTGCAAAGCAGCACCGATGCCCAGGGCCGCTCGTTCATCGTGCATAAAATGCCGATCCCGGGTCCGCTGTATGCCACTGAGGAGGAATGCGCCGGGGTAGATCTGGTTGACGGTAGCCAGGAGCGTAATCCGACCGTGCGGTTGGCCGGTTCCTACGTCAACTTCCTGATCGTCAATGGCGGCATCATCGCGCCGAGTTTCGATGACCCGTTGGACGATCAGGCCAAGCAAATCCTGCAGAACCTGTTCCCACAACATGAAGTGGTGATGGTGCCGGGCCGCGAATTGTTACTGGGTGGGGGCAATATCCATTGCCTGACCCAACAGCAGCCAGCCCCGCAGCGAAAGTGAGTGCAGTTGTAACAGCGCCTTGATGGCGTACGAGCACTGCGCCTTTGCAGTGTTCCCCGCAAGCCCGCGACCCAGCCCGGTCGCGGGCTTTTTCATGCCTGCATGCCGGTGAACAGGGCACATTGGCATAGCTCTTGTATCGCTGAGGTTACAGTGGCCCAAGGGGGATGACCGTGCAGTTCTGTCATAAACCTTGAGTAAGTTAGCCGCTCACGCAGCAGGAGAGAGCGCTGAAATGAATGCCGATGTCCACCTGATGAACACGCGTACGTTCCACCCTTTGCGGGTCGACGCAGACGCCATCCATGCGTTGGCCCTTTGGTTGAAGGCGAACGGCTCGCCACAGGTCAGGCAATTGCCTGATTTGCGCAGCGTGATGAGTGAGCGCTACCCGGTGGGGTTGTTCACGGATGACGAAGTGCAGGCGTTGTGCGAGTTGATGAGCAACTAAAGAACACCTGAAACCAACGGTGGGGGCTGGCTTGCCTGCGATGGCGGTGGCTCAGTTGAAGATTTGGCGACTGGCACACCGCCTTCGCGGGCAAGCCCACTCCCACAGGGATCTGCGCCAGGCGCTGATGTTGTGGGCACTACCTAAGCAGTGTGGGAGCAGGCTTTGTTTCCCATGAGGAGTGTCAGAAGCTGTAGGTACCGGTGACCACCAGGCTTCGCGGCTCACCTGGTTGAATCTGCGCCGCACTGGTCGCCGAGGCGTAGTAGTTTTTATCAGCGATATTGTTCAGTGCTGCCCGCACGTCCCATTCTTTCTGACGGAACCCGGCCAGCGCGTCCCAGCGACCATAACCAGGCAACACCACGGTGTTGAGGTTGTCGGCGTAACGATCGCCCACCAGGGTCAAACCGGTTTCCGCGTACCAGCCCATCTCCGGCTTCCAGGTGATGAACAGGCTGGCGTTGCGCTTGGCCACGTCGCTGATCCGTTTGCCCTCAAAGCCGTTGTTGTCCTTCTCGACCTTGGCGTCCTGCAGGCCTACGCCGCCGCGCACATACCAGTTGTCGACGATCTTGCCGGTGGCGGTCAGCTCCACGCCGCGTGAGCGTTGTTCGCCGGTGAGCAGGGTAATGGTACGGTCCAGCGGGTCGCTGGTGCGGCGGTTGTAGAGTTCCAGTTCGTACACAGCCAGGGTGGTGCTCAGGCGCTCATCGAACCAGTCGCTCTTCACGCCGATTTCTTTTTGCTTGGTCAACTCCGGGCTCAGGTCGTTGACGTTGCCGGTGGCGTTCGGCGTGATGCCGATCAGGCCGCCGCCTGCCGGGGTGAAAGTCTTGCTCCACGAGGCGTAGAACGAGTGGTGCTCCAGAGGCGTCCACACCAGGCCGACGCGCGGGCTGGTGCTGTGGCTTTTCACGTTCTGTTGGATGTCGAGCAGCTTGTTGGTGGTGTCCACTTCGAAGCGGTCGTAACGCAGCCCGCCCAGCAGTTGCCACTGGTCATTCAGGCGCAGTTGGTCCTGTATGTAGAGGGCGCGGCTTTCGACTTCGGTGTGGTTGTTACTCGACAGTCGCATGCTCCCGGTGTGGCTCAGGCGGCGATTGGGTTGGTTGAGGTCCAGGCTCGGCACCGTCTTGCCATCGCGAGCGGAGTACAGCTTCGGATCACGGCGCTGGCTGCCCAGCTCAATACCGGTGAGCAGGCGGTGTTCCAGGCCAAAGGTGTCGAAACCGCCTTCCAGCTCGAGGTTGTTGAACACGTTGCGCGTGGTCAGGTCCTGCTGCCAGTGTTGGCGGCTGACGGTGTCGGTTTTCGGGTCATAGCCGGTCTGGTAGGTATTGTCGAAATCGCTGTCGAGCTTGAACACGCCGAGGGTGTGGCGCAGTTGCCAGTCGGCGTTGAGCTCGTAGGCAAGTCTGGAACGCAGGGACTGGGACTTATCGTCGATGTAATCGCCGTGATCAAAGTAAGTGGTGCTGCGGCTCACATCCGCCGGGCGCCCGTTGACACCAGGAATGCCACGGTCTGGGGTGCGGTTGTAGCGGCTGTATTCGTATTGCACCAGCCAGTTCAGCTCTGGAGTGAGCTGCCAGCTCATCGACGGCGCGAACAACTGGCGGTTGCCGCTGACGCCATCGCGAAAGCTGTTGTTGTCTTGGTTGCCCATGTTCAGGCGCAGGCTGATGTTATCGGTGGGGTCGGTACTCAGGTCGGCATACAGGCTGCGCAAATCGTTGCTGCCGCCTTGGGCTTCGATGCTGGACTTTTGCCCTGGGCTTGGCAGTTTGCTCACCCGGTTGACGATCCCGCCCTGGCCGCCTCGCCCGTAAAGCACGGCGGCCGGTCCCTTGAGCACTTCGATACGCTCGATGTTATGCAGGTCACGTACGTACTGGCTGTCGTCGCGAATGCCATCCAGATAGAAGTCATTGCTGGCGTCGAAACCGCGTATGCGCAGGCTGTCGAAGCGTGTATCGGCGCCGCTGCTGACGTTGGGGATACCGCTCAATGCCTGGCCCAGGTCGTTGGTGCCATAGGAGCGCAGGCTTTCGGTTTTGACTGAGTCGATCGCCTGGGGCACATAGCGAACAGCCGTCGCGGTGCGCGTGGCGGTGCTGGTCTCTTTGACTCTTGGGTCGTCTTCGTCTGCTTCCACACTGATCGAGGTTTCGGGCAAGACCGTGGCCGCACCGGCAAAACCAGCAGACAGCAGGACAGAGAGCCCAAGGGAGAGAGGCGTCAGGCGAGGGGCAGGCATGGGAGTGTATCCAAATGACGTGACAGGAAAATTGTGCGCGAATGGTAATGCTTTGCATTTGCGCGCGTTATCTATTCCCTAACGCATTGCCTGCGGATTTGTTACTTAATGTGTTTTCAAGGGCTGATCAAGGTGTTTTCAAGGCTTTCATCCCGCCGCTTTAGCCCGCTGCTTAGACGAATATCGCCTAAATACAGACGATTCACGAAATTGACACATAGTTCAACGCCCGCATAGGATTGCGCCCAACGCCTGTGGCTAACCACCATGACTAAATCCAATAAAAAAAGGCCCGCGGCAGTTCAGTCGTCCGCGGGCCTTCTTTTTGCTGGCAAGGTCGACACCAGAAAAGCAACAGGAGCCTGGTGTCACAGCGCGTACTCAACCCGTAATAAGGAATATAAGAAAATGTTGAAGCAACGGATGAGTCTGATCGCTCTGGGGATTTTGAGCGCATCGACAGCAATGGCAAACGACCAGGAGCAATCCAAGGGTTTCGTTGAAGACAGCCACCTGAACATCGCAGCACGTAACGCCTACATCAGCCGTGACTACAAAAACGGCAAGCAGGACAAAGCTGAATGGGGCCAAGGCTTCATCGGCAAGTTCGAGTCCGGCTTCACCCAAGGCACCGTCGGTGTGGGTGTGGATGTGATTGGCCAATACGCTATCCGCCTGGATGGTGGTAAAGGTCGCAGCGGCGCTGGCGGTATCGACTTCTTCAAGCAAGGTGACAGCGGAGAAGCCGCCAACGACCTGGCCAAAGGCGGCGCAGCCGTCAAGGCGCGTATCTCCAACACCGTGATCAAATACGGTCAGCAGATGCCGGCCGTGCCGGTCCTGCAATACGACAACTCGCGTCTGCTGTCGGAAACCTACGAGGGCACCTCGATCGTTTCCAAAGAGATCGCCGGCCTGCAACTGGATGCTGGTCACTTCACCAAGGAAGCTCGCAAGAGCGCCGAGGGCAGCGACAGCGGCCGCTTGAAGAGCATCAACTACATCGGTGGTAGCTACAAATTCACCGAAAGCCTGTCGGCTGCTTTGTACGCCTCCGACATGCAGGACGTGCTGAAGAAGCAATACGTCAACGTCAACTACGTGCTGGCCCTGCCAGAACAACAGTCGCTGACATTTGACTTCAACGGCTACAAAACCAAGCTGGACCGCAGCTTCGCCCTGGAAAACCAAGGTGATGCGGACGCTCGCGACAACAAGATCTGGAGCCTGGGCGCTACCTGGGCCGTTGGCGCGCACAGCTTCACCCTCGCTCACCAGCGCAGCACCGGTGACACCGGCTACCTGTACGGTGGCTACCGCAACGCTGGCGGCATTGGCGACGGCGGCAATACCATCCTGCTGGCCAACTCCTACTGGTCCGACTTCAACGGCAAGGACGAGCGCTCCTGGCAAGCAGGTTATGGCATCGACTTCGCCACCTTCGGCGTACCGGGCCTGACCTACAACATTGCCTACGTGCGCGGCACCAACATCGACGACGGCACTGGCCGTGGCGATGGCACCGAGCGTGAAATCTGGAACCAGTTCAAGTACGTGGTACAGAGCGGCCCAGCCAAAGACCTGAGCCTGCGTGCCCGTGCCTCGTGGTTGCGCGTTTCCAACAACGCCAGCAACTACAACGTAGGCGGTAACGAAATCCGTCTGTTCGCCGACTACCCGATCAACGTTTTCTAATTGATCGAATGTCGTGCCTGATGCCAGGCGATAAAAAACCCCGACTGGTTCGGGGTTTTTTATTGTCCGCTCGCGGGGGCGTCAGGCTTTGACCGGTGCGAGCTTTTTGCAGTTCTCTTTGCGCGTCGGGTACTGCTCGCATTTGCGCAGTACGCTTTGCACCTGCTGCGCATTCTGCAGTTGCTGGTTGGCCAACAGCTTCTCGGTAATAAACAGTTCTTCCGAGCCCAGGTTGCGTTCTGCCTTGTCGATCATCGCCAGTGCCGATTGCCCGTCACCGCGCTTGAGGTGGTAGCTGATCATCAAGTCATAGGTGGAAGGCCCTGCCAGGGACCAGTCCTTGATCGCCTGCAACTCTTTCACCGCTTCGCTGTTTTTGCCTTGGGCCAGGCGCACGGTATAGGCGGTGCGCCGAATGCTCGGCTGGTCTTTTACCGGCGAGGCCAGAGCCTTGCGGATGAAAGCGTCAGCCTGCAGCACCTTGTTTTTCTCCAGGGCATCAATTGCGAAGTACGCGTCTTTATAGCCCTGCAAAGCCTTCGCCACCTGAGGCGTGCTCTTCATTTTCGACCAGCTTTGCGGGTTGACCCGGGCGCGGCGTTCCTGGCGGTATTCGCGTTGCAAGTACTGGCGCAGCTCGGTGTCGCGGTCCATCGCCGACATATGTGAGCGGTTGAAGTATTGGCTGGTCGCGGTGATGCCGGTGGTCAAGCCATCCTTGACCAGCACGTCCAGCTCTTTGGTGAACTGGTTGAGATTGAACTGCTGCAGCGAATCCTGCATGGCATTCTTGCGCGCCGTGAGGAACCCCGTGAGCAAGGGCTTCTGCTTGCCCTGGAAGTCGTTGAGGCGCTCCAGGCTATGGGTGGCGGCTCGCGGCGCGTAACCGGCACGGATCATCAAGTCGGTGCCCAGCAAGTCGGCCTGGTCTTCCTGGCTGCGGCCCCAGGCGGTGCTCCATACCTGATCGGAAAAGGTATTGGCCAGAGCGGTGTACAGCACGGTGTTGCCGATGGTCTTCTGGGTGCCGGCCGGGTCCTTGCTGAACAGTTTCATCGTACCGGAGCTGCGGTCCACGCCCGTATCGGCAGCCATGGTGGCCAAGGCGACCGTGGAGGCGACGGTGGTGAACATGTCTTTCTGCTGCTGGAAAGCGGCCATGCGGTCATGGTGATGCAGCAATACGTGGCTCATTTCATGGCCCAGCATCGCGGCGATTTCATCTTCACTGGCGACGTTGTCCAGCATGCCCAGCGGCACGAACAGGTTGCCGTAGGGGTCTGCCGACGGCCCGAAGCCATAGCTGTCGGTGATCTTCACCTGCAGCGGCGGCAACTCCCCCGGCCAGCCCTTGGACAAGCGCGTGACGATGCCCTGCAAGTAGCCTTGCAGCATCGGGATATCCACCAGGTTCTGCTGGCGCGCTTCAGCGGCCGGTACCGCACGCCCGTCGTAGCTCAAACGCTGCTGGCTCTGGCGCTGTGGGTCGAGCTTGTAATACTGGCGTACGTCGCTGTTATCCACGTAATGGCCCTGCACCCTGGACTGGGTCGAGGGGCCCACCAGGTTCATAAACGCCTGGTCTGCGCCTTTCAAGGTGGCGCAACCACTGAGCACCGAACTGGCCAACAGGCTGGCTGCTACTAGATATCCCCTCACCGCAACGCTCCTTTTTATTGATTGCAGCCGGCACCAAAACCGATGGTGGAGTTATTGCGGCTGTCCTTGGCCTGGCTTTTGGTCAGGCCCTGGCAGGGCAGGTCCACGACGTTCAGCGGGGGTTCGATGCGCAAATCCATGGTGTCCAGCCACACCTTCTGGCCTGCCAGTTCTACCTGCACCAGGTCCAGCGCCTGGTTGTACTGCAATACCGGCAGGGGCTGGGTGGGCGCGTCCTTTTTCGCCAGCTCACGTTGTTGCTTGCCCTGCTCGTCCAGCACTGTCACCGGGTCGGCGAGGAACGCCTTGATACTGTGGGTTTCTGCCCAGGCGCCCTGGGTGAAGAGGGCGGCGAGCAAAACGATGAGGCTTCTGTTCATCCTTGGTTTCCTTGAGTCAGATAGCAGAGCGGTGCACTCAGCGATCGCGGTCGAAGAAGGCTTCGATCCGCTCGCTGAACAGCACCAACGACAGCAACACAATGCCCAGCACGTTGACCGGGGTGATGTCATTGAGGCTCAGCAACACACTGACCCCCGTCAACATCGACATCACCAACAGCCACGACGGGCACGGCGAGGTAAAAAACCAGATTTCCTGGCGCCGCCAACGGCTCCAGGTGCGATGGCCCGCCAGGCGACGTGCGTGCAGCGCCTTGAGCACGGCGATCAACGCCAACAGCCCGAGCTCCAGCAGGTCTAGCCAATTGAACGGCAGGTGGGGGAAATTGGCCGGTTCATGGTCGTAGTCCATGCCCGCATTGATCAGGTTGTCCAGCGCCATGGCGTGCAGGTAAACGCCAGGGAGTTGGCCGTGTACCGGCGACTCCACCAAGTCACCGGTGGAAGCGATATTGGCGCCCACCAACACCAGGCGGTCGCGCAGTAACTCGGCGACCAATGCCTGGTCATCGGGGTCGCTGACCTCCAGGTCACTGGCCGACAACGTCAGCGTATAAGGGCATCGCGCCTGGGCCGAGTCGTCGAGCTTCCAGAACACCGCCTGAAATAACTGCGCCACCCCATCCAGCAAAAAATGCCGTGCCGGCGCGCAGTGGCGGATATCGGCAATACGTGCCTGTTCGGGCGCCAGCTTCAGCCCCCACTGCACGGCGATGGGCTGGCGCTGCGCAGCGGCTTGCATATCCACCGGCGGCTGCTTGCAGTGCTGCGTGGCACAGAACACTCGATACAGCGACAGGGCGGGAGTTTCCATCAGCCCTGCCTGTGTGCGCATCGCCAGTGGATACTTGTCATCCACCCCTTCCCACACCACCAGGGCCGGCTGGCTCACCTGCATGAACGGCGCCAGCGTATTCGCCTGGCCCGCCTCTGCCCGAGTCAACCCAGTATTGGCCAGCCACAACGGGATGCCTTGGCGTTGATAACGCTCAAACACATTCGCCAGCAACTGGCTGCCCCGCGTCGGGTCGCCAAACGAGTGGTCGTGGCTATAAAGCAAATCCACAAACACCGCCTGGGGCTTGTACGCCAGCAAGCGCTTGAACAACTTGCTCTGCTCGCCATAAGGCATAGGCCACGAACTGTTATTGCGCATCAGGTAGGCATCATCGATCAACACCACCGCCACCCGCTGCTGCCCAAGGCTCGGGTAGTGACTGGCGAACATACGATTGAGCCACTGCGCCGACGCCTTGTCGCTGGAACTGGCCAGGCCGAAAGGATCAAGAATCGCCAGCAACACGATGATGACCGCCAGCCAATAGCGGCGGTATTTGAACAGCGGGGGTTTGGACAACATCCATGTCTCGATAAAAACGCAAGCAAGGCGGGGTTTTTAACGGAGTGGGGAGGGGGTGTCAATTGGAAAAGTGGCTAAGTGCCATATCACTATGGGCGCATGGGTCGTCATTCGTAAAAAGCCCTGGCCTATCCAGGCCAGGGCTTCGCTCTGTGGGAGCCGGGCTCGCCCGCGATGAAATCAGCCCGCGCCCCGCACGAGTTCTTGCCGATGACCCGTCGCATCTCCCCTGAGCGCTCGCGGGAGTGGCACCGGGTTCTCTGACTCAGGCATGATGTGAACCTGAGCCAACGGAGAGGCGCTATGGGCAGTCACGATAACCCAGCGGTTTCACTGGCCCTTCGTTCGTATTCGGGCCAAGTCGAATTGCACGATCACGACTTTCATCAGCTCGTGCTGCCGCAGTCCGGCTCCATGGACATCGAAGTCGACGGTCGGGCCGGCAAGGTCGACTGGAGTCAGGGCGTGGTAATTCCTGCCGGTGCTCGCCATGCGTTTCTGGCGCAAAAGGCCAATACCTTTCTGGTACTCGACGTGCCGGCCACGACCTTCGGCGGGCCCAAGAATCTCGACCTGTCGACCAGACTCCAGGCCGACAAACGCTTTTTCCCAATAGGCCCGGAAATCCGCCATTTACTCGATTACGCCAGCCGCAGCGCGCCCTTGCTGACCAGTTCACCTCAGGTGGCGGAGTCTTGGAGTACTTTGCTGCTGTCTTCGCTGACGCTGCCGCCCGGAATCATCCCTGAGCATGGTCAGTTCACCCTGGCACGGGCACTCGCTTACATCGAAAGCCATCTGGACAGTCGGCTTAGCGCCACCGAGATTGCACGGGTGGCAGGCACCAGCGAGCGGCAACTCTACGTGCTGTTCGCTCGGCATTTGAATAGCACGCCTTTTGCGCATATCGCCACCTTGCGTCTCAACCGTGCCATCGACTTGCTGTGCGAAACCGCGCTGTCGATCACCGAGATCGCCCACCGCGTCGGTTATGCCGATCAAAGCGCACTCACCCACGCCCTGAAAAAGAACCGCGACCTGACCCCGGCCACGGTGCGACGAAGTTCGCGGGTAAGGTGAATCAGGCAGGCCTGAACAAATCTTCAGCAGTGCTCATCAATACCCGCCCGGCCGGACCTTTCTATGATTGCCCCACCGACAAGGATAAATCAGACGGGGCGTAGATGACCGAAGTGACGCACACTGCCAAAACACAGATGTCTGTCAGAGCCGCAGCCTCGGCCACCGCCATCGGCGTGATCGCGGTGTTCCTGTGGTCATGCCTGGCGTTGCTGACCAGCCTCACCGAGGGCATTCCACCCTTCCAACTGCTGACCCTGAGTTTTGCCGTCGCGTTTGTAGCGAGCCTGTGCATCCTTGGCCGCAACGGCATGGCGGGGTTTCGCAGCTGGCGTCAGCCCTGGTCGGTATGGGCGGTCGGTTTTCTAGGGATATTCGCCTACCACGCGCTGTATTTTTTCGCCCTCAAGGCTGCCCCGGTTGCCGAGGCGAGCCTGATCGCCTACCTGTGGCCACTGTTGATTGTGCTGCTCTCGGCCTTCAGCGCGGGGGAACGGCTGCGCAAACGCCAGTTACTCGGCGCGCTGCTGGGGTTGGCCGGTACGGCGTTCATCATGCAACAGCGCGCCTCGGATGAAGCCGCCGCCATGCCGGTAGCCGGCTACCTGGCCGCCTTCGCCTGCGCGCTGGTCTGGTCGTCCTATTCGGTGATCAACCGCCGTTTCAGTGACGTGCCAAGCAGCATCATTGGTGGCATCTGTGGCCTCGTCGCAGTGGCCGGCCTGGCCTGCCATCTGGCGTTTGAAACCGCGGTCATTCCAAGCGCCGGGCAATGGGCGGCCATCGTCGGCCTTGGCCTGGGGCCGGTGGGCCTGGCGTTTTTCGCCTGGGACCACGCCACCAAGCACGGCAGCCTGGCGATGCTCGGCGCTCTCTCCTATCTGGCCCCCCTGATCTCGACCCTGCTGCTGGTGGCCATAGGGCAAAGCCATGCCAGCCCGATCCTGATTATTCCCACACTGCTGATCATCGTCGGCGCCGTTATCGCCACCTCGAAAACAGGCCAGCCCAAAGCCGACATTACTGTTGTAAAGGAGCTTTGAGATGGACCTGATTGCCTCTGAAGGCGCCACAAGAATTGAACGCGACCTGCCACGATTCAGCGTGGCGCCCACTCGCCCTGCGCTCCAGCATCTGGGACTACCGTCATTGAAGTCCAGCCGCAGCGGTATTCGCCGCCGCGCAAATGGCGAAGCGCCACGTGTGTTGCTGTTCGTGCCGCCTTACACGCGGCTGATTGAGCCGGTACCGCTGGGCAGCGCATTTGCCGACATCGGCATCGACACGTTCGAAGTAATGAAACGCGCCGGCACGCCCATTGGCCTGTTGCGCATCGCCACGGTGGCCAAGCGCGCCGGTTACGAGGTGCAGATCGTCGACGCGCCATTCGCCGGCTGGTCCCAGGAAAACACTCTGGTGAACGTCGATCAGGGCCATTTGGTCCGCTATGGCCTCACCGATGTGCAAATGCGCAAGATCATCGAAGATGCACAACCGGACATCGTCGGCATCCAGTGCAACTACACCGTGCAATGGGGCAACGCCCGGGCGCTGGCCGACCTGGTGAAATCCATCGATCCAAATTTGCTGCTGGTGACGGGCGGTGCCCATTCCAGCGGTGACTGGCAGAATGCCTTGCTGGACTCGCCTTTCGATTTCACCCTGATCAACGAAGCGGATCGCGCCTTCACGCTGCTGCTCGACGCGGTCACCCATGAAGGCGGCAATGTCGACGCGGTGCCGGGCATTGCCTATCGCAGCTACAGTGGCCAACTAGTTCGACCGACGCGCAAATCCAGCTACTTGAGCATTGTCCCGGCCCGGCAGGATCTGGATGAGCGGCTGGGCGTCATGCCGTTGCCGGATTTCAGTTTCCTGAACATGAACAACTACTTGCAGCCCTATCATTCCTCCGGTGCGCGGGTGCGCAAGACCGGCGCCTGGGCGCAGATCTTTTCCACCATAGGCTGCAACGTCAATTGCAACTTCTGCTATATCCCCAAAATCAACGGCCCCTGGCGGGCATTGGGGCTGGACTGGTTCGACCTGCATCTGGCGGATTTGGTCAAACAAGGCGTGACCGAAGTGTTGATCGAAGACGATCACTTGATGCATGACCCGCTGTACGCTATGGAGGTCGGCAAGTTGTTGAAGAAACACCATTTGCCGTGGGTCGAGGAAGGTGGGCTGAGCCTGTTCAATCTGGTGCTGCTGCACAAGGGCGAGCGATTTCTGGCGGAACTTGATGAGCAGGAACTCAAAAGCCCGCACTACCGCAACGTCATCGCTGCCATTCGCGGCGGTCTCACGGCGAAGACGTTTATCCGTTCAATCGCCGACAACGGTTGCTACAACATTTACCTTGCGGTGGAGAGCGCCAACGAAGAGAGCCTGGTGAACTCCAACAAGTCGCGTTTCAACGCGATTCAGCAGGCAACCTTTGAGATCATCCAGATGTTTACCGAGTGCGGAATTCAGGTGACGGGCGGCTTCATGCTCGGCTTCGTCAACCCGCCGGCCTCGGCTGCCGAACAGCCGTTCATCGAAAGCCTGGGGCAAATCGGTAATACCATTGACTATGCCGTCAGCCTTATGGGCGCAGGCATGGCCTACGCCAACCCGTTTATCGTGACCCCGATTCCGGGCACCGAGATGTGGGCATACCAACAGCAGTATGTGGTCCGTCACTACGACAATGGCTGGTCTCACGAAAAAGCCACCATGGCCACCGAGCAATGGAGTGCCGATGACATCGAAAAAGCCCGTATGGAATTGCTGGTACGCGCCAATGGTGCTGATCGGGTGCGGGAAATGGTGCGGCGCGGAACGTGGCCAGTGGATGTCTGATTTTTTACGCAGCCCTACTCGTTCAATGACTTCGAGCGAGTAGCCAAACAACCTCACACGTCAATTGAACCACTTACACCATCAGCCTGCTTCTGACCGGTTTTTGACCTTCATCTATAGGTTGAATTTTCCTAAGCGAAGAGTGAGCAAATGCGCGGTCAGTAGCCAGTAATAGCGCGTCGATTCAGCGTGCTGGTTCACGTGACGGTTTAGAAAACATGCGAGATGCTTTCGCTGCCAGGTCCATGGATTATCTTTGTGCAAGCGATTAGAGATCTCCGCTTGAATGGTCTTTGCTTGGCGTAGGTGACGTTCGCGAATGGCATGCGACCCGGTGAGAAGATCCGCCAGGAACAGCTCCATGTCGAATGTTTTGCTCGTGCTCGATCATCGTTATAAGCCGATACCACGTCGAGACGACCATGCCCCAGTTCGTCGCTGATTTGTGTGCAGGCCTGCTGATGAAGGATGGGGCGGGCAGGGCGGACGATTGCCCGTGAAAATCGAGGTGGTTTTCGGCTGGTATCCATAAGATTTTGGCGGAATCCGACGGAACGCCAAAACGAAAAAACCCGCCAGAAGGCGGGTTTTTCGGGGGTTCCAGAGATTTTGAAAGCCTTCTCTGGAACCTTGGATGGTGCGGCACCAGACGAACGGTATGTTTCGGCGAGAGTAGGTTTTTCGGGCATCTGGAGTTCGCTGGAAAATTCGGCGTACCCCAACTAGTAACTATAAACAAATCAGATAGTTATGGCGTTCGGTGGAATTGAACTCGGGATTTTTTAGATGTCAGCACGTTGTCGGTCTGCAAGTAATTCAGAGCCGCATACGGAATGGTAAACCTCCCGAATTCGAACGTTGTTGATCATCTCCTCCGTCGAGAATAGGTAGGAGTCCGCCAAAAGCTGCCGTGGTGACAGGCAGCAGACGGCCATTTCCGGACATTCGTGGCAGGCATAAAATCGCCAGTGTGACAGGCTTCGGTTGCTGATCACTGCCCTGAGAAATGGCGACCGTATCGGAGTTGCACCCAATCCGTCGCAGAGCCACAGCTATCGCATTTCATGTCGCAGAAAATTGAGCACCTGCGACAGGCTCACGCGACACCCCAAAACTTCACCCCGCGGTGCGAGCGAATCGTCGCATAACTTAGGAGTAAGGCGACAGATAAGGCTTGGCGCGACGTGTAGGTCGGGCGAAACGCAGACAGTGGACACTCCACTAATGCATTAGTAATTATGCACGCATCACTGTCGCGTTCTTACGTTATACTGTCGTGCTTACAAAACCACCTTTTAGGCTGATCAAGAGGTTATGTGTGGCGATGGAGCGTTATACGACATTCACTCAGCGATTATGCGATAGAAATGTTGCCTAATTAATAGTTATGCAAAAGGAGAAGGACTTTGAATTTTTTGCAATATGACTTAGGAAATAGAAAGCGTGGCGAAATTGTAGAGGTAACACTGACAAGTGGCGCTAATGTTCGCCTAATGACAAGCTCAGAGTTCTCTAACTACAAGAACGGTAGAAGGCATCGCTTTATCGGCGGACTGGCTAAACGCTCTCCGGTTAATTTGCAAATTACTAGTTCTGGCCGCTGGTATGTCGTGGTCGATATGCAGGGCCTACGAGGCAGCACAAACGCATCGGTTCGTATTTTACCAGGGGCGTTGCCGGAAATACAAGAACGCCCCCTAACAGAAGTTCCAAGCTTAGTTCGTGACAACATACCGCCTCCGACAGAGTCCGGCGGAGAAACACACGATGTCTTCATTTCTCACGCATCCGAAGACAAAGACGACTTCGTACGTCCATTAGCTAATGCACTGATAGAGCAAGGCTTGAGTGTTTGGTATGACGAAATGACTCTTAGGATAGGAGATAGTCTAAGACAGAAAATCGACAAAGGCCTTGCCAATAGCAGAGTTGGCTTAGTCGTACTTTCACCATCATTCATCAAGAAAGGTTGGACAAACTATGAACTTGATGGAATTGTCACTCGAACGGTATCTGGTGAGCAAGTGTTACTACCAATATGGCACAACATAACAAAGCAACAGGTTGTCGACTTTAGCCCATCGCTTGCCGACAAAGTAGCCCGTAGCACAGCTACACATACAATCGAAGAAATCGCATTAGAAATTGCTGAGCTTTTGCATTCAAGAACATAACAACTGGTTCAAACGCTTCGCTGTGTTCCCTGGAACGGGCTAAAGCCCGTCCCTTAACCAAACATCACACATCTTGGTGGCACTATGAAACTGTATGTTTATGACCACAAAACAAAAAATAAAAAATATATAAATGTAGCGGCCTCAAGCAGAAAAAAACTTGAAGAGAAGGCGGTTGCAGAAGCTGAGTGCAACACGGTTATTGATTTGAAGCTGGAGCATGATGCCGCATAGCCATGGCTTCCTGCATCACCTCGCCCATGACTTCGATCGGGCACTTGAAATCGAAGCGTTTAC